>CANFHO010000029.1 GCA_947447005.1 Chitinophagaceae bacterium
ATTCACATCCATGATGAATATAATACGCATCAATTTGATAAAAATTGCCACGCCCTGATTGACACGCACGTCTTTACAAAATTCGAATACCAATTGCCAGATGAATACAGGGTTGAT
The DNA here is from genome assembly GCA_947447005.1 of Chitinophagaceae bacterium. Taxonomy (GTDB): domain Bacteria; phylum Bacteroidota; class Bacteroidia; order Chitinophagales; family Chitinophagaceae; genus Pollutibacter. The sequence goes on from CANFHO010000029.1 coordinate 118, forward strand.
CAGCATCTGATGAAATTCACATCACAGTTGAGCATTCCCTCTGAATCCATCGATAGTGAACATTTTTACAGCTCCAGACATGAACTGAAAGACTTTTTCAGTGGGAAAAAAATGTTGTTGATGGAATCTTTTTACAGGGCCATGCGACAAAAACATAATGTCCTGGTAGATGAACATAAGCAGCCACTTCATGGTAAATGGAATTTTGATGAAGAGAATCGAAAAAAACTTCCCAAGAATCACACCATACCTGCGCCGTTTTTATTTTCCAATAATCTAAAAAACATTGAAGATGAAATTACATCGGCTGGCATTGAGACCATAGGATCCGTAGATAGCGGAAATTTCTTTTGGCCGATCAATGGTGAGCAATCACTACAGCTGCTTGATCACTTCCTGGAATATTGTCTGCCCTTGTTTGGCTCCTTTCAAGATGCCATGACAACTGATGACTGGTCAATTTACCATTCTAGATTATCCTTTTCAATGAACGTTAAATTGCTTTCTCCATCTTTGGTGGTGAATAAAGCAATTGAAGCGTATCAGAAAAGGCCGAATGATATTGCGTTTCATCAGCTGGAAGGGTTCGTGCGACAAATCATTGGGTGGCGCGAATACATGCGAGGCATCTATTGGATGCACATGCCGGAATTTTCAACGCTCAATTATTTTGGATATACACGTCAGCTTCCTAGCTGGTACTGGACTGGCGAAACCAAGATGCATTGTATGAGTCACGCTATCTGTCAATCGCTTGAGTACGCATATGCGCATCATATCCAGCGATTGATGGTCACGGGTAATTTTGCATTGCTTGCGGGCATACATCCCGATGAAGTGGATGAATGGTATTTGGGTATTTACATGGATGCCTTTCAATGGGTGGAGATCACCAATACACGAGGGATGAGTCAGTTTGCTGATGGCGGCATCGTGGGAACCAAGCCCTATGTGAGTTCTGCGGCATACATTCACAAGATGAGCAATTATTGTTCGGGTTGTTATTATGACAAGGATAAGAAAGTGGGCGACAAAGCTTGTCCATTCAATAGTTTGTATTGGAATTTTTATCATACACATGAAGATAAATTGTCTAATAACCCTCGTATTGGTATGGTGTATCATCTCTGGAATAAAATGACTGTTGTCAATAAAGAGTCTTTGCTGGTGCAGGCAAATTATTATCTGGAAAACATCAATGATTTGTAAATGAGAAGAAGCATAGTATGGTTCACCACTGATTTGCGTTTAGATGATAATGAGGTACTTGTCAGCGCTATAAAGCATAGTGATGAGATTATTCCTGTGTATTGTTTTGATGATGCACATTACCGTATTATTTCTTACAGGTTTCAGAAAACAGGAAAATTCAGATTTCAATTTATATGTGAATCACTGATCGATCTTGATAATCGTTTGCGTGCATTGGGATCTGGTTTGATGGTTGTTAGAGGAAATCCTGCGGATGTTCTGGGTGATCTTGCAAACCAGTTCGATGTATCTGCCATCTTTGCCAAATCTGAAGTTGCACCTGAAGAATTGAAAACACAGTCACTTGTTCAGTTGCGATTATCCGATTTGAATTGCCGATTAGAAACTTTTCATATAAGCAATTTGTTGCATCCAGATGATCTGCCTTTTTCCAGACAACAGTTTCCTGATGTATATACTGATTTCAGAAAAAGGGTAGAGGCCTCTTTAAAAGTCAGGCAACCACTGTCATCTCCTGAAAGTATTCATTCGCCAGAGATTCCAGCAATGGTTTTACCAGGTTTTAGTGAAATGGGATTGGATCCCTTTGTGATGGATGAGCGAGCGGCCATTCATTTCAAAGGTGGTGAAACTGAAGCCTTGACGCGGGTTCAAACATATTTTTCAGGAACGCATGCTGTTGCGAATTATAAGGAAACCAGGAATGGGTTGATTGGTGAAAATTTCTCATCCAAATTTTCTGCTTGGTTGGCTTTGGGGTGTTTATCCCCACGCAGTATCTATGCTGAATTGAAAAAATATGAATCGATCTTTGTAGCCAATGAGTCCACTTATTGGTTGGTCTTTGAATTGTTATGGCGTGACTTTTTTGCTTTTGTGATGAATAAATATCAATCACGTATGTTTCAAAAAAATGGAATACGGAATCATTCTTTCAACATTTCAAAACATGATCAAGATGCATTTGATGCATGGAAAAATGGAGACACAGCCAATGAGTTCATCAATGCAAATATGATTGAATTGAAGCTCACTGGGTTTATGAGTAATCGGGGCAGACAAAATGTTGCAAGCTATTTGTGCAATGATTTGAAATTGGATTGGAGATACGGAGCTGCCTATTTTGAAGAACAATTGATCGATTATGATGTTAATAGCAATTGGGGAAACTGGGCATATCTGGCTGGAGTTGGTCATGATCCCCGGGGACAAAGAGCATTTAATATTGATAAGCAAGCAGATCAATACGATAAAGATAGATCATACCGTAATTTATGGCTGAAGAATCATTAGTTTGTGCATATAGTGGACTTCCATCTCTTGAAGCATATATTCCAGAGCAATCAGAGAAATCGATCATTGCATTTCATAAATTTCCGGATCTTTTAAGTGATTTGGATATAGATCGTATTATTCAAATGGCATGGGAAGATAGAACTCCATTTGAAGCCATTGAATTTCAGTTTGGGTTGAAGGAAAAGGATGTGATTGAATTCATGCGAAAAAACTCTTTGCCATCCAGTTTTCGTATGTGGCGAAAGCGAATGAAATCCCGTAAAACGAAACATGCATCTTACCGAGATAAATCAGTAAATCGCTTTAAATGCTCCAGGCAGCGGAATTCTGCTAATAAGATTGCAAAGAGATAAATCTATAATTATTTTAATCTGAATTTCCGATTTTCAATTTGGTAAAAACCTGCAAGTGTGGCAATGTCAAAACAGATAGTGTAATGAATAACAGGGTTATCAGGCTTGTTTGATTTGTACTTTTGAAAAACATAAACATTACAAATAGCATTCCAATCCATGCCATGACTGAAAAGGGCATGGCCATTTTCAAGAGTTTACTCCAGTTTTCATAATCATTTTTCCATTCAAAATGCATTCTGATTTTATCAAACGACAGAATAGAATGCCAGCATCCGAAATAAAACCCAAATCCAATCCAAAGAGCTGAAAAATGACAAATACAAAGTAGAATTCCAAATTGTAATAAGGAGAAATAATAATCACTTGCTTTATTGTAAAAAGAATTCTTTGCGAAAAAAAGTATTATATGCAATAGGATCAATATTGATAAGGAAGAAACAGAAACTACTTCTGATATATTGATCCAGGTGGATTCCGCAATATTTGAGCCACCTACATAAGTAAAAATTTTAAGGGCACTTTTAATATTGATGGATAAAAAATAAAGAATCCATGATAACCCTAATATAAAATATGCAATTCGATGTTTCCATAATGTTGTTTTTCCCATCCAGTCAATTTCACCAAAATGATATGCTGTTATCAAAATGAAAAAGACAAGGGATATTAGAGGGAAAAAATACCATGCAGTGGCATATACAATAATATTAAGAACGTATTTTATTAATACCCAGTTATAACCTGATTCATCTTGCTTGATGTTTTTTCTTTCAATATACAAATCCATTGCACCATGCGGGACACCAAGTATTATCAACGCAATAATCAATAATTTGAACTGATTGCCTTCAGGTACATAAAAAAAATTACTCAGCAATGTGAGAGCTGAGCCCAAGAGAAGCAAAATGAATCTTAATCTTATTTGCATATTTAAAAAAATTGGGGCGAATTGCTTCGCCCCATATGTAAAATTTGTATGATCAGAATGGGATACTGATTTATTCAGCCTTGCGGCTCAATGAATAGATAACCAAACCAAAGCCAATTTTATTTACTGCATCACCAATATTGTATACAATATTCATGTCCAGACCAATATTTTTGAAGCTTTCATACCATTGACCATCTGCAGTTCCAATGAGGTAACCCAAAGGATAGATAGCCCAGCCTACAAGTACGAACCATGCAAGTGAAGAGTTAGCTGCAGCTACTGCAGGACCTGCATTTGTTGCAAGTTTTTTAACGCTACCAAGCCATACTTCATATACAATGTAGAAATATGCGATACCGCTTATTGTTCCCCATGTAGTTGCGTTACCAAGACCTGCTTCACCTATGTAACCTGTAACAAGCATGATAACAGAAGCAAGGATCATTTTCCACATCAAACCAACTGTACCACCAGACTTTTTTGTGATCAAATAAAATTCAACACACATCAAAGGAACAGTAAGCAACCAGTCTACGTAACGGAAAAAGGTAGGAGAGTCATGCGTTTCCATGTAGTAACCACGCATGTAATAGTAGTGTACAGCAGCGATAAACGTGATCAATCCTGAAACCAGAACTGAAGTGCGCCATTCTTTGCTTGTGTTACTAAGTTCAAAAAAGAAAAAAACAGCTGCGGCCATCATGGCCATGGTGCCAACAAAGAAAGTAAAAGAAACATAGTCGCTCTTTGCAATCGCTGTAGTCGCATCCATCAGAAATGAATGTATCATATTTGGAGTTTTGGTGAACAAATTAATATTCCCAACTCTCACATTTTCCTTAAGGCTGTCAAACTAAAATTAGTTCGCAAAGCACTAGCTCAGTCAATCGTTGTGTAACTTTTAACAATATATGAAAAAAATGGTTCAATTTTTTTATATTTTTTCATATTATTTTTTTGACGAAATAATAATTAATTGAAAATCAAATTATTATAAAATTAACGCCTAAATGAGTCAATACAGTTTCTATTGGTAAAGTTGCTCATATTGATATGGAACACATGTAAAACCATTAATGGATTAAGAAATCTATTCTTTTTCATGGTTAAATCAGTTTGGAACGATTTAACTTTATTCATTATTTAAATAATTGATTGAATGAATTCCAATGTAGATGCATTCTTAGGTAGGGTTAAAAAGTGGAAGACTGAAACGGAAGCTTTGAGAACAATTCTGATTTCATGTGGATTGACTGAAGATTTTAAATGGCGTACTCCCTGTTATACATATCAAGATGGGAATGTAATTATCCTCAATGGATTTAAAGAACATTGTGTGTTGGGTTTCTTCAAGGGTGCATTGATGAAGGACAAGAAAGGGATTCTGATCAAACCTGGAGAGCAAACGCAATCATCTCGTATGATGAAATTTTCTTCTCTTGAAGAAATCATTCAGAATGAAACACTGATCAAAGCCTATATCAAAGAAGCAATTGATATTGAAAAATCTGGACTAAAAGTGGAACTAAAGCCACATGATGAATATGAAGTTCCTGAAGAACTACAACAGAAACTTAATTCAGATAAAAAATTCAAGGCTGCATTTGATACACTTACTCCAGGAAGGCAGAGAGCATATTATATGTTCATTGCACAAGCAAAGCAAGCATCCACAAGGGTTTCACGAGTAGAAGGATGCACTGCAAGAATCATGCAAGGCAAAGGCTTGAATGATTGCATATGCGGACATTCAAAGAGAATGCCGATCTGTGATGGGCAACATAAATTTTATAAATAAGATTTAATTATTCTTATTTGTTCTTCTCAATCAATTCTTTCAACTCCGCCATTTCTGCATCGGTTGGCATGGATAAAGGAGGACGAACCTCACCAGCTGTCCTTCCGATAATGGTTGCTCCAGCTTTAATTAAGCTCACTGCATATCCATTCTTTCTGCTGCGCATCCTCACCAATGGAATATAGAATTCTTTGGTGATTTTGTCAACAACTGCTTTGTCGCCTGCACGCAAGGCTTTGTAAAATTGATTTGCCAATTCAGGAACAAAATTGAATGCTGCAGATGAATACGTGTTAACCCCAATCGACAAATATGCCTCAGCAATGATCTCTGCTGTGGGTACGCCGCCGATGTATGACAAACGATTTCCAATGGTGCGAATGGTATCGTTCAATTCCTGGATGTTTCCTGTGCCATCTTTCAATCCAATCAAATTTGGACATGCTGCTGCGAGCTTTTCTATATAGGATGCATTCAATGTTCCGTTGGCACGATTGTAATAGATCACAGGAAGTTTCGTGCTATTGATGATGGCACGTGCATATTCAAAAACACCGTCTTGTGGGCACTCTGTTAAGTATGGAGGAAACAGCAACAATGCATTCACACCCGCCTTCTCTGCAATGGCAGCAAGACGAATTCCTTCGCGAACACTTTTTCCTGTTGAACTGATTACGGGTACACGCTCTTGAACGGTTTCAACTGAAACCTTCACAATGGCTTCGTATTCTTCTTCATTGATGGAAAAAAATTCTCCCGTTCCACCTGCCACAAAGATCGATGAGATGTCATGTTCCATGAACCACGCTAATCTAGATTTGTATGTTGAAGCATTGAAATTTCCGTCTGAATCGAAGTCAGTAATAGGGAAGGATAACAATCCATTTTCCAGCGAATCCTTTATCTTAGATAATTCCATAGTTTTATAATGAAAGTGTTTATATAATTAGGTGAGTGGTCCAGGATTGAAAAGTACCAGGTCATTATAAAGTCCTAATACATCTGTTGCCACTTTCTTTCTTCCGCTGGCAACATCAAGCATATAGTGAAACAATTCCCATCCCATTTCTTCAATGGTTTTTTCTCCCAATGCCACCGGACCAGCATCGAAGTCAATGAGGTCGTGCCAGCGATTGGCCAATTTTGAATTCGAACTGATTTTGATCACCGGTGCCATAGAAAGCCCATAAGGAGTTCCACGTCCTGTAATGAATACGTGAAGATTCATGCCAGCAGCCAATTGCAGCGTACCACATACAAAATCGCTTGCGGGTGTGGCAACAAATTGCAATCCTTTTTTCTGAACACGATCACCGGGTGAAACCACATCCACGATGGGCATGCTTCCTGACTTTACTACCGAACCCAATGCTTTTTCAACAATGTTGCTGAGTCCCCCTTTTTTATTACCCGGTGTGGTATTGGCTGATCTGTCAGCATCACCTTTCTCCAGGTATTGATCATACCATTTCATTTCAGCAATCAATTTATTTGCAACATCTTCATCGGCTGCTCTTGCTACCAGTTGTTCAATGGCATCACGCACTTCCGTTACCTCTGAAAAAAATACTGAGCCTCCAGCTCTCACAATCAAGTCTGCTGCAAAACCTGCCACAGGATTTCCGGTGAGTCCGGAGAAAGCATCGCTTCCTCCACACTGCATGCCTACAACCAGATCGCTGGCAGGACATGTTTCACGTTTACGTGCATTTAATTTTTTTAAATGTCTTTCTGCTGTTTCCATGGCTGCGTCCACCATGTCTTGAAAACCTGTAAGAGATTCATCCTGCATGTATAATATGTCGCTTTTTGTGGATGTTCCTGTAATGGTTTCCGGACGTAGCTTTTCGCACCCCAATGCCAATACCATAATCTCTCCTCCAAGGTTAGGGTTACGTGCAAGGTTATGTATCGTGCGAATCGGGATGATGGCAGCAGGTGCGTTGATGGCAACGCCACAGCCGTATGTGTGACTAATGGAAATCACATCATCTACGTGAGGATATTTTGGTAAAAGTTCTTTTTTTATTTTTTCAATGACATAATTAGCCATGCCTGCTACACAGTGAACACTCATGCTGATGCCGAATACATTTTTCGTGCCAACACTTCCATCTTCGTTCTTGTATCCTTCAAACGTATATCCATCGAGGGTTTCAAATGAAGGAATTGGGGATGTTTGAAATTTAATTTCATCCAGTATCGGCGCATCTGGAATTTGCAACATCTGCTCTTGCACCCAGGATCCTTGTGGGATGATGCAATTGGCAGTGCCAATGGTATATCCATATCGGATGATTGGGTCGCCTGGTTGAAATGTTTTCAGCGCCACTTTATGTCCCATAGGAATCAATTCCGTTGCTGAAATATTTTCCATGATCACATCACCTGAATGTAAGCCTAATAAGCCTGCAGCAATGGCAACATTGTCTTTTGGTGTAGTATGTATATAAGCCGGTTTGTTCATGTTTTGATTAACTTATCAGACCATGGGAAAGATCCATGCGGCAATCATCGTGATGATCAAACCTGTTATGCCCATGATGCTTTGCATGGGTGCAATGGTTTTCATTGCTTCCGTTTCTGTCATATTGCTTGTTTTGCACATGATCCAGAAACCTGCATCATTCATCCATGGAATTAATTTTGCTCCACTTCCAATGGCAAGACAAAGATATACAGGATGAAAGCTAAGATGTGCATGTTGTGCCATCCCTGCAAGAATGCCTGAAGCCGTAATCAATGCTACAGTTGCAGAACCTTGCGCAGTTCTAACCACCATGGTGATGAAAAAGGCGAGGGGTATTAGGGCCATTTGAAAGTGACTGGTACTGTCTGCAATGCGTTGACTGATGCCTGATTGTTGAAGCATTCCGCCAAAAGCCCCACCAGATGCGGTAATCAGGATGATGCCACCTCCGCTCATCAATGCATTCTGTACAAAAGACGTCAGTTGTTTCTTGTCTTCTTTTTTTTGTTTTATCAGTACGAAGAGTGCAATCAATGCACCGGAAATCAATGCGATATTTTTATCTCCGAAAAATAAAACAACATCCATGAATGTGTTGATGAAGGTATTAGGAGTAAGTGCAGTGCCTGGTTTAACGAATGCTTCAACGCCTGAGCGGATGCAAATCATAACCATGGGAAACAAAGCTGGTAACAAAGCCCATCTGAGGGAAGGCAATTCTGAATCTTCCTTTTGTGATAGTGCTGCAATGTCTTCTAATTTGGAATCTGGCGCATCTCGCAATGGAATATCCATTTTTTTATTCAAATACACTGCAATAAAATATCCAACAGTTATGGTGCAGAGTCCCAATAAAATTCCCATAATGATCATCAATCCAATAGGTACATTCATCGCGCCAGCAAGAAACAAGGGTCCGGGTGAAGGTGGTACATACGAGTTGGCCATCACTGCACCTGCAATCACAGACAGGGCAAGCAGTAAGTAATTTTTTTTGAGTTTCATACCCATCGCTTTCGCAAGAGGCATCATCAAAAAGATAACAGTGTCTACAAAAACAGGGATGGTCAGAAAAAAGCTGCTCAGCGCAAAACCAAGGGGCGCTCGTTTTTCGCCAGTTACTTTGAGCATGGATCGGATGATTTTTTCAGCAGATCCGCTGTCGAGCATACTCTTTCCAATGATGGCTGCCATCGCAATAAGGATACCAACTTTCGCTGTGGTGTTTCCAAATTCTGTAGCAATACGTTCGCCAATGCTTTTGTGCGCCATCTTCAGCGCTTCTGCATCGCTCATTCCTTTGCTGATGAAAAACTGATGAACCAATTCAGTGGGTGTAAGCAAAGCAACGGTTAGTCCAGCCAACAACAAGGATAACACCGGATGAAGCTTAAGTACGATGATGCCTGAAATTACAACCGCAACTCCTGCTAATAGAATGTATAGAGGATCCATGAAACTGAATTTATGTTTTCTGTATAATCCAAAATTTCAACCAACATGATTTAAATGTTGGTATGAAATGTTATGTGAAATGATATCAATTCACTTATGGAAAGTAAGAAAAAACTTTCAATTTTTAGGCATAGGAGATCTCCTGCATTTTTCACTGCAATATTTGACTTCATCCCATACCTTCTGCCATTTTTTCCTCCAGGAAAATGGTCTGTTGCAAACAGGACACATTTTTGTTGGCAGATCCTTTTTTTTGATTGTTTTCACACGCAGTAAAATAGGAATTATATCAAATTTTGATTTTACCCATGCCACCATCAACAGCGATGGTTTGACCGGTAATCCATTCAGCGTCATCAGACATCAGAAATGAAATGGCAGAAGCAATGTGTTCAGTGCTTCCAATTTTTTGCATGGGATTTCTTTTTTGAATGGCTTCTGTTTTTTCGGGAGTATTGATAAATTTTGATCCCATTGGCGTATTGACAAGCGAGGGAGCAACAGCATTGATGCGAATATGTGGTGCAAGTTCAGCAGACAATGATCTTGTCAGTCCTTCCAATGCACTTTTTACAATGGATACAGATGCGTGGAATGGCATTCCAGTAGTAGCCGCTACACTGCTGATCAATACAATAGATGATTTTCCATCTTTCTCGAGTAATGGCAAATAGGTTTGAATAAATGATATAGCACCCATCACATGGATGTCAAAATCCTGTTGAAAGTCTTTGGTTGTCAAGCGACCAAATGGTTTCAAATTGATTGTACCTGGGAAATAAACAAGTCCGTTGAATTTTCCTTCAAGGGTTGGAAATGAACCTTGGTTGTAATTTTCAACAATATGGTTTGAGTCATAAGCACCTGCGATTTCTGATCTGCTGATACCTATTGTCTGATGTCCGTTGTTTCTGATTTTTTCAGCAGTGGCTATGGCCATGGCACTGGAGGCTCCGGCAAATATGTATCTTTTTGACATTTTATTCCTTTTAAAACTTCATTGATGCATGTAATAATGCTTCCACTTGATAACATAGCTTGAAGTAAAAGGTTCAGTTGTTGAGCATCCCAAATCAGATTTTGGGCTATCTGTCTTTTAATTGTGTAATTGGTTGACTATTGTCTTTTAACGCAATACCACTGATTTGTTGTTGCAAGGAAGTCGAAATCAGGTAAAATAGAATATCTGCGGCATCATTTGGTTTTAAACCATTCTTCCAGATGTTGGAGATACAATTCCTATTGGCATCTGAATTGCCAATTTTAGGATCATAGGTAAGATATATGCCCATGCTTTCGGGAGAACTCAGGCCAGGTCTTTCTCCCAGGAATATAATAGAAATCTTTGCTTTCATGAACATACCTATTTGATCACTGATGGCAACGCGACCATTTTCGATCAAGCATATTGGTCCAATGCTTATGTTGTCCTTCTTTAACTTCGGCAACAAGAATGTCATCACATTTGAGAACTGATGATTTACCGCATCTGCAGATAGTCCATCAGTAACACAAATGCAAACATCTACATTTGAATGTATTGATCCTGAAGTTAATTTGATTTCACTTGCATCATTCAATATTCTGCCTAGATCAGGACGCAATAAATATTGTTCCCTGTTTTCAACCCTACTTTTCAATGAAAGATGATCAAGACCTGAGTCGTTTATTTCTTCTTGTATGGATTTTATATCAAGTGAATGAGCCAATGCATCTTTGGTGCTGGCGAAATCCTGTCTGAATTGAATAACTTCATTTGTTTTCAAAGAAACGCCAATGGTGTCTGATGCAACACGTGCAGGCGTAAGCTGTCGTAAGCTTTTCGTTGAATCAGATAATTGATGATGTTGAAGATGTTCACTCACATGATATAATTGAGAAGTGGATGTTGATTGGATTCCAGTCTGTTCATATGTTCATCAAACAATCCCTGTTGAATAAGCCAATTTTCAAATTCAGGCGCAGGTCTTGTTCCTAAAACTCTTCTTACATAGAGTGCATCGTGAAAAGAGGTAGACTGATAATTCAGTAAAATATCATCAGCTCCCGGAACCCCCATGATATAGTTGCACCCAGCTGCCCCCATCAGTAAAAGTAGATCATCCATGTCATCTTGGTCTGCATCCGCATGATTGGTATAACAAATGTCCATACCCATCGGAAGCCCAAGCAACTTGCCACAGAAATGATCTTCCAACGCAGCACGCGTAATTTGTTTTGCATTGTACAGATATTCTGGTCCGATGAATCCTACTACTGAGTTCACCAGCAAAGGATCAAAAGCGCGTGCAATGGCGTAGGCACGTGCCTCACAGGTTTGTTGATCTACTCCTTCATGTGCATTGGCCGACAGAGAGGAGCCTTGTCCCGTTTCAAAATACATCACATTGTTTCCGATACTGCCACGCTTGAGTGACAAAGCTGTTTCATGACTTTCTTTCAATATTTGAAGGTTGATGCCAAAACTTTCATTTGTTTTTTGTGTACCACCTATGGATTGAAACACCAGATCAACCGGAGCTTTTTCATTCATCAATTCCAATGTGGTTGTTACATGACTCAACACACATGATTGCGTTGGGATATTGAATCGTTCAATGAAGGCATTTAATAATTCCAACAGCTGTTTTGTTTTCGCGGGACTATCCGTTGCCGGATTGATGCCAATAACAGCATCACCACTTCCCATGAGCAATCCATCAATGATGGATGCTGCAATTGATTTTGGGTCGTCTGTAGGATGATTGGGTTGAAGCCTTGTGGAAAATCTCCCTTTCAATCCCAATGTATTTCTGAATTTGGTAACCACTTCGCACTTGCGTGAAACAAGCACCAGGTCTTGGTTTCGCATGATTTTACAAACGGCTGAAATCATTTCAGGTGTTAAAGCCCATTTCAAGTAGGAAATAGTTTCAGTTGTAGCATCATCGCTTAAAAGCCAATCACGAAGTGAGCCAACTGTATGGTGCGAAATGCTTTGATATGTTTTGATGTCATGTGAATCAATAATCAAACGTGTTACTTCATCAAACTCATACGGAATTACTTGATTCGATAAAAAATACTTGATTGGTAAATCTGCAAGACAATATTGCGCAGCAACCCTTTCTATATTTGTTTCTGCAGATACACCCGCCAATACATCTCCACTTCTGAATGGAGTTGCCTTTGCCATCAGTGTTTTGAGGTCTGCAAATACATAATTGGTATGGTTGATTGTATGTGAAAACATGATTGTTAAGTTAGTGTTTTGGGCTTAAATCAAATTGTCGTGAGGTTTTCCTCATCCTGATTGAAATCATCAAGAAGTGAGTTTGTGTTTTTTTTGAAAATTTTAAAAAGAATTAATACCCCAATCAAACCACTTATGAACCAGCAAAAAAGTGATGTGTTGTAGTATATCATCGCAATAAGAAAAATGATTGAAAAAATGAGTGCTATGATAGGAAACCAAGGATAAGCTGGAGATGAATATGTGGGTTTGTACGTTTTGTTTTTTTTGAGTTTGAATAAGGAAACCATACTGAATGCATACATCAAGATAGCTCCCATAGCGGAAACAATGATGATTTGATTCGTGCTGCCAGTATAGATTGCAATGATTCCAATGATGCCTCCTGAAATAATAGCCCAATGTGGGGTTTGAAATTTTGTATTTACACTGCTTAACTTCTTGGGTAGGAATCCGCTTCTTGCCAGTGCAAATATTTGACGGGAATATCCAATGATCAAGCTATGAAAAGATGCAATCAATCCCAGCAAACCGATGCCACTGAAAATTTTCGTCCATTCATTATTCTTGCCTAAAACAATACTGATGGTTTCAGGAAGCGGATAATCAATTGTACTCAGTCGATGCCAATCTGCTGCACCGCTCGACATGATCATTACACCCGCAACCAGCACAACAAGTGTGATCATGGCAAGTATATATCCTCTTGGAATATTTCTTTGTGGGTCTTTGATTTCTTCAGAAGCCATCGCAATGCCTTCAATTCCCAAATAAAACCAAATGGCAAATGGCAGTGCTGCAAATATCCCCGACCATTCAACGCTGCCAACATCTTTGGTTAATTGAGATATGTGGAAGGAAGGAGATACAACACCAAAAAATAATAATAGCTCAACGATTGCCATGATTGTTATAATCAACGTAAACAATGCAGACTCCTTGATACCAATCAAATTGATCAACGTGAAAATGACATAGGAGGAAACTGCTGTTGTGATTACAGGAATGGATGGATACAGAAAATGAATATAACTTCCTATGGCAAATGCAATAGCCGGAGGCGCAAATAAAAATTCAATCAGTGTAGCATAGCCCATGAACAGTCCTCCCCAAGGACCAAAAGCTGCAAAGCCATACGCAAATGGACCTCCTGCATGAGGAATGGTTGTTGTTAATTCAGTGAAGCTGAATATGAATGTTACATAGAATATGGTAACAAGCAATGTGGCAACAGCAAAGCCTAAAGGGCCTGTAACACTCCATCCATAATTCCAGCCAAAATATTCTCCAGAAATAACCAATCCTACACCCAATGCCCAAATTTGCCAAACACCTAAAACCTTTGTAAGTACAGGCTTTTTCTTTTCTTCTTCTATTGTGCTCATTTAAATGAATTTGATTAGTTGTCAACCTCTTTGATACTTGGCCTATTGTCTTTTGCATCCCTTCTATCATACGAAATAACGGGGTTTTTCAGTATTGGATGGTATGCACGCTTACGTTTCAATTCGTAGTTGTAAATGGCTGCTCCCAGATTTCTGAAAAAGGGTCGTCCAATTGTATCAAAATCATATTTATTGTCATTCAACACTTCATCACTGTTTACATAAATGGTGGATGCAATCATGTAATCAATATTGTTTTTTGTATCCAGGATATAAGATACATCCGTCATGAAACCATACGCCCATCCAACTTTGTTGAATACCCTTATATGCGGTGGCATGGTATGTGTTGAATCGAGAAAATAAAACTTTACATAACTGTCATAAAATTCACTGGTATCGTATTTGGGATAGCTGGTTTCAGAAGGATATTGGGAAAGATATTTTAAGAGAAATTGTCTGTCATCTTCTTTAATATTAAAACGTTGTGATGGAGAAATGGAGTTCGGGAAAATCACAGACTGCAACATTTTTCTGAAATCTTCGATGGTTACATAATTGTGCTTGGTGAAATCGAAAGGGGCATTGATCAGGCTATCGTTTCTATTCAAATGTGCTTTCCCGATTTTTATTTCTTGGCTGAAATCGAAGCTATCTGTGTTGTATGCAGGCAATTGGTTATATATGATTTTACCATTGTTATCATAAAAATGAATGGCATTCGTGTGTCGGTTCTGGTCATCTGTATTGCCCATGAATTGTCTGGTAATGCGTACAGAGGAATAACCTTTGCTATGCAGTTTTCTGTTGATGTTTTGTTGTCCTACAAATTGATACATCCTGTTATAGGGATCATTTTCGCTGATTAAAAAAGCTCTTTTGATAAAATGTCCAATACTGGGAAGTCCATTTTCTGCACTCTGTTCTTTTATCATTGCAACCTGTTTTTCATAGCTGCTATCAAATGACATGTTGGTATTTCTGTCAATTCCTTTTTTGTTCAATTCATTTAGTTTTTCCATAGAAAGGAATGCCAGAGGCATTTTGACCATGGAGGCAGGATTGAAATATAATACAGGATCAACGTTGAACTGATGATTGATGAATTGCGGAATTCCTTTTGCATCCCTGTTGATTTCGGTGTAAACAATCTGGCATCTGTAATAATTTCTGTTGTTTGCCACTTGCTCCAACACTGAAGATCCAGCGGTGCGCATTATTTTTTCAATCAGATCGTCATTCTGTGATTGTCCGAAGGAAGTTGTATTGCACAATAAAAATATTGCAATCAACATCCATTGATGAATTTTTGCCATGCTGCAATATACTGATATTCAGAAAAGGGAATCAGTCTGTATGTGCAATAAACATTATCTTTTGGTAAATAATTGGATGTAAAAAATCAACTGAACATTTTGATTTTTCTGCTCATCATGCTAATTGCCAAACCTGAAAAAGCAATCAGTAAGAATGAATATTGCAGTCCTATTGCCTCAGCAATATAACCAATGATGGGAGGCCCCATCAGAAAGCCAAAATATCCAATACCTGCAACAGATGCAATGGCCAGGCTATGTGAAATCCGTCTGATTTTTCCTGCGGTGCTATAGACCATGGGAATAATGCTACTTACCCCAAATCCTGTCAGGAAGCATCCTATGGTGGCAGGAATTACATACGGGAAAATGATGGTCAGGAGCATGCCGAAAAATATCAGAACGCCACTTGTGAATATCATTCTTTTTCTTCCGAATCTGCTGGAAAGTCTGTCTCCAAGAAACCTGCCAATCGCCATGGTAATCATAAATGCTGCATATCCAAGCGAGATGTATTTTTCTTTTGCTTCTACTACTTGTTTGAAATATACTCCCGTCCAATCAAACATACAGCCTTCCACACTCATGCAGCAAAAGGCAATTAAGCCGAGTTGCAAGAGTATCCCATGAGGCCATTTGAATATGATTTTTCTTTGTTCTTGAATCCTGATTTGACGAGGGATCAAATATTTTTGAAAATAAAAATTGCTGCAAATAATCAACCCTGCAATAATCAAAAAATGGGTGGATGGGGGAATCTGATTATGCAACATGAATAAACCAATCAGTGCAGCAGAAAACCCGCCCAGGCTCCAAATGCCATGAAATGATGCGAAAATATTTCTGCGAAATAATTTCTCCGCTTGTACACCTTGGGTATTCAACGAAATATTACACAGATTACCTGAAATTCCAAATGCAAGCAGCAGTAACGCCATTTGCCAGGCGTAATCAACCCTCCCCAATAATGCCAGGGATCCTACATACCCAAAAATGGCCAAACGCAATACCTGATTACTGCCGAATTTTGCAGCTATTCTCCCGCTGATCGGCATCATGGTCATTTGACCTAATGGCAGCATCAATAAAATGCTTCCCAACTGTGCATCACTTAGGTGAAGATGGGCTTTAATGGTTGGAATGCGACTGGCCCAGCTCCCAAAACACAGGCCTTGACAATAATAATACATTGAAATGGCAACCCTTGTTGGCCTCAGAAAACCACGTTTTACTTTTTTTTCAGGGAAGGGTTGTTGCATGTTGCGCAAATTTAAGCCAATTGATTTTATTTATTTGAGGTTGAATTTTGATATAAACAATGATAGAGCGGGATGGTTAACGCATGAAATAGTATAATTTAGCAATATTCGTTTGCCATAAACATAACCATATGCAAGTATTATTTGGAATCATCTTTCATTTTATTGGCGGCTTTGCCTCAGGCAGCTTTTATATCCCATATAAAAAAGTAAAAGGATGGAATTGGGAAAGTTATTGGATCGCTGGGGGGGTCTTTTCCTGGTTGATTGTTCCACCATTGGCTGCATACCTTACCATTCCTGGGTTTGCTGATATTATTAGCGGAACAGGGGGTTCTGTTTTAGGAATCACTTACCTGTTTGGCGTGCTTTGGGGTATTGGGGGCTTGACCTATGGTTTAGGCGTTCGATATTTAGGTGTTTCTTTGGGAAGCAGTATCATTCTTGGATTGTGCATGGTGTTTGGGGCACTGATTCCTGCCATATACTATGATTTTAATCCTGTTGCCGGAAAAGATACGTTCAGCGCCATGATCAGCTCCAGCTGGGGAATTACCATCATCGCTGGTTTATTAATCTGTGTCCTTGGTATCATTGTTAGTGGAAAAGCTGGTATGATGAAGGAGAAAGAACTGAAGTCAGTCAGCACAGACCCTCATGGTACTCAAACATCCACAGAATATAAATTTGCATTAGGTATGTTTGTTGCAATTGTATCGGGTGTATTAAGTGCCTGTTTTAATTTTGGTTTGGAGGCCGGTCAATCCATGGCTGTTATAGCAAACGATGCATGGAAAGGACTACATCCAGGAGAAGGTGAATTTCTTTATAGAAACAATGTTGTATATGTTGTATTGCTTTGGGGAGGATTGACTACCAATTTTATTTGGTGTATGATATTGAATGCAAGAAACAAGAGCTTTGGCGACTATACAAACAAACAAACTCCTTTGCTGCGTAACTATATTTTTTCAGCATTGGCAGGTACTACCTGGTTCCTTCAGTTTTTCTTTTATGGCATGGGAGAAAGCAGATTGGGCAATGGTCCCAGCTCATGGATCCTGCACATGGCATTCATCATTTTGGTTGCAAATATGTGGGGATTGGTATTGAAAGAATGGAAAGGCGTTAGCAAAAAAACAAGTTCAACAATCATATTTGGTATTGTTATTATTGTCGTATCAGTGTTGGTAGTTGGCTATGGCAATAAATTACATCAGGCATAGTCAGTATGTCACTTGTGATTATAATGATTAATCTTATTATTCATAAAGAAAAAAAATAAAGAAATGACAGGGAAAAGGGAATTCAAGTATGTGAATTATTTGTGGGATGAAGAAAAAGCAGCTCAATTGGCTGGTGATGAAGTTGGCTTACTGCTCTATCGGTCGAACATTCTTGGTGCTGATCTTAGAATCACCAACTATGGTGGAGGAAATACTTCATGTAAAACAATTGAAAAAGATCCTCTTACCGGTGTTGAAACTGAAGTGATGTGGATCAAGGGTTCAGGTGGCGATATTGGGTCTCTTACAAGAAGCGGATTGGCAGCTTTGTATATGGATCGTCTGACCAATTTAAAAAATGTATACCAAGGATTGGAGCAAGAAGATAAAATGGTTGCATTGTTCAATCATTGTATTTTTGATTTGGACTCAAAGGCGCCATCCATCGATACCCCTTTGCATGGATTTCTTCCATTCAAACATATTGACCATTTGCATCCCGATGCAGCCATTGCAATTGCTGCTGCCAAGGATGGTGAAAAAATCACAAAAGAATTGTTTGGAGGAACGATTGGTTGGGTAGGTTGGCAAAGGCCAGGATTTGATCTTGGGCTTCAGCTGAAAGCCTGTCTGGATGCAAATCCTGGGATTCGAGGAATTATGTTGGGTTCACATGGATTGTTTACCTGGGGGGATACTGCATACGAAAGTTATATCAACTCACTGGAAGTCATTGAAGCTTGTGCTGCTTATATCGAAGGATGTGTAGAGAAAAATGGTTCAGTGTTTGGCAGACAAAAATCACAATCACTTGTACCGGAAAAAAGAAAGGAACAAGCGATTGCTTTGGCTCCGGTTTTAAGAGGTTTCTGTTCTTCACATGTAAACATGGTGGGACATTTTACCGATACAGAGAAAGTATTGGAGTTTATCAATTCAAATGATCTTGATAGGCTTGCACCGATGGGTACAAGTTGTCCAGACCACTTCCTCAGAACCAAAATCAGTCCATTGGTATTATCACTGGATGCCAATGCGGATCTGTCAGACCTTGAATCTGTGAAAGCAAGTATTGAGCCACAGGTTGTTGCCTACCGTGCCATGTACACGGAGTATTACAATACCTGCAAGCATCTGAATAGTCCTGCCTTGCGTGATCCAAACCCTGTTGTGATTTTATATCCTGGTGTTGGGATGTTCACCTTTGCCAAGGATAAGTCTACCGCACGTGTGGCAGCAGAGTTTTACATCAATGCCATCAATGTAATGCGCGGTGCGGAAGCCATTTCATCATATACTTCATTGCCACGTCAGGAAGCATTTGATATTGAATATTGGTTGTTGGAAGAAGCGAAATTGTCACGCATGCCTAAACCAAAATCACTTTCAGGAAAGATTGCATTGGTTACAGGTAGTGCAGGTGGTATTGGTAAAGCCATTGCCAAAAAATTTGCAGAAGAGGGAGCATGTGTGGTGATCACCGATATGGATGGCGACAGATTGCAGAATGCAGAAGCAGAATTCAAAAAAAGTTTCAACAAGGATATCAGCACAAGTGCATTGATTAATGTTACTGAAAAGGCAAGTATTGATGCGGCTTTCGCGCATTCAGCTTTGCAGTTTGGTGGTATAGATATCGTAGTAAACTGTGCAGGATTGTCCATCTCAAAACCACTTGAAGAACATACAGAAAAGGATTGGGATATTTTATATGATGTGTTGGTAAAAGGACAATTCCTTGTAACTCAATCAGGGTTGAATATATTGAGAAAGCAATCGCTTGGTGGCGATATCATTAACATCGTCAGTAAGAATGCATTGGTATCAGGTCCTAATAATGCAGGGTATGGTTCTGCAAAAGCCGCACAGTTACACCTGAGCAGATTGAATGCTGCTGAGTTGGGGAAAGATCATATCAGGGTGAATACCGTGAATCCGGATGCCGTGATTGCCGACAGCAAAATATGGGCAGGAGATTGGGCACAGGGCAGGGCAAAGGCCTATGGTGTTTCCGTTGAAGAATTGCCTGCATACTATGCAAAAAGAACCTTGTTGAATGAGATTATTTTACCCGTAGATATTGCCAATGCATGCTATGCTATTGTCGGAGGTTTGTTGAATAAATCAACTGGAAATGTAATCAATGTTGATGGCGGGGTGGCTAATGCATTTTTAAGATAATCTACAACTGTAATATTTTATGCGAATAGAGCAATCAAGAATAGACGATATCAATCAAAGCCTTTTGGCGGAACATCAACGTCATTTTGAATTTCAATCTTCGGTTATTCCTCAAGCAGAATCAATCATTCAGAAATTGATTGATTTTCAAGTAGCCATTCCCAGTTGGGCTTTGGGTACAGGTGGTACACGATTTGGTAGATTTTCCATCGGTGGTGAACCAGGAAATTTGGAAGAGAAGATTGAAGATGTTGGATTGTTGCATAAACTGAACAAAACCAGTGGCGCCATCTCTTTGCACATTCCTTGGGATATTCCAAAGAATGCATCACATATCAAAGCCCTTGCTGCAGAACATGGTTTGAAATTCGATGCCATGAACTCCAATACATTTCAGGATCAGGCTGATCAAAAGCATAGCTATAAATTTGGTTCTCTTCAAAATGTAAAAAAAGAGATCAGGCAGCAGGCCATTGATCATAACATTGAAGTAATCAATTATGGAAAAGAGCTGGGCTCGGATTCACTCACCGTATGGCTTTCAGATGGGTCTAATTTTCCAGGTCAATTGAATTTCAGAAAGGCATTTCAACATACACTCGAAGGATTGGAGGCCATTTACAAAGAGCTTCCATCTGATTGGAAAATGTTTGTGGAATACAAAGCATTTGAGCCGAATTTCTATTCCATGACAGTAGGTGATTGGGGACAATCATTGCTGTATGCAACCAAGTTGGGACCTAAAGCGTATACGTTGGTTGATCTTGGTCATCATTTGCCCAACGCCAATATCGAACAGATTGTATCATTGCTATTGATGGAAGGAAAGTTGGGTGGATTCCATTTCAATGATTCCAAATATGGCGATGATGATTTAACGGTTGGATCCATGCGTCCTTATCAGTTGTTTCTCATCTTTAGGGAATTGGTGGAAGGCATGGATGCCCGCGGAATGAGTCATGCAAAAGATTTAGGTTGGATGATCGATGCTTCTCACAATATCAAAGATCCTTTGGAAGATTTGATACAATCTGTTGAAGCCATCATGGTAGCCTATGCCCAGGCATTGATGGTGGATGATAAACAGCTCGATGATGCGAGAGAAGCCAATGATGTTGTTACTGCCCAAGAGATTATGCAGAAAGCGTTTCGTACAGATGTAAGATCTATTGTTGCAGAAGCACGACGCAGAAGCGGTGCGGCCATCAACCCTCTTGCAACATACAGAGCATTAAAAGTGAGAGAAACATTGGTGAATGAAAGGGGAGCTTCAAATAAGGCAACTGGACTTTGATAAATAAACCATGTCAAGTAGACCCGTTATAGCTATTGTAGATGTTGGAAAAACCAACAAAAAATTATTGCTCTTCAATGAGCAGTACCAAATGTTGTATGAGCATAGTGAGCGCATGGAGCAGACAGTTGATGAAGATGGTTTTGCATGCGAAGATGTGCATGCCCTGACCATGTCAGTTAGGGAAATGATTTTGGGTGCATTGAAGATGGATGAATATGAAATCAAGGCCATCAATTTTACAGGATATGGTGCAAGCTTTGTGTATATTGGGCATGATGGCAACCCAATTCTGCCGTTGTATAACTATCTCAAACCATACCCGGAGGAATTACAAGACGCGTTTTATAAAAAATATGGAGGTGAGAAATCGTTCGCTCGTATTGCATCATCTCCCGTTTTGGGAAGTTTGAATTCAGGTATGCAACTTTTGCGCATCAAGAAAGAGCAGTCTGAAGTCTTTGCCAGGATTGCTTTTGCGCTGCATCTACCACAATACCTCAGTTATGTTTTTACGGATCTCGCGGTAACAGATATCACGAGCATTGGGTGTCATACAAACCTATGGGATTATACTAAGAATCAATACCATGTATGGGTAGCCCAGGAAGGAATTGATACAGTCTTAGCGCCAATTTCAGATTCAACTGTTGCGATAGAAATTTCTTTGGAAGGTCATCATGTATGGTGCGGTATTGGATTGCACGACAGCTCATCCGCATTGATTCCTTATTTAATGTCGATACATGTCCCGTTTTTATTGATTTCCACGGGTACATGGAGCATTTCAATGAATCCTTATGATGAAGTTCCTTTGACCGACGAAGAACTCTCAAAGGATTGTTTGTGTTATATGCAATACAATGGTAAACCGGTAAAGGCTTCCAGGTTATTTTTGGGTAATGAGCATGAAGAATACGCGCTGAAAATCGCAAAACATTTTTCCATAGAGTCTGATTTTTTTAAAGAGATCAAATACAATCCTTTTTTGGCAGCAGTGGTTGAAGATCAATTGATCAATCGGGGTAATATTAGTTTCTCAGATATTGAAATGAGCATCTTTACTTCAGCCGAATTGGCATACCACATGTTGGTGTCAACATTGGTACTTAAACAAAAAAGCAGCACCGATCTCATACTTAAACACGGCTTGATTCAGCAGATTTATGTCGATGGGGGTTTTGGGAAAAATGAAATATTCATGCATATGCTTGCTGCAGCATATCCTGGAAAGAATATTTATTCATCTGAAGTTCTACAAGCTACTGCTTTAGGTGCTGCATTGGCAATACATTCATCCTGGAATGCCAAGACTGAAATAAAAGGTCTGATTCAGCAACGACAATACTCTTAGCTTTCGTTGGAAATGAATACATCACTTTTTTATAAATTTATTTATTTCGATGACTTTTCGGTAACGCCGAAATATCATCAATTGGCAAATTGTATTATCAAGGCGATTGAAGAAGGTAAATTGAATGTTGGCGATGTATTGCCTTCCATCAATGAACTAAGTTATCAATTTGAAATATGCAGAGATACAGCTGAAAAGGGATACAAGAAATTAAAGCTTCAAGGAATCATAGGGTCAGTGCCAGGCAAAGGATATTTTATCCAAAACATTGATATCAATGCTACACATCGTGTTTTTCTTATGTTCAATAAATTGAGTCCACACAAAAAACTCATTTACGATTCATTTGTAAAAACACTGGGAGATCGAATTACTGTTGACTTCTACATCTACAACAATGATTTGGCGTTATTCCGAAAACTCCTGGGCAATGCAAAAACAGAATACAATTATTATGTAATCATTCCGCATTTTATCGAAGGAGAGGAGACCGCTCATCAGATTATAAATACGATTGATAAGAGCAAACTGATTTTGCTTGATAAAATAATTCCAGGTGTTACTGGTGATTTTAGTGCGGTCTACGAGAATTTTGAAAAGGATATTTATGTTGCTTTGGAAAAAGCATTGTCTCGCTTAAAAAATTATCATACCATCAAGATTATTTTTCCTGCGAATAGCTATTATCCTGCAGAAATAATAAAAGGATTCATTTCATTTTGTACAGATTACGCCTTTAGCCATAAGGTCGTACATGATATAGGAAAAGAGAAGATTGGCAAAGGTGAAGTATACATCAATCTAATGGACGATGATCTGGTGAAAGTGATTGAAATGATCATAAAAACCAAGTGGGAGCTGGGAAAAGATGTGGGTATTGTTTCTTATAACGAAACGCCAATGAAAAAAATTATTTTAAATGGGATTACTACCATATCTACCGATTTTGAAGCAATGGGACGTGACGCAGCAAATATCATCAAATCAGGTAAGAAGGCAAATATTGAAACGGCTTTCGGACTAACCTTGCGCAGCTCAATTTAAATTAGGTTGACTTTCTGATAATCAATTCAGTTGATTGTATTCTTTTTTCAAATTTTGTTTGCGGTCTTTTGCTTTCAATCAAAGAAAGTAAAAGAGAAGCGGAAGCTTCGCCCATTTCATAAGCAGGCTGCCTGATGACGGTGAGAGGTGGATATAATAAATCTGTTAAGTCAGTATTCGAAAAACCAATCAATCCAACTTGTTCAGGGATTTTAATTTTTTTATTTTTTAGATATCGAAGGCAGCCCGTTGTAATTTTATCTGAACCTCCTAATATGGCATCTGGTTTTACTTTGTTTTTATAAAGCTTGTTTAATGCCGCCTCTACTTCTTCATAAATCATGCCGCCATGGCTTATGTATTCAATCAGATTTTCTTTTATAGGTATTTTTGCTTCAATGTGGGCGTCCTTAAATCCATCAAATCGTTCTCTCGAAATTGACAGACTTGGATTGTTTGAAATCAAACCTATTCGTTTATATCCTTTTTCAATCAAATGCTTGGTTGCTTTGTATGCTCCTTTGTAATTATCCGCAATCACCTTGTGGGTTTCAATATCCTCGATCACCCTGTCAACAAAGACGATAGGCAATCCTCTTTCATGTAATTTTTTGAGATAAGAAAAGTTGTTCGTTTCGGTTGAAACAGAAATAATCAACCCATCAATCGATGATGAAGTAAGATACTCCAGATTCATCAACTCTCTTTCTGCCGACTCCATACTTTGTGCGGTAATTACAGTATAACCATGGTTGTATGCAATCGATTCAATGCCATTGATGATTTGAGAGAAATAACTGTTTGCAATTTCACAAACAATAACACCAATTGAAAGGCTCTTTTTCTCTTTTAAACTCTGTGCAATCCTGTTAGGCTTGAAGTGCACTTTCTGTGCATGTTCCAATACCAATTTCTTCGTGGCTTCACTGATTTCATGGCTGTCTCGCAATGCCCTGGAAACTGTCGATGTCGACAATCCCAAGTCCCTGGCAATGTCCTTAATGGTTACAGCTGAGAATTTCATAGCACAAATATATGGGAAGTCCTGAAAATTCCTTTTTTGAATGATGTATTACTAAATCCTTATCGGGAACGTTTGCGTAAAAAAAAGCTTTTAAAACCAACGTCACACCACAAGATCTATGTACAATTGTTGATGTTTACAATGCTCATTTTTAGTTGAGTACAAAAATCAATGACATCTCAATCATAGCCTGCCTATAAAAAAATCATAGTCTTTTTGATAATGCAAAAATCATTCTAAAACAATCATATTATTCAATTCCTTGTTCAAATAATGGAGTATATTTAAAAAGTTTTTTTTATATGAAAAAGTCATTGATTTTATTTTTTGCATTCATCTCATTTTCATTCAAAATAAATGAGAAAAAAATCACCATTTTTCTTGCCGGTGATTCCACCATGAGCATCAAAGACCCCAAAGCCTATCCGGAAACCGGATGGGGCATGCCTTTTATACAATTTTGGAACAGCAATGTGGAAGTGGTGAACAAGGCAAAAAATGGTCGAAGCACCAAAACATTCAGGGCAGAAGGGCTATGGAATGAAATTATTTCTAATTCAGGGGAAGGCGATTATATTTTCATTCAATTCGGCCACAATGATGAAGTGAAAGAAAAAATTGGAAGCTATACCACACCAGAAGAATTTACCACAAATCTTAAGAATTACATCGCAGAAGCAAAGTCTAAAAAATCAATTCCTGTTTTATTGACTCCAGTAGCAAGAAGAAAATTTGACATTAATGGAAAGATTGTTTCTACACATGAACAATACGCAAATCTTGTAAGACTTGTTGCTTCTCAGGAAAATGTGATATTGATTGATCATGATAAGATGAGTATGGAGATATATCAACAAATGGGTGAAGAAAATTCTCGCTTGCTTTTTGTTCAGCTAAAAGCAGGAGAACACCCGAATTATCCAGATGGTAAAGAGGATAATACACACTTTAATGAATTGGGTGCCAGATTGGTAGCGCAACTTGTTTTGAAATCCATTAAAGAACAATTACCTGAACTTACTTCATATCTAAGAAATATTAAACCCAAAGCCTGATCTAATGTCTCATATCTATACTATTTTGAAAAAAAATCACATGACTCGATTGCTCACCCTTTTTACATCTTCCATCTTAACTATAAACAGTTTTGCTGGAGTTGTACCAACATTGCCAACATTCAAAAAGGATACCTTATCCATTGTAAAAGCTGGCGCTGTTGCTGATGGAATTACATTGAATACTGCGTCCATACAAAAAGCAATCAATGCCATGGCTGCTAAAGGAGGTGGAGTGATTTTGATTCCACAAGGATTGTGGATGACCGGTCCTATTGCTCTCAAAAGCAATATCAATCTGCATTTGGCAGTTGGAGCAACTTTGTTGTTTACCGACGATCATTCGAAATATGATCTGGTGGAAGGAAATTGGGAAGGGCTACCTCAGATGCGCAACAGGTCTCCCATAGCTGCAACCAATGAAAAAAATATTGCCATCACAGGGCAAGGTATCATTGATGGAAATGGACAATCATGGCGTATGGTGAAAAAAGATAAACTCACCGAAGGTCAATGGAAAAAACTGGTTTCAGGTGGTGGTATTGTGAGTGATGATAAAAAAACATGGTATCCATCTGCTTCCAACCTAAATGGGAACAACGAAAAAAATCCTGGAGTAATCTCACCTGAAAAAACCATGGAATATTATCTCTCTGTGAAAGATTTTCTTCGCCCAAATATGGTGGTCTTCACAAAGTGTACAAATATTTTGTTGGATGGAGTAACCTTTCAAAATTCTCCAGCATGGTGTTTACATCCATTGATGTCAGAAAACCTGACAGTGAAAAATGTGCGTGTAAAAAATCCATGGTTTGCACAAAATGGCGATGGCATTGATGTGGAAAGTTGTACCAATGTACTTATTGAAAATTCAACCTTTGATGTTGGCGACGATGCGCTGTGTATGAAAAGTGGTAGGGATGAGGCTGGTCGCAAGCGGGGCATGCCTACTCAAAATGTACATATCAAAAATTGTACAGTTTACTCTGCTCATGGTGGTTTTGTAGTAGGAAGTGAAATGAGCGGTGGTGCCAGAAATATGTTGGTTGAAAATTGTACATTCATTGGAACCGATATCGGACTTCGTTTCAAATCTGCAAGAGGTCGTGGTGGCATTGTCGAAAACATTACCATCCGTGATATTCACATGAAAGATATTCCAGGTGAAGCCATTCTTTTTGATATGTATTACATGGCGAAAGATCCGGTACCTGCAAACGGTGATAAACTGGAATCTCCTAAAATCGAAATGAAACCTTTCGATGAGACAACACCTGTTTTCAGAAATATTCATATCAGCAACGTACAATGCGATGGAGCCGAAAAAGCAATCTTTATTAGAGGTTTACCGGAAATGCAACTCAAAAACCTCACCTTCCACAATATGAGTTTCAAATCTCGTGCAGGTATCGAAGTGCAAGAGGCCGATAGCATCGTATTTGAAAACATCCAACTGAAAGTGTCTGATACAAGCGCTTTCATGAAAGTGCGCGACAGTAAAAATATCAGCAATAAAGGTGTTTATGCCAATTCTTTCTCCGGCATGAGCATCAGTCAGCTTCTTTCTAAAAATGCCATGCGACTTTGGCCAGATAGTTTTGTGATCAATGGTAGCCGGTCTGCCAAATGGAGCTACGATCAAGGTGTTATCATGAAGGGAATGGACAATGTGTGGAATCACAATGGCAATGAAGCATTGTTCAACTATATGCAGAAGTCAATGGATTTCTACGTTGGTGATGATGGTTCTATCAAAGGATATAAATTGGAAGAATACAATCTGGATCATCTCAATAATGGTAAAATCCTTTTGATGCTCTATAAAGTGACAATGAAGGATAAGTATCTGAAAGCTGCCAAATTATTGAGAGATCAACTAAAGTCACAACCAAGAACATCCGAAGGAGGATACTTCCATAAAAATATTTATCCTTCTCAAATGTGGTTGGATGGACTTTATATGGCTCAGCCATTCATCGCTGAATATGCAAATCTGATGCATGAAACATCTGCATGGGATGATATCGTACTTC
>CANFHO010000030.1 GCA_947447005.1 Chitinophagaceae bacterium
CATGGTATAATATTGAACCCGTATTGCAAGAAAAAAGAAATGCAAGCAATCCTCTAAGAAATGATCTTAAACAACTATCAGATCCAAGAGTAAGAAGCATCGGCCAACAAGAAATCTTTCCAAGAAGAACAAGTGATTTCGGACAATCACAATTGGTGACATTCGATTTGGCGTATTATCCAAAAGAAAAAGGCCCATATAATTATGATGGACTCAATCTGGAAAACAATGGCGCATTGAAAAATCCAACCAAACGTTGGGGCGGTATCATGCGCGGAATTGATCAAACGGATTTTGAATCTGCCAATGTTGAATTTATTAATTTCTGGGTTTTGGATCCATTCATATCAGGAACCAATCCTGCAGGTGGCTCATTGTATTTCAACCTTGGAAATATTTCAGAAGATATCTTAAAAGATTCAAGAAGGTTTTATGAAAATGGTATGCCAACACCAACCATTCCTTCTGCCACTGCTACTTCCAATTGGGGCAGGGTTCCTTTGAATCCCATTCAGGTAACACAAGGATTCAGCAATGATCCTGCAGACAGACCATTCCAGGACGTGGGTTTGGATGGATTGACGGATTCTGCTGAAGCAAAACAACGCACCAGCTATTTAAATGAAATGGCTGTTCGATATGGTTTATCATCGCCTGTCTATAAAAATGTATTATCTGATCCATCTGGTGATAATTTCAAATACTATCGTGACGAATCATATGATAATGCAAATGCAGGAATTCTCACTCGCTATAAAAATTTCAACAACCCTCAAGGAAACTCACCTATTGCGAAAGCAGGTGCAGCATTTGCTTCAGCCTTCACGATGTATCCTGATGGAGAAGATTTGAACAGAGATAATACGTTGAATGAAAGTGAAGAATATTTCCAATATCGTGTTGACTTCAAACCTGCTGGTGATGCCAGCATGCAGGTTGGTCAGAATTTTATTGCGGATAAAAAGACGGTTAATGTTACATTGGCAGATGGCAGCAAGCAAGATCAGATCTGGTATGAATTCAGGGTTCCTATCACAGCATACAATAAAAAAATTGGAGATATTCCAGACTTTAAATCGATTCGTTTCATCAGGATGTTCATGACAGGTTTTGAAGATTCTACAGTGATGCGCTTTGCAAAACTTGAATTGGTAAGAAACTACTGGAGAAGATTTGCATACGATATCGATACCACTGGAACATACAGGCCGATAGATCTTGCCAACAGCAGTACAACTTTCAATGTATCTTCTGTTAACATTGAAGAAAATGATCGTAGAGATCCAATACCTTATCGCACACCGCCTGGTATCGAACGTGTACAAACCCTAAGCAATGGAGGCATCAATATTTTGCAAAACGAGCAAGCGCTGAGCATGCGTATTCTTAATTTGCAGGAAGGTGATGGACGTGCAGTATTTAAGTCGTTCAACAAGGATCTACGAGCATACAAAAGGCTTTCCATGTTTTATCATGCGGAAAGTTTAAAAGAGTATAATAAGATCAAAGATGGTGAGGTCTATGCAATTGTACGTATAGGAAGTGATTATGTAAATAACTACTATGAAATTAAGTTCCCATTAAAGACCACGCCTTTTGGAACCACAGATGAAAAAGTAATCTGGCCTTCAGAAAACTACCTTGATTTTGATTTGCTCGAATTGATCAAATTGAAAAACGAACGCAACCTTAATACAAACAATCCTACAGCCATTTTCAGAAAACTCATCAATGGAAAAACATTCTCCATCATGGGGAATCCAAACCTCGGAGAAGTAAGTGGAATCATGCTCGGAACATTCAATCAAAAAGATCCAACCGGTTCACCGGTAAACTTTGAAGTGTGGGTAAACGAATTACGCTTATCTGGATTGGATGAATCTGGTGGTTGGGCTGCTGTAGGCCAAATGAATATGCAACTGGCAGATCTTGGAAGCATTTCCATGTCAGCCAATGTTCACACTGCAGGTTTTGGTCAGTTGGAACAAAGGGTCAATGAAAGATACCGTGATGATTTCAAGCAATTTGATGTATCAACCAATCTTCAATTGGGTAAATTGTTACCCAAAGCCATCGGATTGGAAATTCCATTCTTCGCAAATCTTTCACAATCATTCAGCTCACCCAAATATGATCCATTCGATAAAGACATTAAACTCATTGAAAAATTAGGAGCATACAATGGCTATAAAAGAGACTCCATTAGAAATGATGCAGTTGATTTTATAGGAATTAAAACCATCAATTTCACGAATGTTCGTTTTGCACAAAAAGCAGACAAGAAACTAAGATTGTGGAGCATCTCGAACTTTGATTTTAACTATTCAATGACCGAAACAAGGCAACACAATCCGCTCACTGAAAACAACCAGGTTAGTAAAACACAGGGTGGAATTGGGTATAACTTCAATACACAACCAAAATATATTGAGCCTTTTAAAAAACTGATAAAAGCAAAAACACCTTGGCTTGATTTCATTCGCAATGTAAACTTCAATCCATTGCCGTCGTTGATTAACGTACGTATGGATACCAGAAGACAATTCGGAGCTATTCGTCCAAGGAATGTTGGTGGAGGACCATACAAGATTCCGGAGACATATGATAAATATTTTGTGATCGACAGAAATTATAACTTGCGTTGGGACCTCACCAAATCGTTGAATGTAGATTTCAAGGCAGTCAATAACTCACGTGTAGATGAACCATTTGGCCGTATAGACACAAAAGCAAAGAAAGATTCACTGAGACAGAATTTCTTAAAAGGCGGAAGAAATACCATTTATAATCAAAGTGCAGATGTAACATATAATTTGCCTACGAACCAATTGCCATTGCTCAATTGGACTACTGCAAATATTGCGTACAGAAGCACATACAATTGGATTGGCGCTTCCAGGCTGGCTATTAATTTGGGTAATACCATTCAAAACAGTTCACAACTGGGAGGAACTGCAGAGTTGAACTTCACACAACTTTACAGCAAGTTTAAATTGTTCAGAGCGATTGATGAAGTCAATCAACAACAAAGCAACGCTGCCTCAAAACAAAAAACAGAAATCGGAAAACGGAAAACCGGAAAATCATTACCCCTTTCTGACAAGAAAAAAACCAAAGAAGAAGAGAAGCTGGCAAAACTAGAAGAGAAAAGATTGAAAAAAGAAGAACGTCAACAAAGACAATTGAATCTTTCTTCTGCGGAGAAAACGATACTTAGTATTATCACTGCTGTGAAAAGAATTGGAGCTACATATAATGAAGGTGGAAGCACCATGTTACCTGGTTATGTTGACAGCACAAAATTCTTTGGTCAAAATTGGAGTAGCATGGCACCAGGAATGGACTTTGTGATGGGCAAGCAGCCTAATTTGGCATGGTTGCAAAATGCAGGCAAAAAAGGGTTAATCACAAAAGATCCTTTGTTCAACAACCTATTCATGCAATCGTATGAAAAGAAATTGAATCTTACAGCACAAATTGAACCAATCAGAGATCTTTCGATTGATTTGAATCTTGATAAGAGTATCACAAAAAATTTCTCGACTTTATTTAAAGATACTGTTGGAACAGGAACCTTTAATTCGTTGAATCCATATTCAGGCGGTGGATTCAGCATCAGCTATATTTCATTCCAAACATTATTCAGAAAACTTGATCCTAACAATACCAGTGAAACATTCAAGCAATTTGAAAACAACAGACTGATCCTGTCCAAGAGATTGGGTAGCAACAATCCATACAGCAAAACAGCTGGAACAGATGGATTCTATAAAGGGTATGGTCGTTATGCACAGGATGTTCTAATACCTGCATTCCTGAGTGCATACACCAACAAGGATCCAAATCAGATTTCTTTGTTGAAAAGTGGAGATCAAGCCATCGTTAAAGCCAATCCAATGGGAGGATTCATACCAAAACCCAATTGGAGATTAACCTACAATGGATTGACAAGGAATGAAAAAGTACAAAAACTATTCACCAACTTCACCATCACACATGGATACAACAGCACATTGAGTATGAACAGTTTCAACTCTGCCCTGCTGTTTCAGGATAGCCTCAGATATGGTTTTCCATCATTTGTTGACACAGTATCCGGAAACTTTGTTCCTTACTTCCTTGTACCAAACATCACCATATCAGAACAATTTGGACCCTTGATTGGCATTGACTTCACCATGGTGAATCAACTCTCATCACATTTTGAAATCAGAAAATCCAGGATGTTGAGTATGAGCTTGGTAGACTATCAGCTTACGGAACAACGATCAACAGAATTTACTTTTGGATTCAGGTGGAAGAAAAAAAGTTTTGCATTGCCATTTAAATTGAAAATTGGCAAGGGAGATGCAAGCAGTAAACTGAATAATGATATCACCTTTGCCATGGACTTCAGTATTCGTGATGATATCAATTCAAATTCAAGATTAGATCAATCGAATGCATTTGCAACAGGCGGACAAAAAACTGTAAACATTCGTCCCACAATAGACTATGTTCTCAGCAACAGGGTGAATATTCAATTGTACTTTGATCAAAGAAGAATGAATCCGTATGTTTCGAATGCAGCACCTTCTGTCAATACAAGTGGCGGAGTTCAGGTGAGGATATCGCTTGCACAATAGAATCTTAGGGGTTAGAACTTAGGTATTGTAAAAGTTCTAAAACCTAACTGCTAACATCTAACCCTTGTTCAAATAAAAACTATTCGGCTGTGCAGTACAAGTCATAACAATGCTGTTTAAGCATACATGGGAAGGCAGACTTGCACAATAGAAAACAGTATCTGCTATATCTTCACCGTAGAGAGGAGTATAACCAGTGTAGATTGCATTGGCTTTGTCAATATCGCCTTTAAAACGCACCAATGAAAATTCTGTATCAGCAGCACCTGGGTGAATGGCAGTAACTTTTATATTGTGTTTTACCAAATCGATGCGCATGGATTCACTAAGTGCTGTAACCGCGTGTTTGGAGGCACAGTATCCATTGCCACGCTCGTACACTTCAACACCGGCAATGGAACTGATATTGATGATATGACCTTTTTTTTGTTGAATGAAAAAGGGTAGAACGGCTTTTGTAACATACATGGTACCTTTTACATTGGTATCCAACATCGTTTCCCAATCATTCAAATCAGCATCTTCAAAAAGATCACGTCCTAAGGCCAGTCCGGCATTATTTACAAGAATATCCAGTCCTTCGAGTAACAAATTATTTTCAAGATTTTCAAATACTGCATTTCTATCTTGTACGTCAAACACAAGCAGATCAATCTTTACTGCATACTTGGAAGTGAGTTCCTCACTCAGTTCAATCAAACGATCGCCTCTTCTTCCTGTAATAATCACATGATCCCCATCGGCTGCAAAGCGTTCTGCCATTGCTTTTCCGAATCCCGAACTCGCCCCGGTAATTAAAATCTTTTTATTCATAATCGGTTAATCTTACATATCCTTCCACTCTTCCACCATTCCACTCCTCCACTTCTCCTTGCCTCATTGCCTCTTTCCCTACTTCCCTATCTAATCAACGTCGACTCCCCTTTCTTAAACAATGGCTTCCCTAGATAATCTATCCCCAATACCTGCCATACAAATGATTCATTGCCTTGATCCCTTCCTTTATAAATTCCATTCCATCCTTTACCAAATTCATTTGTAGTAAAGACGAGTTCTCCATATCGATTGTATACTTTAAAATATACAATGGATGAAATACCAACAGGAATCGGAATGAGCTGATCATTTAGGCCATCTCCATTAGGTGTAAATGCAGTTGGAACAAATATTTCAGGTGGTGTTTTATATACTTTTACATTGACGGTGTCAAACGCGTAACAACCTTCTTTGGTAGACACACGCACCATATAGGTTTGATCATCATTCAATTTTGCAATAGGATTCCATATATATGGATTATTCAAAAAAGATGAAGGTGTCCAGATATAATTCAATGCTCCAGACGCAGCCATTTGCAAAGGTTGACCAATAACCACAGCTGTATCGTTTCCGGCAAATGCCTTAACGGGAGGAATGATATTCACTATTACAGTATCATATACAGGTTTTGGACATCCATAATTTTCATACACTCCAACAATGTAAGAAGTGGTTTCATAGGGTGTTGCAATGGGATCCTGAAAAGTATTATTGTTTAATGTATTGGGTGGAAACCATAAATATTTTTGTCCGCCTGTTGCATGCAACTGCGCCACACCATCAACACAAATCGATGTATCCTTTCCCGCATATGCAAGGGGATAAGGAACAGTTGTTATAATAAATCCATCATTGGCCTGACAACTACCAATTTTTGCAATAACTGAATACCTTGTAGTTCCTGTTGGCTTCGCCCAGGGTTGTTTTATATTGGGATCACTAACTGTTGAAGATGGAGACCATGTATAATTCATTGCATCAGATACAGGAGAAAGCCGAATACTATCACCTAAACAAATAGTGGTATCCATCCCGGCCCGCAGTGAAACAAAATCCCTAACATCTACATACACCGATGCAGTATTTGTACATCCTGGGGCTTGTGTTAACGTTACAGAATACCTTGTTGCAACTTTAGGTTTTACAATTGGATTTGAAACAGAAGTACTGCTAATTTGATAATTAGGTGTCCAGGAAAACACCCCTGTTCCAGTTGCACTGAGTTGTAATTGATCTGCAGTGCAAATCAATGTATCTCTTGAAACAGTAAGGGCTGGTTTATTATCTACTGATACTGATTTTCTAAGGGTATCTACACATCCAATGCTATTCTTGACAATCATTGTTACCGTATAGCTTCCATTCACACCATATACGTAAGATGAATTCGCTGTATTTGCAGTATCGTTGGTTACAGCTGTATTCCCAAAATCCCAATACCAACTGCTCAAAGTCCCAAAATTTGTTTTGGATGCATCGGTAAAAAGATATGGAACACCCTGACAGGTTTGCACAATATTAAAATCAGGAACAAATCCTGGATAGACCTTTGCAATGGTTACCGCTGTATCAGAACATAATTTTCCCTTATTGGTTATCAATGTAACTGTATAATCGCCAGCAGATGGAAAAGTAAATGATGGATTTGGGTTGGAAGAAACATCGGTAGTAGACCCTGAAATTCCAAAATCCCAATCATAAGAAGTAATGAGCGGACTAGTGGAATTGTTGTTGAAATTCATGACATACCCATTACATGTAGTATACGTTGGATATAGATCAGCAGCTGCAATGGAACAATCTGCAATCTTTAAATGCAAATCTTTTCTGTGTGTATTAATAATAACCCCGTTGCGTTTTTCAGCTACTGCAACAGTAACTACATATATACCTGCTGTTGGTGCAACCCCTGAAATGATACCTGTTGCGTTATTGATAGTAACACCAATTCCCAAAGGAGATTGAGATGAAAAACCAAAGCCATATGTCAATGGCTCATAAGGGGGTGCTGTTGAATTGGTTGGAGTTGGAGTGTTTTTATCGCCCCCCAAATACGCATCATCAAATGAATAAGATAACAGATCCTTGTCTGCATCAATTGCACCAAAATCATAGGTGAAAAAATTACCAGCGCAAACAACCAAGGTATCACTGGTTTTAAAAACGGGGGTACTATTTAAGGGAGCATTCGAAACAATTGCATTTCCAGGAATTTTAGTAGTATAGGTTACCCCGGCATCCTGGGAGTTTATAACATTGAATATTCCATTGATTCTGCAACATCGTTGGTAGGAAATTGTATAACCACTTGATGTAAAAGGAAGTTCTACTTCTGTGATATAGTATCCAATTTCATAACAAATAGTTGGAGGATTGCTTATACATGGATTGGGGGTTGTCAGAGAAACAACATCCTTTTTACTTAAATCTGCTCGCAGATTTGCAATATAACTACTTGAACCTGCAGGATAAATAGTGATGCTTGCAGTTGCATCCAATTGTGCTCCATCTGTATAACAATCACGATATAAACGAAGTGTTATTCTGTATTTACCTGAATTAGCCAGCGTTCCTGGTCCTAAATATGCATAACTCATCTCCCCTCCTGCAATATGTTTTGCAAAAACAGGGAGAGATAATGAAATCAATACTAAAAAAAGAAAATGCTTTCTCAACATATTCGCATTGGGTTTGCTATCCTTTTAAGCATAAATTTAATCCTTTGTGCGGTCATTCTGTAGTTTTTCATCCATTTATGAGGATATACATATTCCTTTAACGTTATCTTAAACTTCTTTTGATAGCACCCAAGACCTAAATGAAAGTACAGCTATCAAAGGAACCAAAGCAAGGTTGATATTTCCGGGCATTAAAAAAATGAGAAAGAGTAAAATAAGCTGCAAAACACTGAATACTCGGAGATAATATTTTATAATCATTTGCTTTCGATACATCACAAATGAAATAGGTAAATTAAAAGGCAAAGCCCATACTAAATCCATATTGTACCCGAAACTTTGATGATCCGTTCCAAACCACATGAAAGTCAAAACACAACCGAGCAAGCCAGTTGTGAAAAACAAGATTTTATCTGAAATACGATGCAGTTTTTTCATTTTTTCAATTCTTGGAATTGAGAATGAAAAATAAAAAATCATGATCAAGATAAAAACAAACAAAGGAGTAGTCCAAAATGAAGGTGCAATCGGAACAGGCTGCATATCTTTCAGAATAATAGCCTCTTTACTTACAAGATTTCGATTTCCTACTTTAACTCCCTGCAAACCGCTTTGCAAGAAATCAGGCAAAAACATAGACTCACTTGCATCCATCTGATGATCGGCCTCCATTCCCAACAAAAGATCAATACCCAATTTTGTCCACTCCATACCAGCCCTATCCAAATAGACATGCAAATGATCACGATATGAAGCAGACCCAATCAGCAAAGGGGTTGCAGGGATGGCATTTTTTTGTCCCTTTCTAAAAATGATATCCCGAAGCCTTGTTGTACAATTGTCTTTCAGAAAATCATATTTGTAATATCGATTGCCCTCAGCCATGTTGTTGAACATGAATGCCTGCAATCTACTCTTCTCTTCACAAGTCAAATCAAGTACCTGTTCATTCACACCTCTTCCAAAATACTGGTATTCGTACATGAAATTCGTAAAGCTTTCCTGACTCAGAAAATACATCAATTTGCCACGAACAAACTTGCTGTAAAAATCAGGATCATCAAAGTTGAAAGTCCCATAATTATAGACAATGTCTGTCCCTATGGTACTGTCAATCACCCGCAAAGCACTATGTCCAAACACAGAATATAATTCTGCACCAGGTGTGATGGTTAATAAACTAACCCTTAACCTGCAGCTATCCCCTTCCGCATTTGATTGTAATGAAGTGAATATGCAAACGATGATCAGAATGAATTTGCTGATGCTTCTTTGCATAAATTATCGGCTATAGTTTGGAGCTTCTTTGGTGATGGCCACATCATGAGCGTGACTTTCTTTAATACCTGCAGTAGTGATCTTAATGAACTGAGCCTTTTGCAATGCATCTATATTTCCTGCGCCACAATATCCCATACCTGCACGCAATCCACCAACATACTGTGTAATCACTTCACTAAGACTTCCCTTGTATGGTACTCTTCCTTCAATTCCTTCCGGAACCAATTTCTTGATACCATCTTCTGCATCCTGGAAATATCGATCGCTACTACCCTTTTGCATGGCTCCTATAGAGCCCATCCCTCTGTATTGCTTGAACTTTCTTCCTTCATAGATAATGGTTTCTCCTGGACTCTCTTCCACTCCTGCAAATACACTTCCCATCATCACTGTAGATGCACCTGCCGCCAATGCTTTTACAAAATCACCTGTATATCGGATTCCGCCGTCAGCAATGATGGGTACTCCCATTTTTTTCAACGCGGAAGATGCTTCCATGATGGCTGTAATTTGAGGAACACCTGCACCAGCAACAATACGTGTGGTACAGATGGAACCTGGGCCTATTCCCACTTTCACGCAATCTGCACCTGCTTCTGCGAGTGCTTTGGCACCTGCTGCAGTTGCCACATTGCCTGCAATGATGTTCAATTTCTTAAAATTTTTTCTCAACAACTTCAAAGAATCCACCACTCCTTTTGTATGCCCATGCGCACTATCTAAACAAACTACATCGACGCCAATTTGCTGCAATGCGGCCGTTCTGTCCAGAAAATCTTTTGTAATGCCCAAGGCTGCACCAACCCTCAATCGTCCAAACTCATCTTTTACTGCATGAGGACAACTTTGCAACTGAAGTATATCACGGTATGTAATTAACCCTATCAATTTACCGCCTCTTCCAACCACCGGAAGCTTTTCAATCTTTTGCTTTTGTAAAATTTTTTCAGCTTTCTTTAAATCAGTACCCTCAGGTGCCGTAATTAAATTTTCTGAGGTCATAACCTCACTCACCTTCTTCCTCTTATCTGTCTCGAAACGCAGATCCCTGTTGGTCAGAATACCAACCAATTTATTGGATTTATCTACAATAGGAATACCACCGATTTTATTTTCCTTCATCAACATCAAAGCATCTGCAATGGTTGCCTCGGCATCCAATGTAATGGGGTCAATAATCAATCCACTCTCACTTCTTTTAACACGACGAACCTGCTCCGCCTGTTGCTCAATTGACATATTCTTGTGCAAAATACCAATGCCCCCTTCTCTTGCAAGAGCAATAGCCAAGGTTGCTTCAGTTACCGTATCCATCGCAGCTGAAAGCAATGGAATGTTCAACGTAATGTCTTTTGTTAATTGGGTTGAAATGTTTACTTCCCTGGGTAATACATCTGAATATGCAGGTACCAAGAGTACATCATCGAAGGTCAAACCTTCTCCAAAAAATTTAGCGGGGAGTTGTTGGTTTCTTGTTGCCATATGCGAAGATATGAAAATTTTGAAAATCCTAAAATCCCGACAAACCATAAACATTTCCAGGGAGGGAAGCCAATAAATTTTTCATTTCCAATCCCAATAAGATTCCGGAAGCCTGACTGGGCCGCAAATCTAATTTAGAAGTAATTTGATCCACATGCAAATGCCCTTGCTCGTTCAACAAATCATACACTTTTTTTTCATTCTCCTCCAGGTCTACAAAAAGCTCTCTTTGTATTTTTTTTACTCCGGTGATTTTATCATCCCAATTCATAAACCTCAACACATCTTCGCCTGTGTTAATCAAATTAGCTCGATTTAATCGAATCAATTGATTACACCCCATACTTTGTAGATCTATGGCGCGACCTGGATAGGCCAACACATCCTTGTTATAACTGTTTGCTATGTCTGCAGTGATTAAACTACCTCCTTTCTCCCCACTTTCAACAACAATCACTACATCTGAAATGCCTGCAACAATCCTGTTCCTTCTTGGGAAATTTTGTCGGTCTGGCTTCACCGTATGCATAAACTCGGTTAACAAACCTCCTTTTTCAATGATCTCCCCGGCCATTTGTCGGTTTGAATGCGGATAAATGAAATTAAATCCATGTCCCAATACAGCCATTGTTTTCAAATCGTGTTTCAATGCCTCCCGATGTGCAATGGTGTCAACACCGTAAGCCAATCCACTGATCACCGTAATATCATATAGTGATAAACAATCCATCAACTGAACAACCCTATCCCGTCCATACTCGGTTGGAGCGCGGGTTCCAACAATACTGAGTGTCCGATGTGCATTCAAATTTGCATTCCCCTTGTAATACAATACATGCGGTGCATCTATACAATATTCCAATCTCTTGGGATATTCATCCATGCCCTTCACAAGTACTTGAATATGATTTTTAATGACATATTCCATTTCC
Source organism: Chitinophagaceae bacterium (assembly GCA_947447005.1). Classification (GTDB taxonomy): domain Bacteria; phylum Bacteroidota; class Bacteroidia; order Chitinophagales; family Chitinophagaceae; genus Pollutibacter. The sequence goes on from CANFHO010000030.1 coordinate 11,818, forward strand.
TTTTTTACCTTATCCATGCTGTGAAAGCTGCGAATGGATGCAGCACGAATTTCACCAATGCCAGGTATCTGCTCTAAATGACGCTTACTGGTTTTGAATACCTCAGCAGGACTTCCGCAATATTTCAATAGTTGCGCAATCTGCATATCCCCGATCTGAGGCACCTGTGTTAAGGCCATATGCGCTAACAAATCCACTTCCCCCATGAACTATTTTTTGGGAAAATTACACAAGGTGCAATCAAGCAAAGTGGTGTTTTACCCTTTTCCTAAAGGGATTAAAACATGAAAAATCCGGTTAAAATCATTTGGAAACAACAACCATTTCAGTGCGTCTGTTCAATGCCCTTCCTTCTTCAGTGTCATTGGTTGCTACAGGATGAGATGACCCATATCCCTTATAAGACAATCTGGCTTCTAATATTCCCTTTGCTTTTAAATAAGCTACGACCGACTTTGCCCTGGCTTCAGATAGAATTTTATTATCTGCATCCTTACCTACATTATCTGTATGCCCGGAAATCTCAATACGTATACTTGGATTGTCATTCAATAACAAAACCAACCGATCCAATTCTGAGAGTGACTCTTTCAACAAATCCCATTTCCCAGTATTGAAAAAAACATTTTTCAATACAATGTTTGCCCCTGCAACAATAGGCTGCAACGGAATGTCTACCTGAAAATGCTCTTGTTTTGCCAATGCCGGCATTTCAAAATGAGATGAATAAAACAAATAGCCTTTTTGATTTACATGGAACGCATAATTTCTACCCATGGGCAATGTGGCCAGATATTTTCCAACAGCATCTGCACTCACTTGACTGATTACACGATTATTGGAAAGATCGATTACATCAACATTTGCTTGCAATCCTTTTTTTGTTACACTATCATAAATAGTTCCTTGCACCCAACTGGTCGTAACAGGCCTGATGTCTTTTCTCATAGGGAATGAATACAAATCCAAGCCGCCTTTACCATCTGGTCTGTCACTTGCATAATATGCAGTTGACCCATCTGAAGATACAATCAAACTCCCTTCATTATCTATTGTATTTACAGGATAACCAACATTGAGGGGTTTCGAAAAACCATCCAATCCCTTTTTTGAATAAAAAATATCTGTGCCTCCATAGCCTGGCCAACCATTGGATGTAAAATACAAGGTCTCATTATCTGCATGCATGAAGGGAAAACTTTCATCACCAGATGTATTAATCGCAGGACCTACATTTTCTGCAGCAGTCCACCTACCATTTGCCAAGCGATGCGATACATATAAATCTGTACCACCATACCCACCAGGACGATTCGAAGCGAAATAAAGATTGTTTTTATCGGGCGACAAACAAGGTGAGGTCTCCCAAAACTCAGTATTGATAGCCCTTCCGGCATTCTCACGTGCAGTCCATCCACCATTTTCAAAGAAAGAAAAATAAATATCGCAACTGCCATAACTGTCTTTCATATCACACCCTGCATACACGAGCCAGGTACCATCTTGCGAGATTTGTTGAGCCCCTTCATTCTGTGGTGTATTGATGAATCCCACCAAGGGTGAAGATGGTTTCCAAGCATTGTCATCTCTTTCACTGATAAAAAAATCTTCATTGGACCAATTGACCCTTCTTGTAAAGACAAGTGTTTTGCCATCAATGGTGAGCGAAGGAAAATATTCCAATTGAGATGTGTTCACTGCATCTCCTAAATTTATTACTTGTAAATCTGTATCATACACATGGGCCTTCTGATAGGCCAATGCAAACTGCATGTTTGTTTTCCGATAGGTAGCCGCTTTTTTTGACCTTTCATTTAAATTGGGCAATTGAAGAAAATGTTCAATGGCATGTAAACTCTCTTCAAACCTACCACATCCGGCAAGATCAATGGAAAAAGGCAATTGATATTCATGAGTGTACACCGGGTCTATGTCAAACGCTTTTTCATATACTTCAACTGCTTTGGCATAATTTTTTCTCTCACCATAAATAGCGGCCTTCGTAAGCAAGGCATCAACAAATCCCGGATACAACGCAAGTGCCTGATCAATTTGATCAAGTGCGTCAAATGGCTTTCCAGCATCAATAATCGCAACGGCCTGATCATAAAGTTTGCGTGCTTTCTTTGGCACTTGCTCGGGATTGTACACCTGTGCATTCACCATAAAAACCACCAATACCAAGCATATGAAAAGAAGCCATTTTTTCATGAAAATGAAGTTAAATCATTTTGAATGTCAGGCTTGTATGAGAATGTTAAATTGATCAGGGGATGTCCAGGAATTTATGGGTTTGCAGAGATAATGACCACTTGGGATGATTTTTGATATATTCTATAATCAAAGGATTCATTTCAGATGACTTTCCCCACTCCGGCTGAAGATACAATTGACAATCATCAGGAACTTTTTGGGCATAAGATTCTGCCCAAGCAAAATCTGAGCTATGATAGACTACAATTTTTAATTCATGAGCCCTTGCAACCACTTCATCCAGCGGTGCCTTGAATTTTTTGGGAGAAAGACAAATCCAATCGATAGAACCTGAAAGTACACTTGATCCGGATGTTTCAATATGGGTTCGAATGCCATGTGACTGTAATTTCATTGTCAGCGTAGTCAGATCATGCATCAATGGCTCTCCTCCTGTTATTACTGCAATCTTGGCCTTGGCATCAAGAACATATTGAACAATCTCGTCTTCATCTACCATTGGATGTTTAGTTGCATCCCAACTTTCCTTCACATCACACCATACACAACCTACATCACATCCTGCCAATCGGATGAAATATGCTGCCTGACCTGTATACCTTCCTTCACCTTGTAAGGTGTAGAAGTGCTCCATCAAAGGAAGTTGTTGTTTAGCGGCACTCATGGGCGATCTTTTGCTTCACATGCCTTGAATGTATTCATCATCAAGGCTGCAATGGTCATGGGACCTACACCACCTGGTACAGGCGTGATGAAACTAGATTTTGCTGCCACCTCATCAAATGCCACATCACCTTTGATGGCAAATCCTGATTTTTTTGAAGCATCTTCAACCCTGGTGATCCCTACATCTACAATCACTGCACCTTCTTTTACCATATCCGCTTTCAGGAATTCTGGTCGGCCCAATGCAGCAATGATAATATCAGCCTGCAGACAGATCTCCTTTAAATTCGGGGTATGAGAATGGCAAACAGTAACTGTACAATTGCCAGGATATTCATTTTTGCTCAGCATAATACTGATGGGTCTTCCAACAATATTACTTCTTCCAATCACAACGGCATGTTTACCCTTTGTTTCAACCTGATAGTGTTCCAACATCAACAAAATACCATAGGGTGTGGCTGGATAAAATGCAGGCAACCCTTGTACCATGCGGCCTACGCTTTCAGGATGAAAACCATCTACGTCCTTGCTTACATAAATTGTTTCAATCACTTTTTGCTCTGAAATATGCTTGGGAAGAGGCAATTGCACCAATATACCATCGATATCGGCATCCTCATTGAGTTCATTCAATTTGGATAGCAATTCCTGCTCTGTAATGGTTTCCTCCAATCGCAACAAGGTGGATTTAAAGCCAATCTCTGCACAAGATTTTACTTTGGATGCCACATATGTTTCACTGGCCCCATTGTTTCCAATGAGGATGGCAGCCAGATGTGGCGCTTTTTTGCCTTCGGCGATACGAGCATCTGTCTTTGTTTTCAGCTGATCTTTCACAGCCTGCGATACAATCTTTCCGTCTAACAGTTTCATCACGCAAAGTTAAGCAGGAAAACAACACCCAAATCGGTTGTTTTCAACATGGAAAAGCTTTTACGTGCATACATCTTTGCATCATGAAAAGAGGCGTATTGATCATGATGTTGATTTGCATGTCGAAAATGCTACTATCCCAAAACAATGGCAATCTGTATCCCAGGATTTTGGGATTTGGAAAAATACTCAACGATGCCCTTTCAGCAAACGAACTCGTTGCCCAAACGTGTCATGCTGAAAAAATCTTGTTTGGCATTGGTGTTGAAAACAGATACGCCATTCAACATGCTGCAGCTGGTGCTTTTGCAATGTTAATTCCAAAGAAAAACAACTTCCTGTCTGCAGGTATCTCTACAGATGGATTGAAAAATTTCAGAAACTGGTCACTACAAATTGGGGAAGCCATGAAAGTCAACGAAAATCTATCCATCGGCTTGAAATTGCATACCCATGCAACACAGATCAAGGGAAATAAAAGCTTGGTTAATATTGGTTACCAGTTGGGCATGAGCTACAATCTTTCGGAAGCTACACAATGCCATTTCCATTTTTCCAACACAAGATTCCTTTTTACTGATTACAACGAAAACATGCAAGGAATCTATCAGATGATTGCAGGAATTGCACAACAAATCAATCCAGACCTCCTTGTTGCATGCAGCATTGAACAATCAAAGGGTTCACCGATTGCAATTTCTCCAGAAATCACATGGATGGCAAATAAAAACTATCTATTGATTGCAGGGCTGAAACCATTGCCTGGTGAACTTTTCATGGGAATCAGCTGGACAAGAACCAAACACCGGATGATGTTGATTGTAAGTCACCACCCATACCTCGGAAACTCTTTTGCCTACAGATATAATTTTGAAAAAAATTGATATGAAAATATGCTGGATGATGTTATTACTGCTATGTTCTATTCAATTAAGAGCACAGGAAGAACAAATTGAACAAGAAGATGCCATGGAGAATCTGGCTTATACGGATGAATCTGCCTTGGAAAAATTGACAAGTGAAATACCTTTAAAAAATAAAGGGAAACTGAATGTAAATAAAGCCATGGAAAAAGACCTTATGGAACTGGGTTTTCTTTCGCAAGAACAAATTCGTCAATTCATATTATACCGAAACCACATGGGAGACCTGATTTCATTGTATGAACTTCAGTCCATCCCTTTTTGGGATGAAAACACCACCAGAAAAGCGATTCCTTATTTCAGCATTTCAACAGAAAAAGAAATTGTACCAGACCTGAAACAAAGAATAAAAGAAGGCGATCATCTATTGCTCTTCAGAACAGGCAATAGCAAATCAGGTTTTGGCGTGAATGGATCAAATAGTTTCAGCGGATATTCTGATTTGGCAAAAGGATACAAGCAGTTGATAAAATATCAATACCAATTCAGAACATTGTTACAGTGGGGTGTTACCATCGAAAAAGATGCAGGCGAAAAAAATATGGCAGACTTTTTAGGATACTATCTGTATCTAAAAAAAAGGGGGATGATTAAATCTTTAGTATTGGGTGATTATGTGGTAAACATAGGACAAGGCCTGATTGAATGGCAAGGATATGCGTTCGGACAAAGTAGCAATATTGTAGGAGCATTGCGACAGGGAGATGCATTTCTACCTCATACTGGCTCGGATGAAAACCGCTACCATAAAGGATTTGCTATTACATTGGAAAAGAAAAATATACAGTTGTCAATATGTGCCGGCAGAGAAAAAATTGATGCAAATATCATATTGGACAGTCTAAACATACAACATAGATATGTGAGTTCATTGCTTACATCAGGATTGCATAGAACCTCAAGTGAAGTAAACGACAAAAATACATTAATAGAATCCGTCCTGGGTGTAAGAATAGCACTCGAAAAGAAACATATTCAAGCAGGTATAACCGCCCTTCAATATTTTTTTGATATCCCAATTGAGAAAAAATGGCTCCCATATAATTACTATTCACCCAGAGGAAAGTCGTTCACCAATGCAGGCATAGATTTCAAAACAAGCATTTTTCATTCATATACTTTTGGTGAATATGCGTTGAATCAATCTATGGCATCGGCACTGCTATTGGGATGTATGAAAAGTCTAGATTCTCGTATGGATGTATCAATTATTTTCAGAAATATTGCGAAGGACTATGTTGCTTTTCAACCCAATGCATTGATCAGAAATGGAAGCGCCAACAATGAAAAAGGCTTTTTTAGTTGTATGAATCTTCAACTTGATCCAAGACACAGAATTGAACTATACAGAGATCAATATATAAACACATGGCCTGTATATTTCAATGATGGCATCAGAAGAGGCAATAGTAGTTCTGTTCAATTCAGTTGGCGTCCCAATAAAAAAACAGAAATGACTTTTAGATTTAAGCAAGACGCTGAAACAAAAAACGAAAGAAACCTTGATGATAAATCCAACCGGTTGGAATGGACTTCTACGTCAAAGATGCGTCTCCACATATCATTCATGGCAAATCAGGATCTGACGATCAGACAACGCATAGAATGGGCCCTTTTAAAAAATGAACATAGATCAAAAGAAAAAGGATCGCTCTATTATGTTGAGATCATTTATAAACCCATGATGAAACCATTTTCAGCAAGCGCAAGAGCAACCATCTATCAAACAGATAGTTATGACACCAGGATTTACGCATACGAACGTGATGTTCGTTCTTATTTTTCAATTCCGGCATATTTTGATACAGGCATGAGTAATTATCTGTTGGGAAATTGGAAGATCAACAAACATTTCCAATCTCAATTCAAATATATTTTCAGTAAAAGTAAAGCCGGAGATATGATGTGGGGAAATAGAAGTTTTGGCAACTTGCTAAAAAAGGAATGGAGGATGCAGCTGATTTGGGAATGGTGAAAAGAGAATGAACTTGTATCTTTGAAACTCAAAACGAAAATCATGAGCGAACAACAACAACCCAATAATCAATTGAATATTGAGATATCTGAAGAAGTGGCAGAAGGCCAATATGCCAATCTTGCCATCATTACACATAGTCATGCAGAATTTATTGTTGATTTTGTAAATGTAATGCCTGGTACACCTAAAAGCAAAGTGAAATCAAGAATCATCCTTACTCCACAACATGCCAAAAGACTGTTGAATGCACTGAATGACAATATTGAAAAATTTGAAGCCGCCAATGGCAGAATCAATGATGTAGAGGAAATCCAATTCCCCATGCAGTTTGGTGGACCAATTGCACAAGCCTAAGACTATCTAATACAAAATGGGAGTAATGTTTTAGATTACTCCCATGTAAATATTTTAAGATATTACGCGCTATATTCCAGGAATCAATTCACAGATTCTACTGGAATGGTCTTATTGATTTTACCGATTAAACCTTGCAAAACCTTTCCAGGACCAACTTCTACAAAACTGATTGCACCATCGTTGATCATGGCTTCAATCGTCTGCGCCCAACGAACGGGTCCGGTTAATTGATCAATCAAATTTTGTTTGATTTCGCTAGGATCTGTCACCGCTTTTGCCACCACGTTTTGATAAACAGGACATGCCGGCTTATGGAAGGTTGTAGACATGATAGCAGCAGCCAATTCCTCCTTTGCAGGCTCCATCAATGGTGAATGAAAAGCCCCACCCACCGGCAGTTTTAACGCACGCTTTGCACCTGCCGCTTTCATGCGTTCACAGGCAATATCAATGCCGGCATTTGTTCCGCTGATTACCAATTGACCGGGACAATTATAATTGGCAGGTACTACGAGTTCCCCGGTTTCTGAAGTTATGTCAACACAAATTTTTTCTGCAATATCATCTGCAAGTGCCAATACTGCAGCCATGGCAGAAGGATTGGCTTCACAGGCTTTTTGCATGGCAGTTGCACGAATACTTACCAATTTTAAAGCATCTTCAAAAGTAAGTGTTCCATTGATCACCAGTGATGTAAACTCTCCGAGAGAATGCCCAGCTACCATATGTGGTGTAGCACCTTCAATCATCTTATATGCAATCACAGAATGTAAAAAAATTGCAGGCTGTGTTACACTTGTCTGTTTCAGGTCTTCTTCTGACCCGTTGAACATGATATCTGAAATCCTGAAACCAAGGATATCATTTCCTTGTTCAAAAAATCTCCTCGCAAAAGCATTTCCCTCATAGTGTTCTTTTCCCATTCCAGGAAATTGAGATCCTTGTCCTGGGAATACATAGGCTTGTATCATAATTTCTATTCTTATTGCGAATTTAAAGCAAACAACATAGTTTATACCCCTCAATTGAAGGAAGTAACCCTAAATGAATGCTTTACAATATTTTAAAGATTATAATTCGCTGATTATCAATGCAAATTAGAAAACCTACACATATTTATGTGAATAAAATTTTTGATGAATGGCAGGCATACCTATCCATACGTAATTTTAAATAACTGATTGATTTTGAATTTATTAATGAAGCCTCGATCCAATCAGACGAATAAATTCGCTGCGGGTCTCATTCTTCTCAAACTCACCACAAAATGCAGAGGTGGTTGTTACTGAATTTTGTTTTTGAACACCCCTCATCATCATACAAAGATGAGACGCTTCGATTACAACTGCAACGCCCAGCGGATCCAATGTATCCTTGATAGCAGTAAGTATTTGGGTGGTTAAACGTTCCTGCACCTGCAATCTCCTGCTGTAGGCATCAACTACCCTTGCAATTTTGCTCAGTCCAGTTATGTATCCATTGGGAATATAGGCAACATGTGCCTTACCATAAAAAGGCAACATATGATGTTCACACAAACTATATAGCTCAATATCTTTCACAATCACCATTTCACTGACATCTTCCTTGAATTTTGCAGAATTCAATATCGCCTTGGCATCAATATGATAACCCTGTGTTAAGTACTGCATAGATTTTGCAACACGTTCAGGGGTTTTAATCAACCCTTCTCGTTGAGAATCCTCACCCAGCAATTCAATTGAATTCTTATAATTCTCAATCAGCCCAGCAGTAATATTTTCATCAAATTGCTCAATCTTGATATATGCCATGATACTTTTTTTATTTTACCGGATACTCAACAAAGTTCCTTGGTGTTTCGTATAAACGTATCTGAAGCTCCAAATGTTCAGCCAAACGGGGTTTTAATAATCCATAAATTACGATTGCGATGTTTTCTGCCGTGGGATTTATGCCTTTGAACTCTGTAACATCCTGATTTAGATTCCGATGATCGAACCTGGAAATCACTTCCTGTTGGATAATATCTGAAAGCCATTTGGTATCCACTACATATCCTGTTGCTGGATCTACCTCACCGGTTACCTTTGCAATGATCTCATAGTTATGACCATGATAGTTGGGCAAACTGCATTTTCCAAATACCCTTGTATTTTCCTCTTCCGTCCATGCAGGATTGAACAGCCGGTGTGCTGCATTGAAATGCTCTTCCCTAAACACAGAAACACGTGTACCCATTGGATGAATGTTTGTAATGAATAAAAATAAACAGGAAAATAATGTTTTTGTTGAATGATTTGGTAATTATTCGCCAAAATACTCAACATAAATTCTGGGTGTTTCAACCAACTTCAAACAATGAAGCTTTACCCCCTCTGGGATATGTGGCTCCAATTGTTTCCAGATCTCAAATATCAAATTCTCAATAGAACACATTTTCCCTGCCATAAAGGGTACATCCACATTGAGATTCCGATGGTCAAGCACATCAATAACATATTGATTGATGATCTTACTGAGCAATTTGGCATCTACAATAAAACCCGTTTCAGGAGAAGGTGTTCCCTTTACAGTCACAAAAAGCTCGAAATTATGGCCATGCCAATTCTCATTTGCACACCTTCCAAACACTGCATCATTCTGCTCTTTGCTCCAGGATGGATTGTAGAGTTTATGTGCAGCATTGAAATGTTCGCGTCTTGTGAGATATAAAACTGGCATGTATTTTTTAAATGGGGGCACAAAGTTAGCAAATTTGTACCTAAAATCAGACCTTTGCTTCATGGATATAGCCATAATAGCAGCCACGGAATTAGAGATGGCACCTTTGAGGAAGATTGATTTACCCTATTCCAAAGGGAAGATTGACTTATCCTTAACAGGTATTGGGCCCATTACTACTGCATATTCCGTTTCAAAACTCATCTCAGAAAAAAAACCAAAAATCATTATTCAAATTGGTATTGCAGGATGCTTCAATCAAGATTTTAAAATTGGTTCTGCCGTAGCTGTTCAATCTGAAATCGTGGCTGATATGGGAGTTTATGAAGATGGCATGTATAAAGATGTTTTTCAAATGGGACTCACGCATTATGATGCATTTCCGTATGAAAATGGATGCCTGAAAAATACACATACAGCGCTTTTAAACTTGACAGGACTTCAACAAGTAAAGGCTGTAAGTGTAAGTGAGATCACTACTCTTCAAACCAAAATTGATTTGTTTCATCATCACTATGGTGCGGAAATTGAATCTATGGAAGGGTCTGCCTTTCATTATGGATGTATTGCTGCCAATATTCCATTTATTCAACTGCGAGGAATTTCAAACAGGGTTGGTATAAGAGATAAAAAACAATGGAAAATTCCTGAAGCACTCAGTGCTGTCAGAACAACTTGTATTAGCTTGCTTGAATCACTTTAAATATTGCTTCAAAATGAAATTGACCCTCGCCATCTCTCCTTGCCCGAACGATACCTTCATTTTTGATGCCATGCTTCATCATAAAATTGACACAGAAGAACTGTCGTTTGAATGCATTTTGGAAGATGTTGAAACACTCAACAAAATGGCGATGGAAGGGAAACAAGATATCACCAAAGTAAGTTATGGTGTGGTTCCTCGGTTGCTCACCTACTATAGAGTTCTTGATGCAGGAGGAGCTTTAGGTAAAGGAGTAGGACCGCTTTTCATTTCAAAAAAATATAGTTCACTTGAAAATACTGATTTGAGTGATTTGACCGTGGTGCTACCAGGCATTCACACTACAGCACACCTTCTTTTTACCCTAGCTTTCCCTGAAATCAAACGCAAAGCATTCATTCCATTTCATGAAATTGAAGAGGCCGTGCTTTCAGGAAAAGCTGATGCCGGTGTAATCATTCACGAAAACAGGTTCACCTATGCGGCAAGAGGCCTTCATAAGTTGGCTGACCTTGGTGATCTATGGGAAACAAAAACCGGATTGCCCATACCATTGGGCGGCATTCTTGCCAAAAGAAGTTTTGATCTTCAATTATTGAAGAAGATCAACAGAGTCATCAACAGAAGTCTTGCATATGCATTTGAGCACCAGGAAACATTGCCCCCGTTTGTAACAGCGCATGCCCAGGAAATGGAAGAGGCCGTTATTCGTCAGCACATCGACCTCTATGTAAATGATTTTTCTTTGTCGCTTGGAACACCCGGCAGGACTGCAGTTTGGAAATTGCTTGAAGCTTCTGCCCTATTACATCCTGGTCCCGCTGGTTCTGATTTCGAAGTGTTTGTAGACTGACTTTAAAACAATCCGTACAATTCTGCATCAACCTTAGCAATAATTTCGCCAAAATCCTCTTCATTTTCGGCGAACTTGTTCTTATCAACATTGATCACCAACAAAGGACCTTCTTTATATCCTTCAATCCATTTGTTGTAATACTCATTGAGCTTCTTAAGATAATCAAGACGAATATTTTCTTCGTATTCCCTTCCACGCTTTTGAATATTGCCAACCAATGTTGGAACAGATGCCTGTAAGTATACCATCAAGTCTGGTGGTTTCACCATCTGACGCAGGTTCTGGAAGAAATCGAAATAATTTTCAAAATCTCTCTTGCTCATCAAGCCCATTTCATGCAGGTTGGGAGCGAATATGAATGCATCTTCGTAGATGGTTCGGTCTTGTATAATGGTTTCGGTACCGCGACTGATTTCAAGCAATTGAGACAACCTGCTGTTCAAAAAGTAAATCTGAAGATTGAAACTCCACCTGGGCATATCCTCATAGAAATCGAACAAATATGGATTTTGATCCACATCCTCGAATTGGGGTATCCATTTGTAATGCTTACTCAGCATTTCAGTCAGCGTTGTTTTGCCTGCGCCAATGTTTCCTGCAATGGCAATGTGTTTGGGTTTCTTTGCTTTGGCCATAAGTTTATTACAATTCTAGTCGGTCCGGTGTTGCCGGCAGACAAAGTACATATTCATTTTGACAATCCGCACAACGGATTGGAAATTTTTTAGATATCTCGGATGGAACGAGGGTTAATAAACCAATCCCATGGCTTCTCGGACAAGCGACATGGTTTTGGAGGCACTTTCATTGGCCTTCTCTGCACCCTGCTTCATGATCTTTTGCAGGTAAGCTTCATCATGTTGAATGGAGGCAGCCCTTTCCCTGATGGGTGCAATGAATTTAACCATATCCTCAGCCAATTGCTTTTTCATATCACCGTATCGGATGGTGCAATTGTTGTACGCAGATTCAAAACTGCTTATGGTCTCATCGGAACTCACCAACCGCATCAGCTGGAATATGTTTTCAATATAATCAGGTTTTGGAGAATTGTTTTCAGTGGGACCGCCATCTGTTTTGGCTTTCATTACTTTTTTTCTGATCAGTTCATCATCATCCGCCAGATACAAGGTTGCCAGCTGATTTTCGCTTTTGCTCATTTTGCCTGTACCATCCAGACTTGGAACTTTCACCAGGTCATCTCCAAAATTATACGCGATAGGTTCTGGGAACACCTCGCCGTATCTATGATTAAAGCGTTTTACAAAATTGCGGGCCATCTCCAAATGCTGCTCCTGATCCTTGCCCACAGGAACATAAATCGCCCTGTGAAGAATAATATCTGCTGCTTGCAGCACTGGATAGGTCAGCAAACCGGCATTGATATTATCAGGTTGCATCCTGGCTTTATCTTTGAACGTGGTGGTTTTTTCCAACTCTCCCAAATAAGCCAGCATATTGAGATAAAGATATAATTCAGAAGTTTCACGTACATGACTCTGACAATACAAGGCTGCCTTGTCAGTATCAATTCCACAGGCAATATTTTCAGCTATCACACGATGAACATTCGTCTTCAATTCCTTTGTATCCGGATGGGTAGTCAGTGCATGCAAATCAGCCACCATGAAATAACATGTATACTCCTCTTGTAACTTCACATAATTGCGCACAGCGCCGAAGTAGTTCCCCAAATGCAGGTATCCTGTAGGACGGATACCGCTCATTACGATCGCTTTTTCAGTACTCATTCCGCAAATATAGTAAATGTGAGGGCTGCTTAAAAGTATGAAATCAACAATCCAAATGGAATTTCTCCTTCCGCTCATCAATAAAAACAGGGAGATGAAGCGAATATGGTTAATTTTGTGACGCAAACATCAGCTATGGAACTGAACAAGGAAATGGTGGAAAAGCTCGCACAGTTGTCGCGACTCGAATTCAATGAAACCGAAAAGGAATCCATCCGCAAGGACCTGGAACAAATGATTGGTTTTGTAGAAAAGTTGAATGAGATCGACACCACCGGTGTAGAACCCCTCACCCATATCAATGAAAACGTAAACAGCTTGCGCAAGGATGAAGTGAAAGGCTCGGTCGATACCGCAACCGCACTTTCCAATGCACCTGTTTCAGAAGGCCCATTTTTCACTGTTCCCAAAGTCATCAAAAAATAAATCATGTCGAACGCAGTCATACATCTCGAAGAGATCAGGAAAAGTTATTTTATGGGAAATCAGGAACTGAAAATCCTGAAAGGACTTTCTCTCGACATCAATAAAAATGAATACGTGGCATTGATGGGACCCTCTGGTTCAGGGAAAAGCACCCTGATGAATATTTTGGGCTGTCTCGACTCCCCAACTTCAGGAAAATATATTTTAAATGGATCTGATGTAAGCACGATGGCCGACAATGATTTGGCTGATGTGCGAAACAAGGAAATCGGATTCGTATTCCAACAGTTCAACCTCTTACCACGTTTATCGGCACTTGAAAACGTGGCCCTTCCTCTTGTTTATGCGGGCATCCCCAAAAAGACCAGGATTGAAATGGCACAGGAAGTATTGAGAAAAGTGGACCTGATGGATAGGAGTCACCATAAGCCAAATGAATTATCAGGTGGCCAGTGTCAGCGTGTGGCCATTGCACGCGCCTTGGTAAACAATCCTTCCATCATTTTGGCGGATGAACCTACCGGAAACCTGGATACCAAAACATCCTATGAAATCATGAGCATCTTTGCCAAGATTCATGATGATGGCAACACTGTTGTTCTTGTAACACACGAAGAAGACATTTCTAACTACGCCAGAAGGGTCATCAGATTGCGTGATGGTGTGGTGGAAAGCGACAAGACAAAAGATGTCCCCACGCTTGTGTAAAAAAAGATGTCATTCAAGTGAACAATTGCTTGGTAATGACATTATCATGACATTATACTGTGGCACATGGCAATGAAAATCTATACCAAGGTTGGTGATAACGGAACAACCTCTTTAATTGGAGGAACTAAAGTCTATAAATCCAATAAGCGCATTGAGGCATACGGAACGGTGGATGAATTAAATTCTCACATCGGTCTTTGTCGCGATTTAATCGACATCCCTCATCACAAAAACACACTCAAAGAAATACAAGACAGGCTCTTTACCATTGGTTCAGCACTCGCATGTGATCCGGAGAAAGAAACCAAAATGCGTATTCCGGATCTGCTGGATACGGATGTTGAAATGCTGGAAAAAGAAATGGATCAGATGAATGCAGAGCTGCCTGAATTGCAATTTTTCATCATGCCGGGCGGGCATCCTACTGTTTCTCAACTGCATATTGCACGTTGCATTTGCCGAAGAACAGAGCGTTTGGTGGTGGATTTGATGCATCCGGAAGAGGCCTCTGAAATCCTCATCTTAAAATATCTGAACAGGTTGAGTGATTATCTATTTGTACTAGCCAGGCTTATAGCAAAGCATTTGAATGCAGAAGAAATTGCTTGGAAGCCACGAGTAAAGTAGCTTACAGCCAGCGGCCGTCTTTCAAATGAAGTACCCTATCGCTCATGGAAGCCAATTCCTCATTGTGCGTAACAATGAGGAAAGTTTGTCCCAATTCATCTCTCAGCTGCCTGAAGAGCTGATGCAATGAAGTGGCATTCGCAGAATCCAGGTTTCCGGTTGGTTCATCCGCAAAAATAATTCCAGGGTCGTTGACCAATGCACGAGCAACGGCTACCCGCTGTTGTTCCCCTCCGGAAAGGGCATTGGGCTTATGTTGTGCACGGGCAGCAATGCCCAAGCGATCCAAAAGCGACATGGCTTTTTTCTCAATATCAGACTGCTTTTTACCGGCTATCCATCCGGGAATGCACACATTTTCCAAAGCTGAAAATTCCGGAAGCAGGTGATGAAATTGAAAAACAAATCCCATGTGCTTATTTCTAAAAGCCGCGAGCTCCCTGGGTTTTAACAGATCGACACGAATTTGATCATACCACAATTCACCTTTATCGGGCTTGTCAAGTGTTCCCAAAATCTGCAAAAGGGTTGTCTTTCCTGCACCAGAGGAACCTGCAATGCTCACAATCTCTCCCTTCGGGATGCTGAGATCAACTCCTTTAAGCACTTCCAACTCGCCATAAAACTTGATGATCCCCTTTGCGGACAGCATGATTTGCCTATTTTGGGTGAAGTTAAAGAAAGTTCCATGCCCCACAAACTGGCAGGGATGTTCACAATCATTGTGGGTGTTGATATTTTCGGATTTGGTTATTTCAATTTAACCATTACATTTGCCGAAATTTAAAAGCTGATCACTATGTTCTGGACACTTGAACTGGCATCATACCTCGAAGACGCACCATGGCCTGCAACCAAAGATGAGTTGATTGATTATTGTATCCGAAGTGGAGCACCGATCGAAGTGATAGAGAACTTGCAGGAGCTGGAAGACGAAGGAGATATTTATGAAGGGATCGATGATATCTGGCCTGATTATCCAAGTCAGGAAGACTTCTTCTTCAACGAAGATGAATATTGATACCAGAAAAAATTAAAAAAACCACCCATTCAGGTGGTTTTTTCGTTTCTAGAATGTTAGTTTGAAATACAACATCGTCAGTGATAAAATCATGATGATGGTATTGGCCATGGTCATGGCCTTATCTTTTTTGCTGATACCATAAATCAGCCAGATTGTTACGTTGGTGATTAGAATAAAAAGCATCCAGATAGATAAATCTCCAACTGAGTGCGTTTTCCAAGCCTGATATACCTGAGGCATAAAGGTCAA
>CANFHO010000031.1 GCA_947447005.1 Chitinophagaceae bacterium
ATTGTTGAACTTTGCGATGGGAGGAAATTTTGGTGGCACGGTTGACCCTGCTTTTACCAATGCTATTTTTGAAGTGGATTATATCAGAGTGTACAGATAATCAATTTAACAAAATACACTTTAAACGTAATGACAATATTTCAGTCATACTTAAAATAATCAGATGAGAATGAAAATTCCTTTTTATGTAGTTTCATGTTTTATCATATTCATGTTTGCTTCTTGTAAAAAGGGATCTGTTACAACGGGAGGGTCAACTACAGGCGCTACTGTTCCTGAGATTTATAAAAAAGTATATGGTGCCACGAGCATAACATCAGACGGAACTTATGTGACTATTAAAACAACGGGCACGCCCGATCATAAAAGTGTCTATTATCCTACTACTAATCCGCTGTATGAAAATTTTAGTGGTACTACATTTGGAGGAAATACATTTTCTAAGAATCCTAACTCTATCCTTACACAATCATATTCATTCAAAATTCCCATCAATCCAAATGAGGCCACAACCAAGCAACCTACTCCGTTAGGGCCTATTGGTGTTACTGTAAATGGCGTTCCATTCTTCAATCAATATGCTGGTCCTAATCAGCCTCTTACAGGTGAGGTGGTGAGCTTTGATCAGTCTTGGGGACATCCAGCTCCGGGTGGTATGTATCATTATCATGTGGAACCTACGTATTTAACGAGAATCAAATTGAGTAAGTCCTCTTTAATCGGATTTTTGTTAGATGGATTTCCTGTGTATGGTCCTGAAGAAAATGGTCAGCTTGTTTCCAATGCAGCTCTGGATGCATATCATGGACACAAATCTGCCACATCTGATTATCCAACGGGTATTTATCACTATCACATCACCGATACAGATCCTTATATCAATGGCAGTGGATTTTTTGGAACGCCTGGTACGGTTTCAAGGTAGATCTCTTTTGCTTTTTGCAATGATCATTGCAAGTTGTAAACAGACGAATCATCAAATTATTGAACAAACAAAATTAGATGCTGCAAGTATACATAGCAATATAGTTGAAGGTGTGCTGCAGATACAAGGTATTCCATTTTCCGGTGAGATTTTTGGGATGCAGGAAAATAACATAGATACTGCCTTTATTTCCCATTACTTGAATGGCCTAGAAGATGGAGAGTGGAAGAAATTTTATGTTGGGGGCAGATTGCATGAACAGCGTTTTTATGCTCATGGCAAAAAAGTAGGTAATTTAAAAACATGGTGGGACAATGGCAGGCTCCAAATGCATTATACATTTGAGAAGGATGAATATGAAGGGGCCTGCAGAGAGTGGAATCCTCAGGGGGTGCTGGTTCGAGAGTTGAATTATCATCATGGGCATGAAGAGGGAACGCAGCGTCAGTGGTACGACAATGGAACGGTTCGTTCTAATTATATTATCAAAAATGGCAGACGTTTTGGTTTGCTGGGTACCAAAAACTGTGTGAATGTTGCGGATAGCATTGCTTTTGATAAGTAGCGCGATATGGATATCATCGTGTAAGCAGGTGCACACACCTGCTGCTTTGCCATACTATAACACAGCTGATTTTACTCCATTGTTTTTGAATGAAGCTGAGGTTGATTCAATGGTAAAGCATACAATCGCATCATTTGCATGCACTGATCAACATAATAATATCATTTCCAATAAAACCCTAGAACATAAAATACATGTTGCCAATTTCTTCTTTACCTCCTGCGGAAGTGTTTGTCCTGGTATGATGGAAAACTTGAAAGTGGTTGGAAATGCCTTTTCAAACGATAGACAGGTTGAAGTGCTATCGTTTTCAGTGACTCCCTGGCGCGACAATGTTGAGGAGCTTCGCAAGTATGCCAGCAAACAACATATTATAACAAACAATTGGCATTTGTTAACAGGGGATAGGAAATCAATGTATGAACTTGCACGCAAGTCCTATTTTGCTGAAGAGGAAATTGGGTTGACAAAAGACAGTTCTAATTTTCTTCATACTGAACATGTATTTCTGGTAGATCAAAACGGAAGGTTGAGGGGCGTGTATAATGGATCGTTGAAATTAGAGATGGAACAATTGGTCAAGGATATAAACACGTTGAAGGCACAATAAAAAAACATAGATGAATATAATTAAGACAGCATCCTTTGCATTTTTTACATTGGTTTTTTTCTCATGCAAAAAATCAAATCTCAACAATGGGTCTGGTTCTGGTACCACTGGTGGCGGAACAACTACTACTACTACCTATAATGATCTTTGGATACCTCCAACGGTTTCAGGAACTACTTTTAATTTGACCCTCGGTAAAACAACCAAGCAATTCAAAACAGGTGCCATAACCAATACCTACAGCTTCAATGGAACCAATTTCTGGGGCCCAACACTTATCATGAACAAAGGCGATAATGTTCAACTCAATGTTACAAATAATTTAACCGATCAAACAACTACACATTGGCATGGTTTTCATATTCCTGCAAATATGGATGGTGGTCCTCACCAGATCATCGATCCTGGTACTACATGGAAACCCTCTTTTAAAGTCATGAACAATGCTGGAACGTATTGGTATCATCCGCACTTGCATGAGAAGACATATGAGCATTTGGCGATGGGAGCAGGCGGATTAATCATCATCAAGGATCCTGCAGAAGCCGCACTGGCATTGCCTCGAACGTATGGTGTTGATGATATACCAGTTGTGTTGACGAGCAGAAGGTTTACTGCAAACAATGCTATTGATTTTACTTCCGGTGTGTATGGCGATGTGCAAATGACCAATGGAACCATCAATGCACAGGTTACCTTGCCAAAACAATTTGTACGACTTCGTATCCTAAATGGTGAAATAGAACGGGGATATAACATAGGTTTTAGCGACAACCGCCCTTTTTATGTGATAGGGAATGATGGAGGTTTGTTGAATACACCTGTTGAAGTAACACGTGTTAAATTGATGGTAGGTGAAAGAGCTGAGATTATGGTTGATCTGGGTAAGGATGCCATAAATGGAACACTTGATCTGAAGGCATACAATGCAGCTCAACAATTTGGTTTTCCTGGTGGGGAACCACAAACTGGTGGCCAGTTTGGTAGCTTGTTGAATAACATTGATTTTAATTTGCTTCATATCAAAGTTGGAGCGGCAACAGCTACTCCTATTAATGCTGTTCCATCTGCATTGGCGAATAATGTATATTGGACTGCTGCAGATGCAACGAATTCCAGGACCATCAATATTACAGGCGGACAAGGTCCCAATCCTTTTACGTTTGACAATAACGTGTATGGTTTTACAAGGATGGATCAAACCATCAAGTTGAATACAACTGAAAAGTGGACGATTGTCAATAACAATATATTTGGCCATTCATTCCATGTACACGATATTCAATTTAAAATTATTTCGCGAAGCTCTGGCGCAGTAGCTCCATATGAATCTGGATGGAAGGATACTGTTTTTGTGCCTTTAGGTCAATCAGTTGTAGTTGTTGCAAGGTTTGATGATTTTGCAAATGCAACAGATCCATTCATGTATCATTGCCACTTTTCCAATCATGAGGATGGTGGAATGATGGGGCAGTTTCTTGTTGTACAATAAATTTCAGATGAGCAGAATATTGTTTTGTTGTTTTTGTATGATGATGGTTTCTTGTAAAAACCATCATGAAAAAAGCAATCTTACAGTACCTCCCAATGTCAGGATATTGAATACGGATACATTGCTCCGAAAAAGGGATAAAGGTTGGACTTATCATGAATTACCTTTTTCTGGATACATGATTCAAATGGAAAATGGAAGAGAGGTATATGCATTACCAATCATTCATGGAAAAGAAAATGGTATGGCGAAAGGGGTGTATAATACCGGTGAGAAATTGGTGGAGTGTCCTTTCAAAGATGGTAAAAGGGAAGGGGTTTTCAGGCAATGGTGGCCTAACGGGCATTTGAGATATCTTTTTTATTATGTTCATGATCATCTGGAAGGCAAGGCAATTGTTTTTTATCCTGATACCCGAAGAAGGCAAGAGAACAATTATCATAAAGGAGTTGAAGAAGGATTGCAGCGCTATTGGGATGAACAGGGGGAATTGCTTTCAAATTATACAGTGAAGGAAAATAAAATATATGGCTATAAAGCTGTCAAAAATTGTATACCAACAACGTATAAATAGATTTCATTATAGTTTGGTTTTATTCATTCTTCTATTCTTGTCATGCATAAGTAGAAAAAAGCCTGATCAGTCTCTTCCCTATTATAATGATCCTTCATTACAGGCAACCTGGATAAATGAAAGAGTCAATCAGGATACAGATATACATACGATAGCATCTTTTTCTTTTAAAGATCAAACAGGATCATATTTCTCCAGTGATTCATTGAAAGAAAAAATCTATGTAGCGAATTTCTTTTTTACAAGTTGCCCCTCGGTTTGTCCTAAGATGACATTTAATCTCAAAAAGCTGCAAGACTCCATCCGCGGGAAAAATGACATTAAAATTCTTTCATTTTCGGTGATGCCTTGGGTTGATTCGGTTGCTCGGTTATCTGCCTATGCAAAAGATAACGGCATTGATGCCATCTATTGGCACTTGCTGACAGGCAATCAAAAGGAGATCAATTTTCTTGCAAGGAATTCATTTTTTGCAGAAAAAAAACAAGGATTGTCCAGGGATGATGAGGCGTTTTTACACACAGAATTGATGTTCTTAATTGATCAACACTCAAGAATAAGAGGTGTGTATAATGCAACTCAAGTTGTTGATATTGAAAAATTGATTCAAGATATTCGATTATTGCAAAGGGATTGATTGCGAATTAATTTTTGATTACACTTCCATTACAATTGATCAACCAACTGAAGCATAATATCTTTCCAATAGCTTGGATTATATCCCATATCTGCACTGCCGAAACGAACAATTAAGATATTTTTCTTAGGATACACATAAAGCCATTGGCCATATAGACCAATTGGATAAAAGCTGTTATAAAGTGCAGGGCCTAGTCCCATATTGTATCCGTATGTTAATTTCTCTGCATTTTCATTTGTTCGCTTTGTTGCTTCCTCAATCCATGAAGAGGGAACAATTTCAATGCCATCCCAATTGCCTTTATTCAGCAATAACCTTCCAAATTTCGCAAAATCAATGGTTCTCGCATTTAGGCAACAAAATGCCTTTTCTATGGCAAGACTATCATCTCTGTCTGTACTCCAAAGGGCAGGTGCTTCAGTGCCTATTTTGCTCCATATTTTTTCTTCCAGATATGTGGATACAGGTTTTCCAGTGGCTCTTTCCAGTATCAATCCAAGAAGGGAAGAGTTTTCACTTTGATATTCAAAATGCAATCCTGGTTTTTCTTTGACCTTGCAGGAAAGTATGCGTTTCCTTAATTCATCGCCATAATAAAACTGAAATTGATCTGATTTTGGATTTACATATGATTCAGTGAATTTCAAGCCTGACGTATGCTTGAGCAGGTCCTTGATCGTGATCAATTCATAGCCTGCATTCCCTTTCCATTCATGTATATAATGCGTAACCGGCTCATCAATGGATTTAATGAATTTTTCTTTGATTGCAATGCCTGTCAACATTGTAACATATGCTTTGGCTATAGAAAAACTTGTAACATTGCTTGAATCGTTATATCTATCTGCATAATGTTCATATAAGATGCTGTCATTTCGGATAATTAAAAATGATATTGTTTTATGTAAATGAACAAAATCATCCAGAGGCACATCTGTTGAATTCAATGCTTTGTTTTCAAGCCTGATTTTTTTTATTTCAGGAGATATCTCTTTTGATTTCTTGAAATAAAAAATTCCTGTTGTAGAAGCTTGAACTGTTCTATATGGGAATAATTGAAAATCTTTCTCATCAGGAAGGTTATATACAATTGGTTTTATGAATTTGCACGAGGAGAGTATAAGTATTATCCAGAAAATAAAAAATCTTGATTGTATTCTCATCACTTTTTCATTTGAGACAGCAAGTTATGAAGTTGGTATATGTATTTGCTGAAAAAGATACAAAGAAGCCAATTCATTTATTTGAAATTCAAAAAATGATTGATTTTAAGCATTTTTAAAGGTAGTTGCATTGTTCAAAAACAATTGACCTGTTTTTGTTTTATAAAATGCATCAAGCTTGATTTCCTCCTGTTTAATGAATCCACTTTGAGGAAGTGATCCATTAGACACCATTTCGATAACCGCAACCAAAGAGGCTGCAGTTGTCCATGAAATGGCCCTCCATTCTTTTCCATGGATAGAGATAGGGTGATAGGCCGAATAAAATTCCTCTCTGAAAATTTGCTCTCCTTTCCAGCCTTCCACTGCAGCATACACATATACTACATCTTCCTTTACAGCAGGTTTGGCTTCGGTCAATATTTTTTCAATTTTCTCTCTTTCGTCTTTCAGAATCAGTTCATACAGCAAGAATCGCATTAATTTAGCATGACCTCGATAGCGGATTGTTTTATAATTTAGTGTATCTACTTTTCCTTCTAATGTCTCACACATGGTAGCCAAGCCCCCGCTGGTAGTGAATGCCTCAAATTCTTGCCCACCAATATTGATCATCTCCACACCATCCAGGGAAGGCACAAATTTTCTACTTCCATTGTGAATCACTTCTGCGTCGTTGATGTATTCATTGATTACACCTGCCGGACTCCATGTAAAGGAGTATCCCAATAATCCATTTGGATAAAGAGGCAAGGCCCCAACACGAAGTTCAACATCACGCAGCTTGGTGAATTTGTTATACAGGCTTGCTCCAATGATACCTATATAACCCGGTGCAAGTCCGCATTGTGGAGCCATGACCCCTTTGGATGATTTAGCCATTTCGCGAATGGCATTGGTTGTAGGCACATCTTCTGTAAGGTCGAAATAGTGCGTTCCGCATTCGTAAGCAGCTTCTGCAACTGGAAGGTTTACATTATACGGCAAACAGGAAACAACTGCGTCCTGTTTTTTTATTTGGGAAATCAAAAACGACCGATCGTGTATGTCGCCCTGAATTGTTTCATATGAAACTTCTTCAACAGGTTTGTATTGGTCAATTCCTGTAACATGAAATTGATCGGATAATAGCGTGGCAACAAGTGAACCCACTTTGCCAAGTCCAATAACGGCAATTTTTTTCATATTCATTTTTTTGTGAATAGTTTTAGGCAATAGTTAATAGGCAGTAGGGAATAGGGAATAGGCAATAGGCAATAGGCTATGGTATGTTGGCGCAAGCACTTCGAAGGAATGCCAGGAGAGACAGTTGTATTGTTAAATTATCATTCATCTCTATTCTAATTTACATAAAATATGATAAGTATATGGGCAAGTTGATGGATATTTGTATTTAAAATCTTTTCATATCAAATTACCATATCTATACATCCACATTTTTTTATTGGCATTGATCTTGCCTTTTCTTGGTAATTCTCAGGAAATAAAAGAAACCAAAGTTGAAGAAAAGGATTTGTTGGAAATATTGAAAAAGGTTGTTTCGCCACACTCCACTTCACAGAAGAATCCTGAAAATGCCCAGTTCTCGGCGATCCCTGCTGCAGGATATGCCATGCATACAGGATGGGCCGGATTGGTAACAGCAAACCTTGCTTTTTATGCCAATAAGGACAAATCCACTGATCGTAAAGTCTCAAGCTTTGCTACTAATATTACATATACTCAATTCAAACAAATCATGTTGCCAGTACAGGGTAATATTTGGACCACTGGAAATAAATATAATATCCTGGTGGACTGGCGTTATATCAAATATCCATCAAAAGTATTTGGCTTGGGAACTGGTGCACCAGTTGCAGGTGAATATATGGTTGATTACAAGGGGTTGAAATTGCATCAAACTGTTCTTCGATCCATTGCAAAAAATTTATACGCAGGAGCTGGATTTTATTTTGATAAGTTATGGAAGATCAAAGAACTGGATCCTCCAATAGGTGTTTTCACAGATTTTCAGAAATATGGATTTGAAACTGAAGTAATGGCAAATGGACCTGTTTTGAAATTGTTGTACGATTCGCGTTTGAATACCATCAATCCTCAAGGAGGAGCTCAAATGAACATGACATTCAGGCCTACATTGAAAATGTTTGGGAGCAATACAAATTGGAAATCATTGCAACTGGAATTTAGAAAATATGTTCGTTTCCCCGCCAACTCAAAAAACATATTGGCCTTGTGGAATCATAACTGGTTCAGCATGGGAGGGAAGCCTCCATTCTTAATGTTGCCAAGCACAGGTTGGGATGATACCTACAATACTGGTCGTGGTTATATCCAGGGAAGATACCGTGATCGTAACATGGTTTATCTAGAGTCTGAATATAGATTTCAGGTAACCCAAAATGGACTGATAGGCGGAGTTGTTTTCTTGAATGGGCAATCATATTCTTCATCTTCATTGAAAGGATACAGGGGAATGATTCCTGGTTATGGTTTCGGCCTTCGTATCAAGATCAATAAATATTCTGGCGCCAATGTATGTATCGACTATGGCTTTGGCAGGGATGGTTCAAGAGGATTTGCGGTGAATTTGGGGGAATTGTTTTAGGCAAGGAGGCAAGGAGGCAAGGAGGCAAGGAGTTTTTCTAGAATACTTAAGTTACAAAATTTATAGAATAGGGCAAAAAATCTCTTTGCCTCTTTGCCTCCTTGCCTCTTGCCCTTTATTTGCGTTCTTGCGCAGCAATCTCCTGTATCGAACCATCCGCATTGTATTTCAGTTCAGTCACTTTCACATTGCGTAAATGTGTTTGTCCGCTGAGTTCTACATCATGATAAAACAAATACC
The DNA here is from genome assembly GCA_947447005.1 of Chitinophagaceae bacterium. Classification (GTDB taxonomy): domain Bacteria; phylum Bacteroidota; class Bacteroidia; order Chitinophagales; family Chitinophagaceae; genus Pollutibacter. The sequence continues at coordinate 8,818 of CANFHO010000031.1, forward strand.
ATTTGTCTTTGATCTGTACAATGGAATGATGATTGGTCCAGCCTTCTACTGGTTTTAAAATGATTCCCTGATATACAAATGGTCCGTATGGTGAATCGCCGATGGCATAGCAGAGGTTATGCGAGTCGCCAGTTGAATAGGAGAAGTAATATTTCCCATTGTATTTGTGCATCCAGGCTGCTTCAAAAAAACGTTTGTCGTTGTTCCCTTCCAGGAATGTCTTTCCGTTTTTATCAACGAGTTGAATTTCTTTCACCCCTTCATCAAATTGTTTCATGTCTTTTGTCAACTTCGCAATCCGAGGAAGAATGGCTTGCTCATTGGGCTTGCGCAATGCAGCTTTGGCATCATACTGGTTGTTGTTCCAGCGTTGCAATTGTCCGCCCCAGATACCACCGAAATACATATAGTATGTTCCATCATCATCCTTGAAGACACATGGATCTATGCTATAGCTTCCCTTGATGGCTTCTGGTTCAGCCTTAAAGGGACCTTCGGGTTTTTTACTGGTAGCTACACCAATCTGAAACACATCCTGTTTGTTTTTTACAGGAAAGTATAGATAGTAGGTGCCGTTGGCATAGGCCGCATCAGGCGCCCAAAGTTGACGGCCGGCCCATGGGATATTTTTAATATCCAAGGAAACACCATGGTCGGTTACCTTTCCCCCAATCTGATCCATCGATAAAATATGGTAATCCATCATATTGAAATGTCCGCCATCATCATCTTCTTTTGTACCTGTGGCAGTATCATGTGAAGGATAGATATAGATCTTTCCATTGAATAGATGTGCAGATGGATCTGCTGTGTAGATATGCGACACCAGTGGTTTATCCTTATATGTGAAAGGACTCGGGTTGCGTTTTTGGGCAATGGTTGAAATGATTACCAGCATGCTACATACAACTGTAAGTAAATGTTTGATCGACATATGAACTGATTTATTGACAATAAATATACTTAATTGAATGAATATGAAGCATGGTGAAATTCAATTTCAGGGATGTATCAAGTGTAATAAATGTATAAATGACACGAAAAATGAGGGTTTTCTGGAATTCGGTTTCATGTTTTTTTTGCCTTTCAATATTTAAATGTATCTTAACTCTACATTAACCCTTTAAACCATGAATCAATTTTTAGGAACGATTGACTGGATTTTTGTTATCCTCTATTTGATCGTTATTGCAGGGATCTCCATTTGGTCGATCCGAAAAAGTAAAGAAACAGCATCTGATTATTTTCTTGCCAACAGAAACCTGGGTTGGTGGGTGATAGGTGCTTCTATTCTCGCTTCAAACGTAGGTTCAGAGCATATTGTAGGTCTGGCAGGCTCTGCAGCCAAATCCGGTGTTGTATTGGGCCACTATGAAATGCATTCATATATTGTACTTATACTGGGTTGGGTCTTTGTACCTTTTTACATGCGCAGCATGGTGTATACCATGCCAGAATTTTTGGAAAGAAGGTTCAATCCGCAATCACGCAGATTGCTTTCGATTATCCAATTATTGAGTTATGTATTGACAAAAGCATCTGTTACAATCTTTGCAGGTGCACTGGTATTCCAACAATTTGTGGGTGTTGATTTCTGGACGGGTGCCATCATACTCGTTGTAGTAACAGGTGTGTATACCATTTTCGGAGGACTTCATGCTGTTATGTATACAGAAGCCATTCAGGCGATTGTGTTATTGCTTGGTTCATTTGTGTTGATGCTTTTTGGATTGAAAGAAGTGGGGGGTTGGGATAATCTGATGCATTCACTTCCAAAGGAAAAATTGAATTTCTTTCCTCCATTGAGTGATCCTGAATTCCCATGGGCAGGTATATTATTTGCAGCACCGATTGTAGGATTGTGGTATTGGTGTACCGATCAGCACATCGTACAACGTTGTTTGGCAGGCAAGGATGAACGTGCTGCCCGTAGAGGAACCATTTTCGCAGCATTTTTGAAACTCATGCCTTTCTTTATCTTCTTGATTCCTGGTTTGATTGCATACCAATTGCATGCACAGGGTAAGCTTCAACTGGATGATACGAACGCTGCTTTCCCTGCTTTGGTAAAAACCATCATGCCTGTAGGATTACGCGGTTTGCTGGCAGGCGGGTTGTTGGCGGCTTTGATGAGTTCTCTCGCTTCTGTTTATAATGCATGTTCAACTTTGTATACCATGGATATTTACCAAAAGCAACACCCGGATGCATCCGAAAAGCAATTGGTGAAGGTGGGAAGAATTGCAACAGGAATTGTTGTATTGTTGGGAATGGCCTGGATTCCTTTGATGTCTAGGATCTCAGGTGGTTTGTATAATTATCTTCAAAGTGTACAATCGTATCTCGCGCCTCCTATTGCAGTGGTGTTCCTGTTTGGCGTATTCTTTAAACGCTTGAATGCAAAGGGAGCATATAGCTCGATGGTGATTGGGTTCATACTTGGTGTTGCCAAGTTGACCATACAAATTACAAAAGATAATTTCTCTCCAGATAGTTTGATTTACCAATATGGCAACATGAACTTCCTCTATTTCTGTATCTACTTATTTGTTTTCTCAGCCATAATAATGGTGGTGGTGAGTTTGCTGACAGAAAAGCCTGATGAGCAGCAGATTCAAGGATTGACATTTGCTACCACAGTGAGTAGTGACAAAGCAGCGAGTCGCGCCAGCTGGAATGCGATCGATGTTGTGCTCTCGCTTATCATCGTTGCCATCATCGTTGGCGTCATGATATATTTCTCTCCGCTTGGCGTAGCAGGATAACATGTAACCCTTAAGCAATATAAACCCGGCCAATTGGTCGGGTTTTTTTATGATAAGTCAATAATGAAACCTCCATAAGACTCCATTTTTAAATATCTTTAGGAACATACTATAATAGCCAGGATTGCATGTCATTTTCATTCATTTCCATTGATCTTGTTTCCATGTTTGCGCATGCGCATCCAGCGTTGGTGCACCTGCCTATTGGTATCCTGTTTTTTTCTTTCGTGATTTCTTTGCTCCCCGCAGAAAAAAGAGACAATTATCAGTATATATGGAAGCTTTCACTCCTCTTGGCAGCCATCACATCTTTGTTGTCTTGTATTGCAGGATATCTTTTGTCGCAGTCAGGCGATTATGATCTGAGCCTGGTTTCAAAACACCAATGGCTCGGAATCTCTACCTGCATCCTATCTATTGCTTCCTACATTTTCTCTGCTTATCGCAGGATGCTTGTGTGGATTACTGCAGCAGTGATGATGGTTGCGGGACATCTTGGTGGTGTGCTCACACATGGGGAGGGGTATTTGTGGGGTGAAACTGAAACAACCTCTAAATCAGCTCCTCTCATTGATACGACGAGTTCGAGCAAAACAAAAGATACATCTGTTGCTGTGAACAACATTTCAACACAAGTATTTGTCTATCGAGATCAGATTGCTCCGATACTGAAAAACAAATGCTACAGTTGTCACTCATCAATCAAAATGAAAGGAGGGTTGCGACTCGATGCAGAAGCCTTTATTCGTAAAGGTGGAAAACATGGATTGATCCTGCATGAAGGAAATCCATCCAACAGCAAGCTCTATGCCAATCTCATATTGCCTGAAGAGGATGATCATCACATGCCTCCCAAAGGGAAAAAGCAACCAACACAACAAGAAATAAACATGATCCATCGCTGGATTGGCGAGGGTGCCCCTTTTGGTGCAATTGAAGGTAGCAGTGCACCTGTTCAACCGAATCCATCTGTTCTTTCTGTGAAAGAAGAAAAAGTAACTGTTGAAAAGGTGACAGATGAACCTCTGGTTCATGTATCTGAAAAGCTTTCTAATATTGACAAGGAGGTTATTGATAAAATTCAACAAAAGGGAATTGTTGTAACACTTGCTTCGGATGGTTCCAATGAACTTGTAGTGAATTTTGTCAATCTCAAAGAGCCTGATGCTTCTGTGTGGAATCTTCTTCAATCTGTTTCAAAAAATATTGTGGAGTTGAAAATGACGGGACAAAAAGCTACACCATCCATGTTGAGTCTGATTCGTACCTCCCAACACTTGAAACTATTACATATTGCAAAGACCGGCATCAATGATGATGCCATTCATGATATCGTATTACATCCACAATTGCAATCATTGAATCTGTATGGCAATGCGATTACAGATAGAAGTCTGGATGAACTTGCTGCATGCAAGCAACTTCAACAATTGTATGTATGGCAAACAAAGGTTAGTGCAGACGGCATTCGTCGTTTGCAGTCAGCTTTGCCTGCCTTGAAAATAGATGCCGGTTCGTTCACGTTTGTAAAACCGGATTCAGCTAAAAAGTAAGAAGATGAAATTGTTTGGATATACATTGGGACTGTTTTCTTTCTTGTTGATCATCGCGTGGATGGACAACAAGGATCCCATCATGCCGGCTGATGTGGCTACGGAATACAATAAGATCAATGGAAAGCTTGATTACAACAGACATATCAAGCCCATCTTATCGGATAAGTGTTTTGCATGTCATGGTCCGGATAAGGCCAAACAAAAAGCGGGACTTCGTCTTGATCAATCCAAAAGTGCCTACGGGGTTCTGCCTGAATCTCCAGGAAAATATGCCATCACACCTGGTGATTTGAATAAGAGTGAAGTCTATCATCGCATCATTTCCAAGGATCCTGAATATGTAATGCCTGTGCCTTCTTTTCATGTGGAACTGAATGCAAAAGAGAAAGCCTATCTCATCAAATGGATCAAAGATGGTGCTGAATACCAGCCACATTGGGCTTTTGTAAAACCTGTGAAGGCTCCGTTGCCTGTCATGCAGCCAGGCTTTGAAACGGATCATCCCATCGATCGCTTCGTGCATGCACGTTTGCAGGATATCAATGTTCGTCCTGCGAAAGAAGCTCCCAAAGAATTGTTGTTACGAAGATTGAGTTTGGATCTGACTGGATTACCACCTACACTGGAAGAGATGGATGCATTTGTAAACGATGCTTCGCCTGATGCATATGAAAAACAAGTGGATCAGTTGTTGGCCTCAAAGCATTATGGAGAGCGGATGGCAGCTGATTGGCTTGATATTGCACGCTTTGCGGATTCGCATGGATATACGGTTGATAGACTCCGGGATATGTCGCCTTACCGCGACTGGGTCATCAAAGCATACAACAGAAACATGCCATTTGATCGATTCATCCATGAGCAGTTGGCTGGTGATCTGATGCCGAATCCAACGAAAGATATGTTGATCGCAACAGCCTTCAATAGAAATCACCAACAGAACATGGAAGGTGGCATTGTGGAGGAAGAGTTTCAGACAGAATATGTGATGGATCGCACCAATACATTTGGCGAAGCATTCCTGGCCATGTCGGTTGGATGTGCGCGTTGTCATGATCACAAATACGATCCGGTATCGCAAAAAAATTATTATGAGATGTATGCCTATTTCAACAATGTGTTGGAGGCGGGACAAATATCCTGGAATGATGATGCGCCTACGCCAACATTGATGTTGCCTACAGATCGAGAAGAGAAGATGATGGATTATATGCGCGCACAAGTTGCCATGCAATCATTGAAAGTGAATCAACAACTTCAACATTCTACAGAAGCGGCAAATGCATGGATTGAAAAGCAAGGATATGCGTCGCTGGCAAATGAAATCATACCACAAGCGGGCTTAAAAGCATGGTATGCATTTGATGGAGATTTGGTGAATAAAGTCAATGCTGCACAAGTGGGTGAAATGAAACATGAAGCAGGGAAGACAGGAGACAAGCCTGTGTTTCAGTCTGGTAGGGCCTCCCAGGTGTTGTCGCTTGACGGCGATGTATATTTTGATTCAAAAGAAGTAGGTGTATTCAAACAGTCTGATCCATTCACGATTGGTATCTGGGCTTGGATTCCCAAGGGATTCAAGGATGGTGTCATCTTTCATAAAAGTGAAGCGGAGCGATTGTATAATTTCAAAGGGTTCAATCTGTCGATGAAGAATGATCGTCTTGAAATCTTGATGGCTCATACAGCACCATCCAATGCCATCATCAAACGATCAATGACAGATGTGCCGCGTGAGCAGTGGATTCATTTCACCATGACCTATGATGGATCCTCCAAGGCGGATGGTTTTCAATTGTATCAGAATGGAGAACTCCAGCAGATGGATGTGGTGATTGACAAATTATATAAAGACATCATCTTCGACAGAAAAACAGAACCTGCTTTGCAGATCGGAGCTTGGTGGAGAGGAACGGGTTTCAAAGATGGAAAGGTGGATGATTTTATCGTATATGACAGAAAGCTCACGCCGTTTGAAATCAATGTATTGGCTGGAAAGTCAAGCTGGAAAAGCATTGCGTCGAAAGGATCAGCATCTTTGTCGAGTGATGACAAAGTGGTGTTAACATCGTATTTTACTCACGTGGTGGATGAACATGTAAAATCATCTATGATTGAATTGCAGAAAATTCGAGCTGCATATTCAGATTCAACCAAGCATATCAAGGAATTGATGGTGATGGAAGAAATGGCGAAACCCAAACGAACAGTGATTTTAAACAGGGGGCAATACAGCATGCCGAGCAATGTGCAAGTGTTTCCCAATACACCGAATGATATTTTTCCCTTCCCTAAGAATTTACCTGCAAACAGATATGGACTTGCGCAATGGTTGACACTTCCCGATCATCCATTGACATCCCGCGTAGCGGTGAACAGAATATGGCAACAATTCTTCGGCAATGGATTGGTGAAGACCAGCGAGGATTTTGGTAATCAGGGTGAGATGCCTTCTCATCCTGAACTGCTCGATTGGTTGTCGGTTTCCTTCCGAGAATCCGGCTGGGATGTAAAAAAACTGATTAGGTTGATAGTAACATCAGCAACGTATAAACAAGATTCGTATGCATCAAAAGCAATGCGAGAGCAAGATCCTGATAACAGATTGTTGGCAAGAGGTCCGGCTTCGCGATTGACATCTGAAATGATGCGCGACAATGCATTGATGGCATCAGGCTTGTTGAATACAAAGATTGGAGGTGCCAGTGTGAAACCCTATCAGCCTGCTGGTTTATGGGATATCAATGGTTCCAGTTATGTGGCCGATAGTTCAGATGAAGTATATCGCAGAAGTTTATACATATTGGTTAAACGTACGGTGCCCAATCCAACCATGTTGATGTTTGATGGATCTACAAGAAGTTCATGTTTGTCTCGTCGACAAAAAACAAACACGCCTTTACAGGCATTGACCACATTGAACGATCCAACTTTTGTAGAAGCATCGTTGGTATTGGGTGAGCAGATGACGAAGCAGCAGGATGCTTCACAGGCAATTGGGAATACCTATAAGAGATTGACTGGAAGAACGATCACGTTACGTGAGATGGAGTTGTTGAAAGTGCTTCAAAAAACAGAACGTGAAAAATTCAGCAAGGAGCCTTCCAAGATGAGAGGCTGGTTGCAGGCAGGATATCATAAGGCTGATGAAACATTAGACAAGACCATGGTTGCAGCGAATGCTGTGGTGGCGAATACCATCATGAATTCAGATGCTGTAATCACCAAACGATAAATATGAGTGAGCATCATCATAGTGAAAAAAGGATTGCGCATGCAGATTTGAAAGGTTTGTACAACCAGCTCGATCGCAGAAATTTTCTGAGTCGCACTGCCATGGGCATTGGTGGCATTGCATTGCAACAATTGCTCGCGCCGATATCCGGTTTTGGTCGAACAACGGAAGAGCAGATCATGCAGGCTTTGCCCATGATCGCTCCGAAGGCAAAGCGCGTGGTATATCTTTTCATGAGTGGTGGCCCCTCTCAATTTGAAACCTTCGATTACAAGCCGAAGTTGTATGATATGTATGGGAAAGATCTTCCGGATTCGGTGAGAAAGGGACAGCGACTGACAGGCATGAGTGCCAATCAGGCGATCCTGCCGGTGGTGCCATCGGTGTACAAATTCAATCAGCATGGACAAAGTGGAACATGGGTCAGTGAATTGTTACCCTATACATCGCAAGTGGTAGATGATCTTTGCATCATCAAATCCATGTATACCGAACAGATCAATCATGATCCTGCATTGACATTTTTTCAAACGGGGCATCAACTGCCTGGAAGGCCTTCCATTGGTTCTTGGTTGAGTTATGGACTTGGATCTGAGAATAAAAATCTTCCGGCATTCATTGTGTTGGTTTCCAAAGATGCATCAAGAGATCAACCCTTGTATGCAAGGTTGTGGGGAAATGGATTTTTACCATCCGAGCATCAGGGCGTACAATTCAGGTCTGGCAAGGATCCTGTGTTGTTTTTGAAAGATCCGGAAGGGTTTGATGGAAAAGATAGAAGAGAGATGCTCGATCAGTTGAGCAAACTTAATGAGATACAAAATGAAACATGGGGAGATCCGGAAGTCAATGCACGCATTGCGCAATATGAGATGGCGTATCGGATGCAGACATCGGTGCCGGAGGTGATGGATACATCGGATGAGCCAAATGAAGTGTTTGATTTGTATGGTCCTGGTAGTCGCGATAAAGGAAGCTTTGCAGCCAATTGCATTCTTGCGCGAAAGCTATTGGAGAAAGATGTGCGGTTTGTGCAATTGTATCATCAAGGTTGGGATCAGCACGATGGATTGCCTGGTGCGATAAAACATCAATGTCAACAAACCGATCAGCCTACTGCGGCATTGATCAAGGATTTGAAGAGAAGAGGCATGTTGGAAGATACCTTGGTGATCTGGGGAGGAGAGTTTGGAAGAACGGTATATTCTCAGGGAAAGATTTCCAAGGATGGATATGGAAGAGATCATCATCCGAGATGCTTTACCATGTGGATGGCTGGAGCTGGTGTGAAGAGCGGCTTCACCTATGGTGCAACAGATGATTTCAGCTACAACATTGTCAAAGATCCTGTTCATGTTCATGATTTTCAAGCCACCTTGTTGCATGTGATGGGTATCGATCACGAGCAACTTACCTATAAGTTTCAGGGAAGAAGATACCGGCTTACCGATGTAGAAGGGAAAGTGGTGAAGGGCATATTAAAGTGAAAAGAGAAAAGAGAAAAGTGAAGAATGAATACAGACATTTTTTATCCGCCGGCTGAAGGCAACGGCAACATCTTCAAGCCACTAAAGTCGGCTAAAAAAACAGCAGCCCCGAAGGGGCTTGAAAATGTTGCCGTTGCCTTCAGGCAACGGAGAAAAGGGCAAGTGAAAAGAGAAAAGTGAAAAGATAAAAGTGAAGAATGAATACAGACATTTATTATCCGTCGGCTGAAGCCGACGGCAACATCTTCAAGCCGACTAAAGTCGGCTAAAAAAACAGTAGCCCCGAAGGGGCATGAAAATGTTGCCGTTGCCTTCAGGCAACGGAGAAAAGGGCAAGTGAAAAGAGAAAAGTGAAAAGTGAAGAATGAATACAGACATTTTTTATCCGTCGGCTGAAGCCGACGGCAACATCTTCAAGCCGACTAAAGTCGGCTAAAAAAACAGTAGCCCCGAAGGGGCTTGAAAATGTTGCCGTTGCCTTCAGGCAACGGAGAAAAGGGCAAGTGAAAAGAGAAAAGTGAAAAGAGAAAAGTGAAGAATGAATACAGACATTTATTATCCGTTGTTTTTAGGCAACGGATAAATAGGAACTAGCAAAGACTCCCCTCCTGGACAGGCGGGGTGGTGGATGATTCAATGTTTGATTCCACCACCCCGTCCTCTGCCTCTGCGCCTTCGGCGCATCGCCAGAGTCCACCCCTCCTGTCCAGGAGGGGAGTCTTTTTTTTAATTTAGTTATATTCAACTCATAATATAAACCATGAAGCAACTTTCAATCATTGTATTAACAACGCTCTGCCTTTCATCATCTCTGTTTGCTCAACAGAAACCTTCGATTATTCCACAGCCTGTGCGTATGGAGATGAGCGAAGGATTTTTTCAAGTGGATAAGCAAACATCATTGAAGTTCAATGCTGCGGATCCACAGGTAAAATCAGTGATGCAGTATTTTACCAATAGAGTGAAGGAACTGTCGGGTATTGCATTGTTACAGAACGCAGGTGGCGGCAAACAAATTCGTTTTTCAATCGATAAAAATAGTTCGTCTTCATCCGAAGGATATGTATTGGATGTACAAAAGAATGTAATCGATGTGAAGGCTGAGGATAGCAAGGGATTCTTTTATGCGATTCAATCCTTGTTGCAAACATTTCCACAAGTGAGAACCAATGCAATTTTGCAAGTGCCTTGTATGCATGTAGAGGATGAACCACGTTTCAAGTGGAGGGGAATGATGTTGGATGTAAGCCGACATTTTGCACCGATTGAAACCGTAAAGGAATACATCGATCTGATGGCGATGTATAAGTTGAACACATTGCATTGGCATCTGACAGATGATCCGGGATGGAGGATTGAAATCAAAAAATATCCGAAGCTTACCCAAGTGGGTGCATGGCGTGTGGATCAAAATGATAAGATATGGGGAAGTCGTCCTCAGGCTAAACCCGGTGAAACTCCCACCTATGGCGGATTCTACACCCAGGATGAGTTGAAGGAAGTGGTGAAGTATGCACAACTGCGCAATGTAACCATCGTGCCTGAAATTGAAATGCCCGGACACAGTGCTGCTGCTGTTGCATCGTATCCATGGTTGAGTTGCAAACAGATTCCTCAGTTGCCGATGACTGGTGGTAATTATACAAACATGGCCAGCAACTATTGTGCAGGCAATGATTCAGTGTTTACCTTCTTGCAAGATGTATTGAAAGAAGTGATGGCCATCTTCCCATCAACCTATATTCATGTGGGTGGTGATGAAGTGGATAAAGGTCCCTGGAAACAATGTGCCAAATGTCAGTCGCGCATGAAAGCCAACGGACTGAAAACGGAAGAGGAGTTGCAGAGTTATTTGATCACACGCATGGAAAAATTCATCAATAAAAATCATCGCAGGATGATTGGATGGGATGAAATTCTGGAAGGTGGGTTGGCGCCCGAAGCAACGGTTATGAGCTGGAGAGGTGAGGCTGGGGGCATTGAAGCTGCAAAGATGAATCACAATGTTGTGATGACGCCAGGTACACCGTTGTATTTTGATCATTATCAGGCAGGACCAGAAGGAGAACCGCTTGCATTCGGTGGTTTCAATACATTGAAGATGGTGTATGACTACAATGCATATCCGAAGGAGCTTCCAGCCGATAAGCAACAATTTGTTTTGGGTGCGCAGGCAAACCTGTGGACGGAAATGATTTCCACCCGTGCAGGTATTGAGTACATGGTGCTTCCAAGGATGTTGGCATTGGGTGAAACCTTGTGGACACCTGCGGAGAAAAAGAACTGGATTGATTTTACGCAACGCATCAAATATCATTACAGAGGTTTTGAATTGAAGGGATATAATTATTCAAAAGGAAATTTTGCAGTTGATATCAATCCTGTTTCGAAGGATGGAAAGTTGTGGGTGGAATTGAAAATTGAAGATCCTGAGCTGGAGATTCGATATACTACAGATGGGAGTTTTCCAACGGCTAACAGTTTGAAATACGAAGCTCCTGTTTCAATCAACAGCTCGGTAGTGGTTAAAGCAGTGGCTGTAAAATATGGAAGAGTGATGTCGAATCAGCCTGCTGAACAAATTGTGGTGATGCACAAAGGCGTTGGATCCAATGTGCAATATGCATTCAAGCCTGCCAATTCCTATATGGCAGCAGGTATGAACTCGCTTACAGATGGCATTAGAGGTAAATCAGCATTGAATAAATCATGGCATGGATTTGAATCCAATGATTTGATCGCTACGATTGATTTGGGTAAATCAACATCCATTCATAAACTATCCATTGGATGTTTGCAGCAATATGGTTCATGGATTTTTCTGCCTTCCGATGTGGTTTTTGAAGTATCCACCGATGGAGTGAATTTTACAAAAGTATCGGTTGTAAAAAATGATGTAGATGTAAATAGTCGCGAGAACATCATCAAGGAATTTTCTTCCAAAATCAATGCAGATAATGTGCGTTATGTTCGAGTGACTGCCCACTCCGTGAAAACCTGTCCAGCAGGGCATCCTGGAGAGGGCAAAAATGCCTGGTTGTTTGCGGATGAAATTGTGGTTGAATAAAGTGAAAAGATAAAAGAGAAAAGTGAAAAATGATTATAGAACTGAAAAATCGTGAAACCGAGATAACAAAAATTCCCCTCCTGCCCAGAAAGACGCACGAAGTGCGGATCTTCTGGGATAGGAGGGGTGGACTCTTAAGATGTGCCGTAGGCGCAGCTTAAGAGGACGGGGTGGTTAAAAAAAATATTTCACCATGAAAATAAAAATCAACTTATTATTTATACTTATCCTTTCATCTTTTTGTTTGTTTGCGCAACAAAGCAAACTTTCTTCTGCTGCATTTCATATTCAGCGAAGCAGTTTGCAAAACAGCTATATCAAATTCACGAAGGAAAAAACAGGACGTGTTGCATTCATGGGAGGATCTATTACAGAAGGTAAAGGTTGGAGGGATTCTGTATGTGCACATCTACAAGCAAAGTTTCCTGATACGAAGTTTGAATTCATCAATGCAGGAATTTCATCCACCGGAAGTACTCCTGGTTCATTTCGATTGAAAGATGAAGTGTTGTCCAAAGGGCAAATTGATTTGTTTTTTGAGGAAGCTGCAGTGAATGACCGTACCAATGGATTCAGCGATGTGGCGCAGATCAGAGGAATGGAAGGAATCATTCGTCACATGCGTGTGGCGAATCCAAATGCAGATATCATCATGATGCATTGTGTAGACCCCGACAAGATCAAGGATTATGATGAAGGCAGGGTGCCTAATGAAATTGCCAATCATGAAATTATTGCCGAACATTATAAAGTGAATACGGTGAATTGGGCTAAAGAGGTGAGAGATCGAATTGCTGCAAGAGAATTCACCTGGAAGGATGATTTCAAGGATCTTCATCCATCGCCGTTCGGACAAAAAATTTATTTCCATTCATTGAATTCCTTTCTGGACAGTGCCTATGCATTGGCATCAGAACAAACAACCATACAACCACATTCATTGCCTGAAATATTCGATGCGTTCAGTTATACGGAAGGAATGTATATGCCAGTGCAACAAGCTAATTCAGTAAAGGGTTGGAGCTTGATTGATTCATGGAAACCCACAGATGGTGCGGGTACGCGCAAACAATTTGTGAATCTTCCTGCATTTGTAGGTGAAACTCCGGGTGCTGAAATGAAATTGAAATTTCATGGGAAAGCCATTGGAATCTGTATTGCATCTGGTCCGGATGCTGGCATCATTGAATACAGCATAGATGGCAAGGGTTATCAATCAGTTGATTTGTTCACACAATGGAGCGGCGGACTTCATCTACCTTGGTATATCATATTGAATGATGAACTGAAAGATAAAAAACATACACTTCGCATAAGAATATCATCCCAAAAAAATTCCAAGAGTAAAGGCACTGCATGCAGGATATTGCATTTTTTGGTGAATGAATAAAATTATATTCAACTATTTCAACGCTGCAATCACTTCCTGATTCGCTTTTTTCACCTGTGCTTCATTGAGTTTGATAATTTTCCTATCATAAGTCATCAATCCATTGATCTCAACTTCCACATCGGTCGTTTGGGTGTATACTGCTGCTGAATATCCGAACGGAATTAGTTTCTTTAATTTCTCTGTAAGATCAATGTACGCCTTTGTTACATCTTCTGAAGATTTGTATTGCACATATCCCCAGTTGCGGTTGTTTTCCCATACATGATCATTCACGACCAACCCGAGTCCGCCGTATTCACCCAAAACATTCACTCTTTTTGAATCAAACATTCCCATCACCGGATCAGGATAGTTATGCATGTCAAGCATATCGCCAACATCATAATGGTTTCCGCCACTGGCAGGATTCACCAATCTGGATGGGTCATAGTTCTTTGTCATCTCCACCATCTCAGGTGTTTTGAATTGCCCCCATGCTTCATTGAAAGGAACACGCACCACAACGGAAGGATTGTTGTAAGTTAAATCCATGATCTCCTTCCATTCCTGGATATAATTGTTTTCAGATGCTTTGCTTCTCTGAAGTTCGAGTCCGTTGAAATAATTCCTTTGCTGCCATCTTGGGTTTGCATCGCCGCTGGGCATATCCTGCCATACAAGTATGCCAAGTTTATCACAATGATAATACCATCTGGCTGGTTCCACTTTCACATGTTTGCGGATCATGTTCATGCCAAAGTCCTTTGTTTTTTGAATGTCAAAGGCAAGGGCTTCATCGGTGGGTGCGGTATACAAACCATCAGGCCACCAGCCTTGGTCGAGCGGACCGAATTGAAAATAGTTTTTGTTGTTGAGCTGCATTCTCCAGATACCGTTTGCATCCTGTTTTGTAGAGATTTTTCGCATGCCTACATAGCTCTTTATTTTGTCGCTTGAAACACCATTGTGAATCAACTCAACTTCCATATCATACAAGTAAGGAGATTCCGGGCTCCAGAGTTTTGCATTGGGAACCGGCACCATGATTTCTTGTCCCGCGAGTGAACGTGCAGATCCTACCACCGTTCCGTTGTCGATTACCTTCACTTCAATGATATCCGTAGCAGATGCACCCATGGTCTGTGTATTCACTGTCACATTGCCACCATCGATATTTGGAACGGTTTTGATTTGCGTGATGTAGGAAGCATCAACAGGCTCCAGCCATACCGTTTGCCAGATGCCGGTTACAGCAGTGTACCAGATACCTTTGGGATCGCGTACTTGCTTCCCACGTGGTTGAAATCCGGCATCGGTTGGGTCCCATACCTTGACTGTGAGTTTTTGATTTTTATCTTTTGACAAGGCCGCTGTGATGTCGATGCTGAAAGGAGTGTAGCCACCTTGGTGTGATCCTACTTTGATATCATTGATCCATACATCTGCTTTCCAATCTACTGCCCCAAAGTTGAGCATGATCTTTTTATTCTTCCAGTTTGCAGGGATGGTGAAATTTCTGTTGTACCAGAGTTCATTGTTTTCACCCACGGTTTTTTGAACACCAGAGAGGCTTGATTCAATCGGATATGGAACAAGAATTTTTCCCTGATGTGAGGCAGGGATATTGTTTCCTTTGGGAAGGATGGCATAATCCCATAGTCCGTTCAGATTCATCCATTCGGTACGCGCCATGTGAGGACGAGGGTATTCAGGAAGTGGGTTATTTGCATCAACCTTTTCTGACCAAGGGGTTTTGATTTTTTCTCCGGCAGGTTTCCAGGATTGGGAAAACGATACAGATATGGTGAACAGCAGAGCAATGGCAATCGATAACCTTTTCATTTGGATGGTTTTGTGAGGTATGAATTTAATCTATTCTTTGTTGAAAAGGGAGAGAGGATCTCAAAAAAATGATTGATATTTATATCATACTAAATAAAATACTGAATAAATGAAGCTTTTTAAACATTGCATGATAATTGTTTTATTAAGTATTTCTATTTGTGGGCAAACTCAAAATTTTCAAGAACTTTACAAATCCGGCACCAACGGCTATGCATCTTATCGTATCCCTGCCATTGTTGCATCAAAAAGCGGCGTGCTGCTTGCTTTTGCGGAAGGAAGAAAAAATGGGAGCGGCGACAATGGTGATATCGATCTGGTATTGAAACGTTCTTCGGATGGTGGAAAGTCATGGTCTGATTTGCAAGTGGTGTGGAACGATAAAGACAATACCTGCGGCAACCCTGCACCCGTAGTGGATCAGAACACAGGTAGAATCATCCTGCTCTCGACCTGGAACCTCGGCGCGGATCATGAACCCCAAATCATCAACCAAACCAGCAAGGATACCCGCAGAATTTTTGTGATGTATTCTGATGACGAGGGACTCAGCTGGACTTCACCCAAAGAAATCACTTCAGATGTCAAGAAGCCTGAGTGGACATGGTATGCCACCGGTCCATGCAATGGAATTCAAATGGAATCAAAAAAATACCGCGGACGATTGCTCATCCCTTGCGATCATATCGAAGCAGGATCAAAAAAATATTTTTCCCATGTTGTCTATTCGGATGATGGGGGAATGAACTGGAAACTGGGTGGCACAACGCCAACCGATAAAGTGAATGAATCAACCATTGCTGAACTTCCCAAAGGAAAGCTGTTGTTGAACATGCGCAACTATACAAGCACGCGCATCCGACAAACTTCCTTGAGCGATGACGGAGGTATCACATGGAGTGAACTGAAAGGCGATACAACCCTTATTGAGCCTGTATGTCAGGCCAGCATGATTTCCTACAAGCCAAAAGGATCAAAACCGATGTTGGCATTCTCCAATCCTGCGGATCAAAAAAATAGAATGAACATGACCGTTCGTTTGTCGCGCGACCATGGCAACACCTGGACAAAAAAACAAGTTGTTCATGCTGGTCCTGCTGCGTATTCAAACCTGTTGCAATTGCCGGCTGGTGGAATAGCCATCTTATATGAAGCAGGGAATAAAAATCCGTATGAAGGCATCGTTTTTAAGGTGCTCGATATGAATGAGTTTAAATAAAGCATTAAAAATAATTATATGGAAGCTGCAAAGAAATTGAGCGTACTCGTCGTCGGTTGCGGAAACATGGGTGCATCGCATGCGATGGCATTTCACATGATGAACGATGTAGAGATCTGCGGATTGGTATCTACTGGAAAAAGTAAATCGATTCTGAATGAACGCATGGGCGGTGTATATCCTTTGTTTGATGATTATGAAACTGCATTGAATGCCACAAACCCTGATGCAGTGTGCATTTCAACCTATCCTGATACACATGAATCATTTGCCATCATGGCTTTTGAAAAGGGTTGTCATGTCTTTATGGAGAAACCCATCGCGGATTCTGTGGCAGGCGCAGAACGCGTTGCAGCTGCTGCAAAACAATCTGGCAAGAAATTGGTGATCGGATACATCCTTCGCCATCATCCTTCCTGGATCAAATTTATTGACATCGCACAACAATTAGGTAAACCTCTGGTGATGCGCATGAACCTCAATCAGCAAAGTCATGGTTTCATGTGGGATGTCCATCGCAACCTCATGAAAAGTTTGAGTCCCATTGTAGATTGTGGGGTGCATTATATTGATGTGATGTGTCAGATGGTTCGTTCAAAACCTGTTCAGGTCAGTGCTATCGGCGCACGATTGACCAACGATATCCCCGAAGGGAATTACAACTACGGACAATTGCAGATCAAATTTGAAGATGGTTCTGTGGGTTGGTATGAAGCTGGGTGGGGACCGATGATGAGTGAGACGGCATTCTTTGTGAAGGATGTGATTGGCCCAAAAGGATGCGTGTCGATTGTAGCCAAGGATGCAGGTGGAGCGGGTAAATCGGATTCAGTGGATGCACATACAAAGACAGAATCCTTGCGTTGGCATCATGCAGACATCGATGCGCACAATAATTTCACGAGAAAAGATGATTGGATCGACTTGACGGATGAGCCAGATCATCAGGAATTGTGCAACAGGGAGCAAGCCTATTTCATCAAAGCCATCAACGAAAACATCGACCTGCCGGATCATGTGGAAGATGCTGTAAACAGCCTCCGCATTGCCTTTGCTTGTGATGAGAGTGTGAAAACCGGGAAAATCATAGAATTATAGCCGGATTCAGATTCAAGGCATCCATCTAATGTGAATTTATGCTTACATTAGGGTATGTAAATGTGCATCTTGGTTCGTGTGTTTAATGGAGTTTACATTCACCAAACGATTGCATGTCATGAAAAGAAGTGAATTCATCTCACGATCTTCTATATTGGGTTTAGGCTTTGCCTATGCAAAACCATTCAATATCATTCATCGCGCATCAAAAACGGGCCCCATCATTGGGCATGGTGATTTCAAGTACAGAGTGCATGCCGATTGGGGAAACCTTGGTCCGACCTATCCGGTAAACGATTGCCATGAAATGGTCATGGATCGAAAAAAGCGTATCATTCTTATCACCACCGAGGTAAAAAACAATATCATTTTCTACGACAAGTCAGGTAAATTGTTGCATACGTGGGGACATGATTTTCCGGGTGGGCACGGACTTACATTGCACGATGAAGGTGGCGAAGAGTTTTTATACATCACCGATTTTGTAAAAGAAGAAGTATATAAGTCAACACTGGACGGAAGAATTTTGCTTACCATCAAACATCCAAAATTCATTGGACAATATGGTGAGTGCGACAAATTTAAACCAACAGAAACCTGTATTGGTCCCAACGGAGATATCTATATAGC
>CANFHO010000032.1 GCA_947447005.1 Chitinophagaceae bacterium
ACAACCAATGTAACATTTGCAGGTGGGGTCACCTCTTCCTCTTACAATGATGCTGATGGTATCAGTCATGCCGACATGCACAGCTTTGCTTTCGATCCATTGCTCCCAAACAAAGTTCTAATAGGCTCAGATGGAGGGATTGCATTTATCGATGATATTACTGCTGCAACGCCGAATTGGACGAATGCAAGCTCTCAATACCAAACCATTCAATACTATCATGTAGGAATTGATCCTACGCCAGGTAGCAGGGTTTTCTATGGAGGTGCTCAAGACAACTCAACAACATTCAGAGACAGGAGCGGAATACTGGGTAGTATTTTACCAGATAGCAATGATCATTACATTGTTTTAGGGGGAGATGGTTGTCAGGTTGGTATGACGCAAAAAAATAGTTTAGGAAGACAATTTTTATTTTGCGCCGCTCAAAGTGGCCAAATCTATAGGATGAAGTTGTTTGATTTAAGCAACAATTTATATACCAAAATCAAGCCAGATAATTCAGGCGAAGGAGAGTTCATTACTTATTACCATCTTGACCCTGATAATACAGATTATTTGTATTACGCTTCAAATGATAGTATTTTCAGAACAAATGATGCAACGAATGTTACTTCATCAACATGGACACTAATGTCGGGTATAGCCCCCGTTGTAAACGGAAATATTTTTTCCATGGCTACCACCAGAGGAAAATATACTCCCACAAATAATTTATTCATTGGATCAGCCAATGGTAAACTTTATAGGATAACAGACCCCATGGGAACTGCAACAACAACCCCACCAACTGACATTACACCATCCAGCATGACAGGTGGAGTGGTTACAGACATTTCCATCAACCCAAGAAACCAGGATACAGTAATGTGTGTTGTAGCAAATTATAATGTAAACAGCATATTCTGGACGGGCAATGCAACTGCAGCTCAACCAACATGGCAAATGATTGAAGGCAACCTTACTGTACCGTCCATTAGGTCATGTGAGATCATTGCAAAGACCACCGGTGTTGAATATTATGTTGGAACTTCTGCTGGACTTTTCAGCACAGGAACTCTCAATGGAGTATCAACGGTATGGTCCAGGGAAATTGGTGCAGCTGGTCAGCCCTCTGAAATGATGAATACAGCTATAGTAAATTCAATGGCATACAGATGGGTAGATAATACATTGGTTGTTGGAACACATGGCAATGGAATGTTCGCAGCATTTATCGGAAGCCCTGTAACAGTAACAACTGCTGTAACAACTCCAATCAGAAATAATATCAATTTCATTCGAACTGCATTCCCAACCATTACTGATAACATCCTGAAATATCAGGTTGGTGATATGTATTCCATTCGAAAACTCAGTGTTCAGGTAACGAGTATGAGTGGCCAAATTGTATATAAAAATGACCTGCCATATCAGGATGCAAGCATTCCATTAAATAGATTAGCTCCTGGTGCTTATGTTCTTTCAGTAACCAGCAATGACAGAAAGTATCAATACACCAAGAAATTTATTAAAAATTAAACCCGAAGGCCAGCTTAATCACTGGCCTTTTTTTATCATGTTCATTATCACAAAAATTCTCGGTTTCTTATTGAATCCATTTTATTGGATTTTAGGATTATTGATTTTCATCTATTTTCAGAAAAATGATAAAAAAAGAAAAAAGCTGTTAGGCATCAGCCTGGCAATGACATTGGTATTCACCAATCCATGGCTAATCTCAATGTTACAATATCCATTTCATGCACCACCAATGCCCATGCGTGAAAATGAAAAATATGAATATGGGATTGTACTCGGCGGCATGACCAGTTACGACAAAGTCAATAAAGCGGGATATTTCAATATGTCATCTGACCGATTTATACAAACTGCCTTGCTTTATAAAAAAGGTTATATTAAAAAGATTGTAGCATCAGGCGGACAAAATGGAATGTTTCTTGAAGATGATTTTTTAGAGGCTAGATTTATTGCACAGAACCTCATGGATCTTGGAATTCCCTCGGCTGATATCATTATTGAGGATAAGTCCCGGAATACAATCGAAAATGCAGCATTGACACATCAAATCGTAAACAAGCTAGGTGGATTTAAAGGCAAGTCTGTTTTGATTACATCAGCCTTTCATATTCCGAGAGCAATGGAAACATTCGAAAAAGAAGGTATAGACGTAAGACCCTACCCCTGTGCGTTTTCTATCTTGCCGGATGATGTAAAAATCGGAGGACCCTCATTCATCCCTGCCACATGGGCAATGGATGACTGGGCTCAGTTTTTAAAAGAATTGATTGGAAGAGCGTATTTGAAAGTGAAAAGATAAAAGAGAAAAGAGAAAAAAGAAACAGCCAAAGAATTTCTCAGGTTGTTCAATCTTTCTCTTTTCACTTTTCTCTTTTATCTTTTATTGAAGCTTTGCTTTAATAAAACCAACCAACCCTTCAATCGGAATACGCTCTTGTTGCATGGTATCCCTGTAACGAATGGTTACAGTATTATCTTCTTTTGTTTGATGATCAATTGTTATACAGAAAGGTGTTCCCAATGCATCCATCCTTCTGTAACGCTTGCCAATGGTATCTTTTTCCTCATAGAAACAATAGAACTCATTTCTGCAGGTTGCCATGATTTCTTTGGCAATTTCAGGCAAGCCTTCTTTCTTCAACAATGGTAAAATTGCCAATTTAATTGGGGCGATTTTTGCAGGAATTTTCAATACAACCCTGCTATCTTCCTTTCCATCTTCCTTGGTCCAATGCTCCTCATGATATGCATGGCATAAAGTCAACAAAAACATGCGATCCAACCCAATAGAAGTTTCTATCACATAAGGAACATAGTTTTGATTGATTTCTGGATCGAAATATTGTAGCTTCTTACCACTGAATTCCTGGTGGCTCTTCAAGTCGAAGTCGGTGCGACTATGAATACCTTCCACTTCTTTCCAACCAATAGGGAATGCAAATTCAATATCAACAGCTGCATCTGCATAGTGTGCCAATTTCACGTGGTCATGAAAACGATAGCTATCTGCAGGAAAACCAAGAGAGGTATGCCATTTCATCCTTTCCTCTTTCCAATATGCATACCATTCTTTTTGAGATCCAGGGCGAATGAAGAATTGCATTTCCATCTGTTCGAATTCACGCATCCTGAAAATGAATTGTCGTGCAACAATCTCATTCCTAAATGCTTTACCCACCTGTGCAATACCAAAAGGTATTTTCATGCGGGCTGTTTTTTGCACATTCAAGAAGTTTACAAAAATACCCTGCGCTGTTTCTGGCCTTAGGTATATTTCACTGGCATCTTCTGCCACAGAACCCAATTGGGTAGAGAACATCAGATTAAACTGACGAACATCTGTCCAGTTACAGGTACCACTTACAGCACATTTCATGTTGCGCGAGTCTATCAGTTGCTTGAGTCCTGCAAAATCATTGGCACCAAGCAATGCATCCATTTCATCCAGCAATGCCTGGGCCTCAGCCTCTTTCCCGTCTTTCACCAACTGATCAGCAACTCCTTCGATCAAATGATCTACACGATACCTTTTCTTGGAATCCTTGTTGTCGATCATTGGATCGCTGAAATTATCCACATGCCCTGACGCTTTCCAGGTGGTAGGATGCATGAAAATAGCTGCATCAATACCCACGATATTATCATGCATCCTGGTCATTTCATTCCACCAGGATTCACGGATGTTCTTTTTCAATTCGCTTCCCCAGGGCCCATAGTCATACACCGCACTGAGTCCGTCGTATATTTCACTTGATTGGAACACAAAACCATACTCTTTCGCATGCGAAATGATGGCTTGAAATTTATTTTGATCATTTACTACCATAGCGGGGCAAAGATACTCATTTGAGGGAAAGAGGCAAGGAGGCAAAGAGGCAAAGAGAATTTATTATTCTCCAACAAATTTTGGTACCTTACTCAATACATTATTCCTTGCCTCCTTGCCTCCTTGCCTCCTTGCCTCCTTGCCTCCTTGCCTCCTTGCCTCCTTGCCTCCTTTCCTCCTTGCCTCCTTGCCTCCTTGCCTCCTTGCCTCCTTGCCTCCTTGCCTCCTTGCCTCCTTGCCTATCTTTTCAATTTCTCATTCCCCACATGTCTATCCACATCCCGGAGGGTTTTCTTTTCCATATTTTTCCGAAATGCTTCTGTCAGATCAATACCCGTCTGGTTGGCAAGGCATATCAATACCCATAGCACATCAGCCATTTCATCGCCGAGACTATCTGCATTTTCATTCTTTTTAAAAGATTGATCTCCGTATTTCCTGGACATGATCCTAGCCAACTCGCCTACTTCTTCCGTGAGAATCGCCATATTGGTGAGTTCTGAAAAATATCGTACCCCAATCGTCTTGATCCATTCGTCGACTTGCTGCTGTGCTTCCTGTAAAGTCATTATTCCTTGTTTTTGGTATCTATAAGAATGGTCACCGGACCATCATTCAATAATTCAACTTTCATGTCGGCGCCAAATATGCCACATGCTATTTTTTTATCCAGATCCTTTTCCACCTGCAAAATCATCTGCTGATATTTAGGTTCGGCCATGTCAGGCTTGGAAGCCTTGATATAAGAAGGACGGTTCCCTTTTTTCGTAGATGCATGAAGTGTAAATTGACTAACGAGTAACAAATCACCTCCCATATCTTTCAACGAAACATTCATCACACCCTCCTGATCATTGAAAATACGGAGGTTCACAATTTTCCCTGATAGCCATTCCATGTCTTCCTGCGTGTCGGCATCTTCGATACCCAAAAACACCAATAAACCATTCCCTATTTCGCCAACGATGTTTCCATCCACCTTTACACTGGCCTTTGTAACCCTTTGTATGACTGCGCGCATGTTAAATTCCTCCAGCTTTTTGTAAATTTAGGAAATGAATATCGACATACGAAACGAGATCCAATTTTCTACGGCCCGAAGTGGTGGTAAAGGAGGACAAAACGTAAACAAGGTGGAAACAATGGTTATTGGAACATTCGATATAGCAGAAAGCCACCTCTTGACAGAAATTCAGAAAGATACTCTTATACATAAACTCAGCAACAGGATATCCAAAGCAGGTTTACTTCAGGTGAGATCACAGGAAGAAAGGCATCAGTTGGGCAACAAAGAATTGGTGATTGAAAAAATGAATCAACTGATCAATAAAAGTCTTGAGAAAAAAATAATTCGCATCGCCACCAAACCTTCAAAGTCATCCAAAGAAAACAAATTACAATCCAAAAAGAAAAGAGCGGAAGTAAAGATTGGAAGAAGAAAAGTAAATATCTGATGGTCGATTATCGAATAAGCTATCAGTCTTTACCCATACCTTTGCAACAAATAATTATACTTTGAGCGGGATTAAACAATTGGCCAATCAAACCTTGTGGTACGGCTTGAGTAATATCGTAGGAAGGTTCATCAATTATCTGCTCACCCCTATTCTTTCCTATTTTTATGCAGCGGTTGCCTTTGGCGATATTTCAATCCTATTTGCTCTTGCTGCTTTTTTGAATATCATTTTCACTTACGGAATGGAAACATCCTATTTCCGTTTCAACAAAAACACTGAAGAAAAAAAAGTCTTCAATACTGCGTTGTCAAGTTTAATGCTTTCAACCACACTTTTCACCATTGTGTTGATGATGATGGTTCAGCCGCTGGCAAATTTAATGGAAGTTGGAAATCATCCAGTATTTGTAAAATATGTGATTGCGATTGTAGCCTTGGATACGCTGGCTGTATTGCCTTTTTCAAAAATGCGGTTTGAAGGAAGACCCAGAAAATTTGCCCTGATCAAACTTTCAAACATTCTCATCAACTTCTTTCTTGTGGTTTTCTTCATTGGCTTTTGCAAGACGGCCTATGAAGATGGATCAACAAGTATTCTTGTAAAAATCTATAACCCATCCATTGGCATTGGCTACATATTTATTGCACAAATTATTGCCAGTGCTGCCACCTTGATTTTTTTATGGAAAGAACTCTCTTCTTTTCGTCCTGATTTCAATAAAAAACTTTTCCTGGAAATATTGGCATACTCTACACCACTGATTATTGTTGGGTTTGGTGGAATGATCAATGAAACCATCGATCGTTTCATGATTGTCAATCGATACACAGGCAGTATAGATGCAGCAAAAGAAGCAAATGGCATTTATAGTGCGAACAACAAACTGGCCATCTTGATTGTCATTTTTATTCAGACCTTCAAAATGGGTGCAGAACCTTTTTTCTTTAAACATGCAGACAACGCAGATTCCAAGAAAACATATGCCAGAATCATGAATCTTTTTGTCATTGCATCCTGCATGTTCTTCTTAAGCGTGGTGTTGTTCCTGGACATATGGAAACATTTTATGTCAGTTAAAAAACATCCCGAATATGCAGAAGGCCTCTATATTGTTCCCATGCTTATGATGTCAAAACTTTTTCTGGGAATTTATTACAATTTGTCAATTTGGTATAAGCTGACCAATAAAAATACCATGGGGGCTTTTATCACCATTCTTGGCGCACTCATTACAATTGTACTCAATTATACTTTGATCCCCATCATCGGATATTTTGGTTGTGCCATTGCGAATTTCACATGCTATGGCACTATGATGTTGATTAGCTATTTCCAGGGAAGAAAGCATTATCCAATTCCATACGATTGGAAACGTTCCCTCGAATACATATTGCTGAGTACAGGCTTATACCTCATTCATTATTTCATTCGAAATGCGCATCCTGCAATGATTATAGTGCATATAGGAGGTATCTTGCTGTCACTTATATTTATTGCCATTGTATTGTTCAGGGAAAAGAAAGAACTGATCAAGATCCCTTACCTGCAAAAAATTTATTCCGTATAATCAAATCGAAACATACGGATTGTGTTTTTTCTCATGACCAATGGTTGTTTGAGGACCATGACCTGAATAAACAATCGTTTCATCTGGCAATACATATAATTGGGTAAGGATGCTATTTGCCAAGGTATCTGGATTACCTCCAGGAAGATCCGTTCTGCCAACGCTTTCCCTGAATAACACATCCCCGGCAATCAATATATTCTGCCTTTCATGGTAAAAAGCAACACTGGCAGGAGAATGTCCAGGCACGAACAAGATCTTCATTGTATCCTCTCCAAGCATGATACTTTCACCCGGCACCAGGTTTTGTGTTGGTCCCACATAATTATCAAAAGGCAAATTCCACATCAGTCCGCTGGTTGGGGCATGTTCCAGTACCACCTTTTCACCCGGATGAATGAACAGTTCCAATCCGTATGTTTCTGCAATAAACTTATTGCCAAAAACATGGTCTAAGTGACAATGTGTATTCACCAAAAGCTTTGGCTGCAGTGCATTTCCAGAGATAAAATTCGTAAGTTGTTCTCGCTCCTGTTCAAAAAAACAACCTGGGTCAATGATGACACATTCCTTCTTTTCGTTGTAAAGGAGATAGCTATTCTCTTGCAGTGGATTGAAAGTGAAAATTTTAACGTTTATCATCTCAGAATTATGTACGCCAAAAGCGTTAATTTTAAATCAGGATTGTGCCTGTGGGAACCGTTGCAAAAGTATCCAATCATTTGAATCTTTACATCATGCAAAAAATACTTGTTTCACTTGGGGTTTTTATGTTGATTTCTATGAACCTTAAAGCCCAGGTGAGTTCTGTTGAATTCGGCAAAAACCGTGTACAATACAAAAAATTCAATTGGCAGTATCTTCAAACCACCAATTTCAATGCCTATTTCAGCGAAGGTGGGGAACACCTGGCTAAAATGGCCGCCAAGATTGGAGAGGAATCGCTTCCCGAATTGGAGGAATTTGTAGAATATGGACTTCAGCGTCGCGCCAACATTGTGATTTATAACAGCTTCACCGATTTCAGACAATCCAATATTGGCTTGGGTATCGATTGGCAAAATACAGGCGGTGTAACCAAATTGGTAAACAATAAGATCATTGTTTACTATGATGGAAACCTCCAAAGCTTTCAAAGACAGATTAGAGAAGGACTTGCACAAACGTTGGTAGAAAACCTGCTATTTGGTGATGATCTTGGAGAATTTGCAAGCAACCAGGCCTTGCTGGATCTTCCTAAATGGATGACAGATGGATACATAGCCTACGCAGGTGAGAATTGGAGTGCAACGTTGGATGATAAATTGAAAAATGCATTGTTGTCTGATAAATATAAAAATTTCTACCAATTTGCCTTCAGAGAGCCTGTCTTAGCAGGACATGCATTTTGGAAGTTCATTGAAGATCATTACAAAAAAGACAATGTCACCTATTTCTTGTATCTCTCCCGTATGTATAAAAGCCTGAATGCAGCAAGTCTAAAAGTAACCAAGAAGAAATTCAAAGACTTGCTAATTGAATTCATGGAAACAGAACCTGAAAAATACTTGGGTGATACAAAAGGCAGAAGGAATCAGCCAAAGGGTAACATGGTAGCCTTGGAAGAAGTGAAACCGAATGTAGATTATTATCGTTTTCAAGCAAATCCAATCAATAGAAACAGCAATTACGCCATGGTTGAATATAAAAAAGGTATTTACCGTGTGGTTTTTGAAGATAATTCTGAAAAAAGAAAAATACTCTTGAAAGCAGGTTTGTTGAATCTACAGGATGAGCTCAATCCAAACTACCCGATCATGGCGTGGGACCCAAAGGGTTCAAGAATTCTGGTGATTTATACAGAAGAAGGCAAAATCAAAATGTTCATTTATGACGTGGTTGCCAGAATCAAACGCGATAAACAAGTTTTAGATGGTTTTCAATTGATTCAGGACGCCAAGTTCATGCTAGACAACAATACATTGATCTTGAGTGCAGTAAAAAATGGACAATCGGATATTTTCGTATACAAGATAGGCGATCAAACATCACAACAAATCACCAATGATCCATATGATGACCTGGATGCATCTTTTGTAGCATTTCCTGGCAAAACAGGCATCATTTATGCATCGAATCGACCGAACCCCAATGCCTCAAAAGCAGACTCAGCATTGCCTTCACGCTATGCTTTTAATATTTTTCTGGTTGACAACTGGAACAAAAGTGAGTTCAAACAAATCACCCAATTAAGCAATATGGAACGCGGAAATGCCCGTTTTCCATTACAATACAATGTCAATCACTTCACTTTCGTAAGTGATGCCAATGGAATTGGAAACAGGTATGCAGGTTTCTTTAAAACACAGCGTGCCGGATTGGATACGATTTACAGAATCGGCGACGAAGTATTGCGCAATCCGGAAAGAAAAGAACTCGATTCAACATTGAAAGCCTGGAATAAACCAGTACCTGATTCAGTTGGATATATCTCCATTACCAGTGATAGCACATATACCTTCCCGATAACCAATTATCAAAGCAGCATGCTGGAAACCAGAGGTGCTGGTGATAATAATCTTGTAAGTGAATTGAGGCAAGAAGGTGATTTGAGATTTTTATACAAACTGAAGATCAATGAAACAGTGCTCACAAAACGCAATGTCAATGCCCGACCTACTCCTTATGTGAAACAACTTATTGAGCAGGACAGAAAGAAAAAAATCTCAGCAACCAATTACCAAACACCTGCTGCACAAAAAGATACTGCCAATAAAAAAGTAAATCTCTTTCAAACAGAATTTGAAGAAGAAGTAAAAAATGCCAAACCTGTCAATACAGAAGAAGAAATCATTCAGCCAAAAGAAGATGCACTGTTGAAAGCGAAAATCTTCAACTACAAGCTTAAGTTTTCATCCGACTATGTTGTTTCAGGCTTCAACAATTCTATTCTCGTAAACAAATATCAACCCTATGGCGGTGGATATGGCCCGATCTATTTATCCAATACATCATCACTGAATGGTATTTTACGGATGGGTATTTCAGATGTGTTGGAAGACAAAAAATTCATAGGTGGATTCAGAATGGCTACGAATCTGAAAGACAATGATTATCTGGCATCATTTCAAAATCTGAAAAGAAGATTTGATTGGGGATTGACTTACTACAGAAGCAATCAAGACAATTATCCAATCTACGATCCAGGAGATATCAGGTCATACCTCAACAACAAAATGGGATCCAATCTTTATCAGGTAAACGTAAGCTATCCTTTCAACGAAGTAAAGAGTATTCGTGCCATGGTGGGTTATAGAAGTGATAGGGTTGTGATCAAAACAGATGCCAACTACGACCCCGCCAGGACGATGCCAGACAGCTTATTGAAGTATGGCATGTTTAAACTTGAATATGTTCATGACAACACCATTAATCCTGCATTGAATATTTGGAATGGATTGAGATATAAAGTGTATTCAGATGTCATGGCTCGTCTTGTAAATACAAGCAATACAGGAAAGTTCATGATAAATCTTGGAACCGATGTGAGATATTATCATCCGATCTACAGAAACTTCATCTGGGCTGGAAGAGCTTCAGCTGACTTCTCCTATGGGTCTCAAAAATTGATTTATTATTTGGGTGGAGTTGAAGGATGGTTGAACCCAAAATTCAACAACGCCATCTTGCCAACTGCCGGTGAAACATATGCATTCCAAACGTTGGCACTCAACCTGAGAGGACATCAACAAAACGTTGCAAATGGCAATAATGCCATTGTATTCAACAGTGAATTCAGATTGCCTCTTTTAACTACGATCTTAAACAGACCTATCAACAATGCTTTTCTCCGAAATCTACAACTTACGCAGTTTGTAGACCTTGGAACTGCCTGGAACGGCCCAATTAGCAAAGTTGAAAGACCGAATGCAATTTATGGTACCCCGCCAATCCAAGTGAATATAAAAACCGGAGGAGTTGGACCATTTGTTGGTGGCTATGGCTTTGGAACAAGGAGCACTGTATTCGGATACTTTTTGAGAGTAGATACAGGATGGCCAATGGGAGGTAAACCTTTTGGTGGAAAACCAATGTGGTATTTTGCTCTGGGACTGGATTTTTAATTGTAAAATCATTTATATCATAGATGTTGTTTTAACATCAATATTGTAGAATAACACCTGTTTTACAGAGGTTTTTCCCGTACCCCCAAAACATCAAACCATGTATACTGCAAATACATTTGCAGATGCATGTTGATGATAGGTTTGTGATAAGAAAGGTACCATTTGCGAGGATTATTCCTTGTTTTACAATCGGCATATTGCTAGCTGAATACCTAAACCCAAATGAGGTTTATCTGGTTGTATTGTTAACAGCAATTTTCGTTTTAAACTTTCTTATACATCTATTGCCTGTACAATACATTTGGAAATTCAAAAATTTCACAGGCATATGTATGCTGTCAATGCTAGTATCGTTGGGAATGATTTGCAGATCAAGACATGCATTTACACTTAATAAATCCTACTCCTTGCAGCCCGGTTGTAACATCTTAAGAATAGAAGAGTCGATTCAAAAAAATAAAAACACCTTTATAACAACCTGCTCGATTTTTGTTAAAGAAAATTCAAAATGGCATTATAAAAACAAATGCATTGTTCAAATACGAAATAGGAATACCCTTACAAAGGAAGGAATGTATTTAATGGCCTATATAGAGCCTTCATACATCAAACCAATGCACAACCCTGGTGAATATAATTATGCTTTTCAGCAACATATAAAAGGTATTTTTTTCCATGCAATGCTGGATGAAAAATCCTCTATCGAGTTAATAGGAACACAAAAAAGAAACTTTACACAATGGATTAATGCAATTAGAGAACATATCTTGTATATTCTCAGAAATTCATTGCATGATAAAAACACATACGGTCTTGCTGAAGCCATGATGATAGGTTTCAGAGGAGACTTAGATGGCGAGATTCTAAATTCATATATCAATACAGGTGTTGTTCATGTAATTGCCATTTCAGGCATGCATCTTTCTCTGATCTTTTTTCTCATTGATCTTTTCGTTGGTATCCTTTTCAAAAAAAATAGAAAAGATAAGATCGGTCTTTTTATTTCCATTCCTGTATTGTGGACTTTTTCGATCTTAACAGGTTCAAGTGCATCCGTTGTAAGAAGTGCACTCATGCTTACTTTCATGCTCATTTCGAAGGCAATTGGGAAAAACTCAACAGGTATGAATGCCTTACTTGGTTCAGCATTTATGCTCATGGCATGGAGCCCCTGGATGGTGTATGACCTTGGATTCCAGCTCAGTTACCTGGCCGTAGGGTCTATGATATTGTTTGAAAAATCAATCAGATTCACCTTATACACAAAAAATATCCTCCTCACAAAAGCATGGGAAATGGTCAGTGTTACAATTGCAGCACAAATATTAACAACACCTGTAAGTATCTATAACTTTCATCAATTCCCCATTCTTTTCTTGTTTACAAACCTGATAGCCATACCTCTTTCCAGTTTGATACTGCTCACGGAAATCACTTTGTGTATAATTGATTTACTACATTTTTCACATGTATGGCTTGACCAGCTAACACATCAATTGATCTCTTGGTTGAACACATACATTTCAACCATGGAACATGTACCATTTGGAATGATCAAGAATTTACACATGGGTCTTTTCTCCATGCTGCTCATTTATATCTTGATTTTTTTGATGAAATTAATCTTCACACATCCAACTAAAACACGACTGATATTAATCATTTTTATTTTCACGACTACGTGCATTGTTTACCAGGTGGAGAAAATGATGAATATCGGACAACATCTTTTCATCTTTCCCAAACAATATAAAGGACTGGTATTTATGTATAAAAATAGATCTAAAATAGACATGTTATGTAGCAGAAAAATATTAAACGACAAAAGACAATTAACCAACCTAACCACTCAGATAGCCAATAATTATTGGATAAATGAATTCAGGATTGTTCCGATTGAGGATACGCCGATGATTTTGAAAATTAATCTGAAGTACCAAAAGGAGAATTCTATTTATCTGATTACAGGGAGTCCGCCTGGAGTGACTTTTTTGTCAAAATTGAACATTTCTCATAAAAACAGGGTGATTGCAGATGCCACTAACAACCTGTGGAAAATTCGGATATGGGAAACAGAAGCGGAAAAGTTACTTTTGCGCTTCCATTCAGTGGGTGAATCGGGGCCGTTGATTCTAAAAATACCCAACTAACCACTGCAAAAAACAAATCACATGCAAAAAAAAATCAAATCAGCCCTCATTTCAGTTTTTTATAAAGATGGACTTGAGCCATTGGTAAAGTTATTGAGTGAGCAAAATGTAACGATATATTCAACCGGTGGAACTCAGCAGTTCATTGAAAAACTAGGAATTGAGTGCGTTCCAGTTGAAAGTGTAACAGACTATCCTTCAATCCTGGGTGGAAGGGTAAAAACATTACATCCTAAGATTTTTGGAGGAATATTGGGAAGAAGGGCTGTAGAACAAGATCTTATTGAAATGAAAGATTACGAAATTCCTGAACTTGATCTGGTTATAGTTGATCTATATCCATTTGAAGAAACGGTGGCTCAAACTTCTGAAGAAAAACTGATCATTGAAAAGATTGATATTGGAGGTCCTTCCATGATTCGTGCAGCAGCCAAAAATTTCAGTGACCTGGTTGTGTTGGCTTCAAAAAACGACTACACTAATTTGATTGAAATACTTGCTGCACAAGAAGGACAAACAACCCTTGAACAAAGAAGGGTATTTGCAGCAAAAGCATTTGACATTGTAGGTCACTATGATGTAGCAATCGCTCGATATTTTAACCCTGGCATTGCAAACCAGTTTTTATATTCTGCGGGAAATCCCCAACCAATGCGTTATGGTGAAAACCCACATCAAAAAGGTGTTTTTTATGGAGATCTCACCAAATTATTTGAACAATTAAACGGAAAGGAACTTTCATATAATAACCTGGTGGATGTAGATGCAGCAGTTCAACTTATAAGTGAATTCCATAATGAAAGCGATGCAACTTTTGCCATCATCAAACATACCAATGTTTGTGGTATTTCCTCCAGAAGCAATGTTGCTGACGCTTGGAATCATGCATTGGCTGGAGACCCTGAAAGCGCTTTCGGTGGTGTGCTTGTTTGCAACCAGGAAATTGATGGTCAGACTGCAGGACTCATCAATGAAATTTTCTTTGAAGTTCTCATTGCACCTTCCTTTCATGAAGATGCACTAATCACCCTCAAGTCCAAGAAAAACAGAATTCTCCTTCAACAAAAAGAAACATACCCAGTACAGACACAATTCAAATCCTTGTTGAATGGTGTACTATTGCAAGACACTGATCAGGGAAATTTTGAAAAATGGGAAGATGCAGGTGGCCGCCCTTGTACAGAAGAAGAAAAATCAGACCTGATTTTTGCGAATAAAGTATGTAAACACCTGAAATCGAATGCAATCGCTCTCACAAAAAATAAACAATTGATCGGAAAAGGTTGCGGACAAACCTCCAGGATAGACTCACTCAGACATGCTGTTGAGAAAGCAAAACAATTCAATTTTGATCTCAAAGGTGCTGTGATGGCAAGTGATGCATTTTTCCCATTCAATGACTGTGTCCAAATGGGTCATGCAGAAGGGATTGAAGCATATATTCAACCAGGTGGTTCAATTCGTGACAAAGATTCGATAGAATATTGCCAACAAAATGGTCTTGCCATGGTGATGACTGGCATGAGGCATTTCAGACATTAGAACATAAAACTATCTCATGGCAATAAGGGCGATACGGATTCTTAGGATCATGCTTTACAAAAGAAGCAAATCCGGAAGAAGAAGAAAAAGATCTAAAAGGGGGAAAGCCATGTTTGCAGTGGGTGTGGTTTCAGTATTGTGGGGAACCACTTGGCTTGCTTCCAAAGTTGGCATCAAACATATACCAGCATTGCAACTATCCGGACTCCGACATTTATTGGGTGGAGCCATGTATGTTCTATATTTTGCTCTGTTCAAAAAAATGATCCCTCAGAAACATCAAATCTGGCGCATCATTTGGATGTCTGTCATCATGTTTGTTCTTAGCAATGGGCTCAGTGTTTTGTCGCTAGTTTACATGCCTAGTGGACTAGGTGCAGTAGTGGCCGCTATCACTCCTATTTGGGTAGTTCTCTTGAGTTATATCTTTTTTAAACATATCAGGTTTAAAGTTCAAACAGTCATTGGTATCCTGTTGGGTTTTATGGGAGTTGCCATAACATTCTTTGACTATGTTCAAAAAATCTTTCATTCCGATTTTTCTTTGGGAATTATTTTTGGATTGATTGCCAGCCTGACCTGGGGCATGGGAACACTGCTTACTGTTAAGCAAGCCAAAGACATGGACCCGTATTTTTCTTTGGGATGGCAGATGTTTACCAGCGGAATCATTCTCAACGCCTATTCCTATTTTTCTGGAAATTTTGTATCCTATTCTAAAGTTCCTGCTGAAGCATGGATGGCAATATTATACCTGATAATCATAGGTTCTGTAATTGCTTTTGGAGCATATGTATATGCCTTAAAGCGACTCCCCGCAACGCTTGTGTCCATACACTCTTATATCAACCCCATCATTGCAGTCATATTGGGGAATCTTATCATAGGTGAGGACCTTAGCTGGTTTATTGTTGGAGGTACGGTTGTAACACTCTTTGGTGTTTACCTGGTAAACAACAGTTTCAGAAGAAAATTGAGAAGGAGTACAAGTCAAAAGACACAGATCAAAAGTAATAAGGTATAAAAAATGTATCTGCCCAAGTACTACTTTACTTTCCCTTTGATCTTTCTTTCCATTGCTGATTGAAATTCTTATCTGGAAACTTCATATCAGATCGATGTGCCGTCCAGCTTTTCACCATTCGATTGATCATCCAATTCTTGACTTTCCCATTTCCCATGTTCATCATGCTTCGGTGTAGCATGCCTTCCTGCCACATAGACCATGCAATCTTTTCCATCATGTTTCCTTTACCGGTCTTGACAGTCTCTCTCCTATTATGCAAAAGCAATTCATGTAGATTTATCTTAACAGCACAAACTTCAGTGCAGTTCCCACACAAGGAGGAGGCTGTGCTTAAATGATTCCAATCACCAAGACCTTTTAAGTTAGGTGTGATAACACTTCCAATGGGTCCGCTGTATGTTGTACCATAACTATGTCCGCCAATATTTTTATATACAGGACAAGCATTCAAACATGCACCACAACGGATGCAATAAAGGCTTTCTCTTGAAACAGGATCCTGCAATATATTCGTTCGTCCATTATCAAGAAGAATCACATACATTTCTTCAGGTCCGTCTGTCTCGTTGGATTGTCTTGGTCCGCTGAAGATTGAATTATACACTGTTACTTGTTGACCAGTACCATATGTAGCAAGAAGAGGCCAAAACATTGCCAAATCACCAATGGATGGAATCACTTTTTCAATCCCGGTTATAACAATATGTGTTTTAGGCCAACCTGCACTCAGGCGTGCATTCCCTTCGTTTTCTGTAATTGCAATGCTTCCTGTATCTGCTATTAAAAAATTGGCACCAGTAATTCCCACTTCAGAAGTAACGTAATTATGCCTGAGTTTTTCTCTTGCAACCAAAGTCAGTTCTTCAGGGGTGAGGGTCAAAGGCGTATGAAGGTGTTCATTGAAAACCCTGGCAACATCTTCCTTGCTTTTATGCATCGCTGGGGTTACAATATGATATGGAGGCTCATTGTCGAGCTGCTGTATATATTCCCCCAAATCTGTTTCAATGCTTTCAATATGATGCTTTTCAAGGAAATCATTCAGATGAATTTCTTCTGTGACCATGCTTTTGCTCTTCACAACAGACTTACATGATTTTTCTCTGCAAATTTTGAGTACAGCTTCACAAGCCTGTTCTGCATTTTCAGCCCAGATCACTTTTCCACCTTTGCGTAAAAGATTTTTTTCGAATTTTTCCAAATACACATCCAGATTCTCCAGCGCTTTCCATTTAATGTTCTTAGCCCTTTCACGCACCATGTCAACATCAACAAACTGAGATTTCCCAATCGGTACAATAGCATTGTATTTACTGATATTGTAATTGATTGTTTTACGATGTTTTAAATCGGCGGCTTTCTCTGCACTCTTGTCCTTGAATATGGAAGCGGTCGTTGACATGGAATGAATTTTATTTCTTCTTGTTTTCGTTGTAATAAGATTCAGCTATTTGAGAAAGTACCTCATAGAAATCTTCACCATAAGCACGAATAATGGGTTCCTTCAAAAACTTGTAAACAGGCACTTTCAATTCCTTACCAAAAGAACAACCAGAGCTGCAGAGGTCTGTGCGTGGCTCATAGTTCAACATTTCATTGTTGGAATATTTGCTCTTGCTCTTTTTAATGGGATACAGATGGCATGAAATTGGTTTCTTCCAGTGAATCTGCTTTTCATTATACGCCTCTTCAAAAACACACTTGATGACACCCTGATTATCCTTATAACCGTAAGCACAGATTTTATCATCTACGGTAGGAGTTACCCAACCAAATTCCCGATCATACCTGTATAATCCATTTTTTTCTACTTCTTTGACGCCATCGTTTGACATGCGTGACTTCACAATCTCATATGCCTTTTTAACTTCATCCAATTCGGCATCTGACAATGGAGCGCCTGCATCTCCATCTTCACAACAACCACCTTTGCATTTGGAAATATTGCAAACAAATTCTGCCTCAGCAATTTCATCACTCACTAAAATATTATCAATTACAATCAAAATATTCCTTTTGGCAAAAGTAAGACATAATGGCCATCAAGCAGTCATGTTCCAACCTGTTATAAACTCATCATCTCTTTAAACTTCACCGCTTGTCGCCTGGAAACCTCTATTTTTTCTCCTCCCTTTATTTCGAGGAGAAGGCCACCATTGAAAAACGGCTCAACTTTTTCAATCATTCGAAGATTTACAATGTGTTTTCTATTGGCCCTAAAAAAGACCCTTTGGTCCAAACGTTCTTCAAGAGAATTGAGTGATTTGAGTATCAAAGGCTTATTATTCCCAAAGAAAACCCTGGCATAGTTTCCTACGGATTCAAACAAACGAATCTCAGACAGCTTTACAAACCAACACTTTTCACCATCTTTTACAAAAACCTGATCCTCATCGCTCAAGAAAGGCCTGAATTCATTTTTTACATCATTTGAACCCATTTCCCTTTCTTCAGAAACCATCCACTTTTGGAGTGCATCTGAAAGTCTTTTAGGATCGATAGGCTTCAATAAATAATCCAACGCATTCACTTCAAATGCCTTCAACGCATACTCATCATGAGCTGTAGTAAAAATGACATTGGGTGTTCGATCCAACTCTTGCAGAAGATCAAATCCAGTCTTGGTAGGCATCTGAATATCGAGAAAAATCAAATCCGGATTGTTCTCTTCAATCATTTTTTTTGCTTCATCTGCATGCACAGCTTCTCCAATGATTTCTATTTCCGGATAATCCTGCAACATTTTTTTGAGCTCGTTGCGGGCCAATCTTTCATCGTCTACAATCAATGCTGTTTTTTTCATACGCTATTTTTTTTCGCCAGGGATCATTACGGTTGCTTCGACCATCCCTTGATTATTTTGAGAAATTTGAAAACTGGCTTTTTCTCCAAATAATAAACTCAGCCTGTTCTCAGTACTTTGAAGTCCAAATCCTTCATTATTGGACGTTGATTCCAATCGTCCCGTATTCAAGACATTTATTTGGAAGAAACCATCGTCCTCTGTTGCTCTGATAATCACTTCCCCACCTGCCAGTATCTTTCCAATTCCATGTTTAATTGCATTCTCTACCAATGTTTGCAACATCATTGGCGGAACCTGATTGTCAAGGGTATCCTCGTCAATTTCATATGAAATTTTAAGCCTATCCTCAAACCTTATTTTTTCCAGATCCAGATAATCTTTTACAATACTCAATTCCTTTTCCAGCGTTATTGTTTCTTGTAAGTCAGAGCTCATGCTGCTTCGCAGGATATTGCTCAATGCTGTGATAGCCATTCTTGCACGTTGAGGATTTTCATCAATCAATGCCCTGATGCTGTTCAATGAATTAAAAATAAAATGTGGATTGATATGTGCCTTGATGGTTTTTAATTCCAGCGATTTAACCAACATCTCCAACTTCAGGTTATCCACCTGCCGTTGCCTGGATTCGGCAACATAATGATAAATGAAATAAATCCCATTCCAAATGAGCATGTAAACAAATGCAGGAAAAATATTGCCAGTCAGTTTTTGGGAGAGCGTCAATTTCATCTCCTCTTTATATTCCATTTTTAATAAAACGGTGAGGTATGTTTCTGATATGCCAATCAATATAGAAAAAAGCAAGGTAATCAAGGGGAAGCCAACCAATTGCAAATTCAATGGTCGCTTCATTAACTCCACCTTGTGAATAAAATAACGCATCAAATGTGTGAGGAAAAGTCCGATTCCTACAAAAATTCCCAAACGATATAAATATTGCGGACCGAATTGATTGAAGGTGATGGCAAAAAATGTATTGATTGCGATAAAAGTACCCCACCCTAAGAGTTGAGAAAGCCAATAATGTGGTATTTTTCTGATAGACATAATTAGCCCAAATCTAAAAAATCAATGTTTAAAAGTGCTGTAAATTTTATCAGAGGTAAATGATGGGGGCAACTGGTCCTGGGAATACATTAGAAAGTTTTCAACTCTTGTACCATCCTGCTATTTTAACTATCTTTACTCAGTTGATTTTGTATATGTTCAGAACAAAAAACGTTCTTTTGTGTTTTAGTTTATCAATCATTGGCAATTAAACCATTTATGCAGATAGTTCCTGGCGATTTATTGAAAACAATTGACTCTCCTGATGATCTGAAAATGATCAGAAAGGAGGATCTACACAAGGTGTGTGATGAATTGCGCCAGTACATCATTGATGTGGTGAGTGTTCATGGTGGTCACTTTGCTGCCAGCTTGGGTGTAGTTGAACTTACCGTTGCACTGCATTATACATATAATACACCCTATGATCAATTGGTATGGGATGTGGGTCACCAAGCATATGGACATAAAATTTTAACTGGAAGAAGGGATAATTTTCCAACCAACAGAAAATACTGTGGCCTGAGTGGTTTTCCAAAAAGATCTGAAAGTGAATATGATTCATTTGGTGTAGGTCATTCCTCCACATCCATTTCTGCTGCTTTGGGTATGTCATTGGCCGCAAAACACAATGGCGAAAAAGATCGCAAGGCGGTTGCAGTGATTGGCGATGGTTCGATGACAGCCGGAATGGCATTTGAAGCAATGAACCATGCAGGGGTCGCCGATTCCGACTTACTGGTCATATTAAACGACAATTGCATGAGCATTGATCCAAATGTTGGATCATTGCGTGAGTACCTGACTGATATTACCACCTCTCACACCTACAATAAGTTGAAGGATGAGATTTGGAATACATTGGGAAAATTGCCAAGGGGTGCACATTTTACACGAGAAGTAGCCAGTAAACTGGAACATAGTATCAAAGGCTTCATCAATAAACGAAGTAATCTTTTTGAATCCATGCAGATGAGATATTTTGGACCCATAGATGGTCATAATATCACCAAACTGGTGGAGACGCTGAAAGATTTGAGAGATATACCAGGACCCAAATTATTGCATGTCATTACCACCAAGGGCAAGGGATATGCATTGGCCGAAAAAGATCAAACAAAATGGCATGCACCAGGCTTGTTTGATAAAGTGACTGGGGAAATATTCAAGAAAACATTTGAAACCCCACAGCCTCCAAAATACCAGGATGTTTTCGGCAAAACAATCATTGAACTTGCCAGAAAAAACAATAAGATTTTTGGCATCACACCTGCTATGCCTTCTGGCTCATCTCTCAAATTTATGATGGATGAAATGCCAGACAGGGCTATAGATGTAGGAATTTGTGAGCAACATGCCGTTACACTCAGTGCAGGAATGGCTACACAGGGACTTAGGGTGTTTTGTAATATCTATTCATCGTTCATGCAAAGGGCGTACGATCAGGTAGTCCATGATGTGGCTTTACAAAAACTTCCTGTTGTTTTTTGTTTGGATAGAGCCGGCCTGGTTGGCGATGATGGCCCAACCCACCATGGAGTTTACGACATTTCATACATGCGCTGCATTCCTAATATGATTATCAGTTCTCCAATGAACGAGGCGGAGCTGCGTGATTTGATGTATACATCCCAATTAGAATCAACAAAACTTCCTTTTGTGATTCGTTACCCGCGTGGAGAAGGAATGATGCCCGAATGGCAGACTGAAATGAAAGAAATTACAATCGGGAAAGGGAGAAAACTAAAAGATGGAAAAGATATTGCCATACTATCATTCGGACACCCAGGCAATTTTGCTTCTAAAGCTATACGTGAATTGAAAACAGACGGCATTGACCCAGCACACTATGATCTCAGGTTTATAAAGCCATTGGATGAGGCGATGCTTCATGAGGTGTTTTCAAATTACAGCAAGATCATTACTGTTGAAGATGGTACCGTTATAGGTGGTGTTGGTTCAGCTATTTTGGAATTCATGTCGATGCATGGGTATAGCGCTCATGTGAAAATGCTTGGTATACCCGACAGAATTGTTGAGCATGGTTCACAAAAAGAATTGCAACATGAATGTCATTATGATGCAGAAGCCATCATTGCAACAGCAAGAGAAATGATGAAATCGGTTGTGACGGTTACGCAATAACGTCCATGGGAGCGTCTTCCTGTCTGTTATCATTGTATTCAATGATAAAATTATTTCTTCCTTCTCCTATGATAATAGCAAGGTAATTTTGTTGTACCAACTCCAAAATGGTTAAGAAAAAGAAGATAGCCTGCAAGCGATCATTACACACATCAAATAATTTTTCAAAAGACATCGTCTTTTCATCTCCACTGATTTTCAGGATATACTCTCTACTCTCTTCCATCGTATAGTTATACTTGTATACAATATGCTGAGGTTTGTTTTGGCGATCGTGCACACGTTGCATCACTTTTTCAAACACTTTCATGAGCTTGAAAAGAGAGATCGATTGTATTTCGGTTCCTTCAGAGGCTTCTTCGCCTATAGCATGAAGATCATTTTGTAAATTTCCACGCTTCACCATAAACATCCTTTGCTGCTCCAATTCAGCCAATTTCAAGGATGCTTCTTTGAATTTTTTGTATTCAAGGATTTTATCAATCAATTCCTGACGAGGATCAATTTCATTTCCATGCTCATCCACCTCCTTTCTTGGCAAAAGCATTTTTGCCTTAATACGCATTAGCGTTGAAATGAATAATATGAATTCACTGCTGAGTTCAATATTATCATCCTCAGATTGTCTGATGAAATGAAGGAAATCATCAATAATGTTTTTGATGGGAATATTATAAATATCCAGTTCATCCCGCTCAATGAAAAAGAGCAAAAGATCAAAAGGACCTTCAAACTGCGGTAATTTTATTTGGTATGTTGCTGTGTTCAACTTCTTTTAATTATACGGTGTAAGGCGACAAATATAATCATTTGGACCAAAAATTAATAGTCCTTAATTAAGCATTTTACCGAGATTTGCACACATGAAAAATAATGGAGTGATAAAATGGACCCTATTTGTGCTTTTATGCCTTACTTGGGGAAGTTCTTTTATTTTAATGAAAGCTGGTTTAACAGCATTGAATGCATATCAGGTGGCATCCTTGAGAATATTGAGTGCAGGGCTGGTGATGCTTCCATTACTATCTAAAGCCTTAAGAGAAACACCAAAAAAACTCATCTGGCCCATTGTATTATCTGGGTTTGTGGGCACATTTTTTCCTGCTTATCTATTTTGTTTAGCAGAAACTGTCATTGCGAGTTCATTGGCAGGCATTCTAAATTCAACAACACCTTTATTTACAATCATCATTGGTGCAATATTCTTCAAACAAAAGAATGAATGGGGTAAATGGATAGGCGTCATCATAGGCTTTATTGGCATGGTACTTCCCATGATTACCCAAATGGGATCCGTTGAAATTGGTTTTTATACTTATTATCTGATGGTGTTGATCGCTACGATCTTATATGGATTGAACGCGAATGTTGTACATCAATATTTAAAAGAAGCAACTGCAACCAATGTTGCTACTATAGCCTTTTCGTCTCTCATTATACCTACCATTTTTATTTTGCTGGGTACTGGTTTTTTCAGTCAGATTGATCTAAGTAATACAGTTTGGGTCAAAGCAACAGGAGCAAGCATGTTGCTTGGTATTGCCGGAACCTGCATTGCATCTGTGATGTTTTACATGCTCATGAAAAAAGCAGGGCCCGTTTTCGCCTCTATGGTAACCTATGGAATACCCTTCGTAGCTATTTTATGGGGATTGCAGGCGGGTGAAACAGTAAGTCTTTTTCAGGTTATTGGGCTGCTAATCATCTTGATTGGGGTGCGCTTGGCCAATAAATAACAATCAGCCTATACACTCATCAGTTCTTTTTCTTTTGCAGCGAGATGCTTGTCAATCAAGGCAATATGCTTGTTGGTTAGATCCTGAATTTCTTCTTCGGCATTCTTGGCAATATCTTCGCTCAATCCATTTTTCTGGAGTTTTTTAACTGCTTCCACTGCATCTCTTCGGATATTTCGAACGGCTACTTTTGATTGTTCGCCTTCTCCCTGAACGCGCTTTACAATTTCTCTTCTTCTTTCTTCGGTGAGAGGTGGGAGAAAAATTCTGATGATACTTCCATCATTTTGAGGAGTTACACCAAGATTGGCTGCAATAATTGCACGCTCAATAGGTTGTAACATATTTTTTTCCCATGGCTGTATGGTAAGAGTTCTGGCGTCTGCAACAGAAATATTTGCTACCTGAGCAATTGCGGTGGGGGAACCGTAATAATCAACCACCACTCCATCAAACATCACAGGGTTGGCCCTTCCTGCTCTGATCTTTACGAGTTCAGCTTCCAGGTGTGCTATTGCCTTTTCCATTAAGGAAGAGGTCTCTTCTATTTGCATATCAAGTTCTTCAGACATAGTTGTTCACTTTGGTCTGCAAATCTAATGAATGAAAAGGAAAAGAAAAATTTGTAAGATCAGTTGTTGATTTCCAGATCCTTGATACCACTTGGAGTGATGACTTTTGAAGAAAAAATAGTTTTTTCTTCAGACAAGGACCTGTTTTGAACTACCCTGATTCTGGAAATCTTTGTACCCCAATTGAAAACAGCAACACCCGTAAAAGCAAGTGCAAATAGGGAAAGAATCAGAAAATTGATACCCAATGGCTGAGCGAGGATAGCGAATCCGATAAACATAATGCTCACAACAGCAAGAATCATTGTAACCTTGGCATGACTGTAGCCTCTTTTTAAAAGAATATGATGTATATGGTTTTTATCCGGATCGAATGGAGAACGACCATTGTATATTCTAATGAATGAAACGCGTAATGTGTCCATCAATGGCACAAATAACGCTGCAACACCAATAGCAGGTGCAGCAGTAAAATGAAGTACAGAAGAATTTATGGATTCTACATTAATGAAATGAATTACAAGAACTGCATTGATCAAACCCAGAAATAAAGAGCCAGTATCGCCCATAAAAATTTTGGCTGGAGCAAAATTATAAATCAAAAATCCCACCAATGCGGCTGAAGTAGCAAAAGCCAATGCAGCGAATGGCATGTCTTTCTCCATCATGAACACAACACCGAAAAACAAAGTTGAAATCAGGCCCAGTGTTCCTGCTAAACCATCCACACCATCAATCAAATTGAAGGCATTGATGATTACCATTACAGTTAAATAGGTGAAAATCATTGAAACAATGGGGTGAAGTTCTCCCATTCCAATGAAGCCGTATAGTGAAGTAAGTTGAAAATGACCTTGATAGGATAATAAAAAGGCTGCCAAAAACTGACCGGTGAACTTCTTCATCGGTGAAAGCAAAAGTATGTCATCCTTCATGCCAAGAAAAAATACAATAACTGATGCCGCTATGAAATATTGTATCCAGGGTGCTGAAGCAAAAGGGACCAACGCGCAAATGGAAAAAATGATGGCGGCAAACAAACCAACACCACCCAATGAAGGGATTGGAGTGAAATGAACCTTTCTTGCACCAGGATTGTCAAATAATTTTTTGGAGTCGGAGATTTTAATCACAACTGGGATAGATGTGAAAGCAACAAAGAATGAAACCAATGAGACTAAAATGATAGAATCCATTTTGTTGTTTTAAGAATCGTAAAATTGATTTTAAAGGTTAATTATCTTCTAATCAATTGACTTTGGCGTTTCTTGACACAAAGATAGACCAATTAAACGTTATAAGGTTTAAACTTATTGTATTCTTTCATGAATTAATTTGAATGATTAAAATAATGAAACAAATAAATTAATTTCGCACAAAATCATAGAAATGAGTTCTTTAAAGGAAACTGCATCTCAGATAAGAAGGGATATTGTCAGAATGGTACATGGCGTTCAAAGTGGACACCCTGGTGGTTCATTGGGATGTACAGATTTTCTCACTGCACTATATTTCAAGATAATGAATCATAATCCATCTTTTAATATGGATGGTATCAATGAAGATGTATTTGTCTTGTCAAATGGGCATATTTC
Organism: Chitinophagaceae bacterium; assembly: GCA_947447005.1. Lineage (GTDB taxonomy): Bacteria > Bacteroidota > Bacteroidia > Chitinophagales > Chitinophagaceae > Pollutibacter. The sequence goes on from CANFHO010000032.1 coordinate 25,601, forward strand.
GCCTGTATTTTATTCTTGTCTTGCCCGATCTGGCTATTTCCCCATCAATGAACTGGGAACCTTCCGTAAGTTAGGTACCAGACTTCAGGGGCACCCTACGACGCATGAACACTTGCCAGGTGTAAGAATTGCTTCAGGTTCTTTAGGGCAAGGACTCAGTGTTGGAATTGGAATGGCATTATCTAAAAAATTAAACGGTGATGCTCATACCGTTTTCACATTACATGGGGATGGTGAATTACAGGAAGGACAAATCTGGGAAGCAGTGATGTTCGCCGCTCATAATAAAGTTGACAATCTCATTGCAACAATTGACTGGAATGGACAGCAAATAGACGGCCCAACCGACAAAGTTTTAAGTCTTGGAAATATAAAAGAGAAATTTGATGCATTTGGATGGACAACCATCGAGATGCAAGGGAATGATATGGATGATGTTGTAGCCAAATTAGAATTGGCGAAAAGCATGACAGGTCAGGGTAAACCTATCGCTATCATGATGCATACACTCATGGGTAAGGGAATTGATTTTATGGAAAATGACCACGGCTGGCATGGAATTGCACCTAATGATGAGCAACTAGCAAAAGCCTTAGCTCAACTCCCTGAAACACTCGGAGACTATTAGGATCATTTAATTTCTTAATTCAAAAACCTCTTTGGATGCCTTGGAAGCGGGTATCCATGATGCCCCTATTGCAATACAAAATACTGTTGTAGTTACTAAGATGAAATCTGAATACACTATTTTAACAGGATAGTAGTCAATCAGAAAGGAAGCTCCCTGCAGTGGCACTAGTTTATACGTTATTTGCAAGTAATATAATAGCAGCGCAATAGCAACTCCTCCTATCGTGCCAATTACACCCAAGAGGACCCCTTCTGCCAAAAATATTTTTTTAATGACTGAAGTATCTGCTCCCATTGCCATCAAAACCTGTATGTCTTTCCTTTTTTCCAAAACCAACATACTCAAGGATCCAACCATATTA
>CANFHO010000033.1 GCA_947447005.1 Chitinophagaceae bacterium
ACTTCGAATGGTATTTTGTGTTGCAGTGCCATTGATTGGAAGTGGATTTTGCCAGTATACATACCCTTGTGTGGTATCCGTTAAATTATCATCCAACAATACAACACCTGCTTGCAAACCGTTCACTTCCAATACAAGTTTTGCTTCTTGATAAGTTAGTCCAAATAAATCAGGTACTGCTACTTCGTCGCCACCTAAACCTGCTCCAACAATCAAATCCACATATGTTCCCATTCTAATTGGAGAACCTGGCTTTACCTGATTGCCAGCAACCAATTGATCTTTAACTGCATTTTTTGCAATATCAGGTACCGATGTAGTATCACCTAACTTTAGACCCAAAGATTTCAATTCCAAAATTGCGTTACGTATGCTCATACCTATCAGGTTAGGCATATTAATTGTTGGAGGCACAGCACAATTTATGGTAAGGTAAATTGCTCGATTAACTTTTACGGTTGCCTCTGGTTCAGGAAATTGTTTGATGATGATATTAGGAGCAAGTGTATCCACATATATAGAATCCTGGATATACACATCAAAACCTTTTTGTTCCAAATCAGCTTGAATCGTTTTATAATCCTTTCCTTTTACCTCAGGAACAGTAAGATACTCGCCATGATTGGTGATGAGATTCAACATCAATAAAAAGATGGCAATAATGGCAAATGATATGCCTATTCCTGCAAGTATATTTTGCCATAAGGGCCTTTTTGTAATGAATGTAAAATCCATTTTATGATATATTTTTTTGTACCAATGCATCATCAATGAGCATCGAATAAAATTGTTTCAGTTCTAGTCCCATAGCAGCTACCTGTTGGGGAACAATACTAGCAGCACTTTGACCAGGTACAGTATTTATTTCTAACAAATATGGTATCTCTTCTATTGAATGATAAATAAAATCCATTCTAACAACACCTCTACAGTTGAATACTGCATAAATTCCAGTCGCTGCGTCTCTCACTTTTTGAGCAATGGATTCATCACAGTTTGCAGGTGTAACTTCGGTAGCTTTTCCTTCATATTTCGCTTCAAAATCAAAAAACTCATTGTTAGTGATGATCTCGGTGAATGGCAATGTGATAATCTTGCCTTGGGATCTGAATACGCCAATGGTAAATTCCCTGCCTGAAATGAATTCTTCAATTAAAACCTGTTGATCCTCTTTAAAAGCCTTGTCTATGGCTAACTTCAAGCCATCCACATGATTGACTTTGCTCATCCCTATACTAGATCCGCCATTGTTGGGTTTCACAAATACCGGAAATTTCAAATCAGTTGCTATATTATGAGCAGGGTTATAGGTATTCTTGAACAAGAGAATTGACTTTGCTACATTAAATCCGGAAGCACCAGCCACTGCACAGGTATACCTTTTATTGAATGTAATTGCTGAAGTTGTAGCGTCACATGAGGTATAGGGAATGCCCATTAAATCAAAATATCCTTGCAATTTTCCATCTTCCCCAGGAGTACCATGAATACCAATCAACACTGCATCAAAATGAATCTTTTGACCTTCAATCATGATTGAAAAATCATCTTTTGCAACTGGAATTTCATTTCCATTTAAGTCAGGATAAAACCACTTTTCAGGTGTGATATCAATACGATACATATCATATTTACACCTATCTACATTTGCCTCAATTGTAAGGGCACTTTTATAGGAGATGACTGACTCAGAAGAATATCCACCGGTAACAAAAGCTATAACTGGCTTTCCCATGAAATGAATTTGAACAAAGAAAAGGAATAAAGATTGAAAGCAAATATAAAAAAAGGTGAAGGAATATACCTTCACCTCATGATATTAAAACCTGATACTTTATTAAATGTGAAGTTTTTCCTTCTTAGCCAAGAGTTCTTCAACTGTTTCTACATACATTTCATCAGGAACACAGCAATCAACCGGACAAACAGCAGCACATTGAGGCTCTTCATGAAAACCTTGACATTCTGTACATTTGTTTGGGGTGATATAATAGGTGTCGTTGCTAACTGGTGCATTTTTAGCATCTGCATCTACAACTGAACCATCTAATAAAGAAAAAGATCCTTTAACTGTTGTACCTTCGGCAACTGCCCACTCTACTCCGCCTTCATAAATTGCATTGTTTGGACATTCTGGTTCGCATGCACCACAATTGATACATTCGTCTGTAATCTTAATCGCCATAATAATTGAATTTTTTGGGGTTGAATAAGGATTTATTTTTGTATCCTGAATAGCTTTATAAAGGTAAATAATAGAATTGAAAAATTAAAAATGAATTTAAAAAGAAGAATTGAAGTTTTATCAGCCATTGGAGCTTACATCCTAAGTGGTCATCCTGATCTTGAAATTGCCAAAATGGACGCCTCAGCCAGAAATAATTGGTTCATACCAGCAAATATTGATATTTCGCTTCAAAATATTGCAAAATCAATGCTTGACCAATCCATATTGCAGGATTTTATAGCCACATACAATATCCCTGACATAAGAGAAAGTCCAAAAACCATCGGGTTGGTGATGGCTGGCAATATACCTCTGGTAGGATTCCATGACATGGTTTGTGTGTTTTTATCCGGACACAAACAACGGATCAAGCTTTCTTCTAAGGATGAAACCCTGATGAAATATCTATTAAAATGGGCTGAATCAGCATTTCCAGAGATCACTGATTTTATTCAAATTGATGATATGCTAAAAGGATGTGATGCTTATATTGCTACGGGCAGCGATAATACAGCCCGATATTTTGAACAATATTTTCAAAAATATCCCAATATCATACGAAAAAATAGAACTTCCATTGCCTTGTTAACTGGCGAAGAAACCCAGGAAGAGCTTTCTTTACTTGCTGATGATATTCAGCTGTATTTTGGCTTTGGATGCAGAAATGTTACACAGGTATTGGTACCGGTAGATTATGATTTTGTTCCATTATTAACGGCATTGAGAAAATTTGATTACTACAAGGAGCATGCAAAATATCGCAATAATTTTGACTACCAGCTTACCATTGCTATCATGAATAATCAGTTCTACATGACGAATGAATCGATTGTATTGATTGAACATGAAAGTCCTTTTTCTCCTATAGGACAGCTCAATTATAGATTTTATAAGAACAGGGAAGAAGTGATGGCTTCGCTTGATATGAATAAGATTCAATGCATCATAGGCAAGGAATATATATCTTTCGGCATGGCCCAAAAGCCCAAAATGACCGATTTTGCAGATGGGATTGACACCTTGTCATTTTTAAGTAAACTTTAAGCCAGGATTGAATTTCAGCCAATTATCCACATCATATTAAGGTAATCCGCATAAGAATTTGTTAAAAGGGATTCATGGTATACTGAAATTCAGACAGGTTTAGTTAATTGCAATGAACTCAGGCACAAAAATTGATTACTCATTAAAAAAAAATTACCATGAACATCAAACAGATTTTACCGGTTGTATTGATTAGTGCGGCAACCACCACTGTGGCCATGTTTGGTTATGATGCATTTATCCGTAAACCAGGGGCCATTCAGGATTCTATTAGCAAACTGCCAGCCAGTTATGCAGGATTTTTTGACAGTAAGAACGGAGCACCCGTTGCAGCCGTTGATTTCCAACCCGCGTCACAAGCAGCTGTTCCTGCCGTTGTACATATTACAACGTTGATTGGAAACAATCAAGCAAGTAACAACCTGCCTAAAGTGAAAAAATCTCCATTTGGCGACGTGTTTGGAGATGATCTTTTTGAGGATTTTTTTGGTGGTCCTCAAATGAGAAATATGCCACAAAGAGCCAGCGGCTCTGGAGTTGTAATCAGTGAAGATGGTTATATTGTCACCAACAATCATGTTATTGATGAAGCAAATGAAATCAATGTAACGCTCAGCAATAAAAAACAATACAAGGCAAAATTGATAGGAACAGATCCAAGCAGTGACCTTGCACTGATTAAGATTGAAGAAAAAGCACTGCCATTTTTATTATATGGAAACTCCGATAATGTAAAGTTGGGACAATGGGTTTTGGCAGTTGGCTATCCCCTAAACCTTGAAACCACAGTAACAGCAGGTATTGTAAGTGCTAAAGCCCGTTCTTTAGGTTTGAACTCAAAGAAAAGTGCATCGCCAATTGAATCTTATATTCAAACTGACGCAGCGGTAAATCAGGGAAATTCAGGAGGGGCTTTGGTCAATACCAATGGAGAATTGGTAGGTATCGTTTCTGCAATTGCATCCCCTACAGGCTCTTACGCTGGCTATTCATATGCCATTCCTGTGAATATTGTTAAAAAAATAATCAATGACCTTCTTCAATATGGAGCGGTTCAACGTGCATATTTGGGAATATCTTATGCCCCAGATAACATACCAGAAGAGCAAAAAACCAAACTTGGATATAAAAATGGAACTGGTGTTTATGTTATAGATGTTGCAAAAGATGGCGCTATGGCAAGTTCAGGAATCCAATCAGGTGATTATATCACAAAGATCAATGGTTCCAAAGTAAATACAGGGAGTGAAATGGTTGAACAAATTGCAGGCTACAAACCTGGAGACAAAATAACTGTTACCTATCTGAGGTCTGGAAAAGAAAGTACAACTTCTGTTACGCTTAAAAACAAGTCTGGTAGCTATGAAATTGTAAAAAATACCATATCTGATAAACTTGGCGCTACGTTACAAAATTTAGACAAGAAAAAGTCTACTGAGTATGGTGTTAAAGGTGGAATCATCGTTTCAAAAATTGGATCAGGTTTAATAGATGACCAAACCAGAATGAGAGATGGATTTGTTATTCTGAAAGCCAATGGAACAGAAGTCAAATCTATTGAAGAGCTCAATGCAGTCTTGGCCAAAGATCCGAAGAGGGTGACTTTAGAAGGTTTTTATCCTGGCTACGATGGTGTATATCAATATCCAATTGAAATCACAGACTAAGAAAAATTCAATATTTTATAAAAAGCGGACTAAATGGTCCGCTTTTTTATTGATACCAAATCTGATATCCCCAAGGCTGAAAATGAAAATATTGATGCCCTCCATTGAATACTTGTGTAGATGCAGAAAATAGTTCTGTATATACACCTAATAAACCAACTGTTTCTATTTGTACATTGTGCAAAGGATATTCAGAGAAATTGATTACCACCAATATAGATTGATTGTTGAATTTTCGTTCAAAACTCAATACATGATGATCTACATTGTTATTTGTAAAAAAACATAATGAATCATTTGCATTTCCTTGAAAAACCTGGTTTGTTTTTCGAAATGACAATAGTTTTTTATAAAATCCATGAAGAACAGGGATAGCAGACCATGCGATGATATCCTTATCAAAAAAAGCAAGTCTTTTTACATTGGGTAATTCCTGGCCACTATAAATCAGGGGAATACCCTTCCACATGGTCGAAAAAACAGCAAGAGGAATGGCCATTTCTCCATATTTTTCATATTCAGTTCCATTCCAGCTATTCTCATCATGATTGCTTGTAAACCAAGCAGGATATACGTTTGAAGGAAATGATTGCTTATATAGATCCAAAATATATTTCAAATGATAGATTTCTCTGGCACCCTGATTACGAAAATGTTTTGTATCATTCATCCATCTCCATGTATAAGCAGAGTCAAAAACCTCCATATAATCAGGATTATCAAGTGGGTCTAATTCTGCGAGCCAAAGGAGCTCCTTACAATCCAATAATCCTGTTCTTGCCTGATGCCAGAAATCTTGCGGGGTCAACATGGCCATATCACATCTGAAACCATCAATGTTGCATGATTCAATCCAAAAACGCATCGATTTTATCATTTCTTCACGAAGCGATGCATTATTATAATCCAGATCAATGACATCGTCCCACCCATGTGCGTCATAACATTCACCAGCTTCATTTCGCTTATAAAAATCAGGATATAATTCAGTCCATTCATGATCACATCCTGTATGATTTGCCACCCAATCAATGATTACTTTCATGCCAAGGTCATGAGCGTGTTGAACCAAAATATTAAAATCAACAAAATTTCCAAATTCAGCATTGATTTTAGTATAGCTAGAGCATGCATAATAGCTTCCGAGTGTACCTTTTTTACCTTTTTCACTTATCGGGGTGATGGGCATAAACCACAGAACATCGATACCCATTTGGTGCAACCTATCGAGATGTTTCTCTTGAAACGCCCGTATGGTGCCTTCTTCCGTGTATTGACGCAGATTTACTTCATATACGTTGGTTTTCCCAATCCATTTAACCTGCTTGTAATTATTCAACATATTGGCAAGATAATAAAACATTGGGAGTCATTATTCAGAATAGAGGTGGCAAGAATCTGTATCTTTGTATTGAATTTTTGCTATGAAACAATTCACAATTCCTACCGGATATAGAAGCCATCTGATATCTTCCATTAAAAAGAAAAGAAGAGAAGCCGACAAGCTGAAAAAGGATTTCATTCCAACATCCTTGGACTTTAGTTCATTGGAAATATTTCTAGCCAGGCATTTCGGATTTTGTTATGGTGTAGAAAATGCCATTGAAATTGCATTTCAAACCATTGAAGAAAACCCTGGCAAAAGAATTTTTCTTCTAAGTGAAATGATTCATAATCCTTTTGTGAACGACGATCTGGTTGCGAAAGGTGTTCAATTTCTGATGGATACAAAAGGTCATCAATTGATTCCATTCGAAAGTTTAAACAGTGATGATATTGTGATGATTCCTGCATTTGGAACCACAGTTGAAATTGAGAAAAAACTCAGAACAACAGGTATTCAAATTGAAAAATATAACACAACATGTCCTTTTGTGGAAAAGGTTTGGAACCGCGCAGAACAGATTGCGGAAAAGGGTTATAGTGTTATTGTACATGGTAAACCAAGCCATGAAGAAACAAGGGCCACCTTTTCCCATAGCAATGAACATACACCTACCCTTGTGATCAATGATATGAAGGAGGCGATTGTATTGGGGGAATATATTTCTGGAGATAGAGCAAGCGAAGATTTTGCAAAAACATTTGAAGGCAGGTATTCTGATGGATTTGAGTTAACCCGTGATCTGTCGAGATTTGGTGTAGTAAACCAGACAACCATGTTGGCTACAGATACACAGGCTATTGCAGATTACCTAAAAGAGGTGATGATAAAAACCCATCATCTTGATGAAACAAATATTGCTGAAAGATTTGCCGATACCCGTGACACACTTTGCTATGCAACAAACGACAATCAATCAGCTGTAAGAGCCATGTTAGAACAAGAAGCAGATTTGGCCATTGTTATTGGTGGTCGAAAAAGCAGCAATAGCTCACATTTGGTTGAATTATGCGAACATCTTTTGCCAACCTATTTTATTCAATCGGAACAGGATATTATTTCATCTACAGAATTGAAGGGTTTTAATTGGATAACACATGAAGAATACATAAAAATGGATTACATGCCAACTGGCAAAAAGCCAAAGATCCTCATCACAAGCGGAGCTTCCTGCCCAGACGCCATTGTAGAGGCTGTCATGGCAAAATTGGTAAGCTTTTACCCTGATGCCTTAGATTGGGACGAAGTCTGCTCAAAATGGCTATAATCAGCCATTGATCTTGTCTTGAGCCCATGCAAGTGCCATAGCTAGTTGTTCGTTTGGTGTGAGGGCACTATTATCCAAAATGAGAGCATCATCTGCTTTACGCAATGGCGAAACCTCTCGATGAGAATCGATATAATCTCTTTGTGCCAAATTATCTCTTACTTCATCAATTGTTATGTTTGGGTTCTTTGCAACTAATTCAGCATATCTCCTATTGACCCTAACTTCCTGATTGGCCGTCATGAATATCTTCAATTCTGCTTGCGGAAAAACAGTGGTTCCAATATCCCTTCCATCCATGACAATCCCTTTCAGTTCACCAATTTTTTGTTGTTCGGCCACAGCAAATGCCCTCACAGAGGCATTTGCAGCAACTTCACTGACTTTTTGTGCAATTGCCAATTCCCTGATTTGTGCATCCACATTTATTCCATTCAGAAATATTACATTTTGTCCAGAGTAATGGTCATTTTCAAAATGAAGATTGATATTCGACAATGCCTGGAGAACAGAGTTATTGTCGCTTACATCAATATTTTTTTGAATAAAGTAGAGTGTTATAGCCCTGTACATCGCACCTGAATCAATGAATACATAATTCAATTCCTTGGCTAATTGACGTGCCATGGTACTTTTTCCACAGGAAGACCAGCCATCAACTGTTATGATGATCTTTTTCATGACTGCAATTTCGTAGTTATTTCTCTAACTTTGTAGACATATGTTAAAACTAGGCATTTTCGGAGCAGGGCATCTTGGTAAATTCCATATCAGCAATTGGAAAGAGATTGATGGTATAGAGCTGGTTGGATTTTATGACCCCAATGATCAGATTGCAGCTGAAGTAACAGAGAAATTCGGACTAGAGCGTTTCCATGATATGGAAACCCTGATGGATGCCATAGATGCAGCAGATATTGTAACACCTACCCAGTTTCATTTCCCGGTTTGTGAATTGGCCCTTCGAAATAGTAAACATGTGTTTGTGGAGAAACCTCTGGCAAATGATATGGATGAAGCCAAGAAGATTCTGAAGCTGGTGAATGAAGCAAATGTCAAATTTCAAGTAGGACATGTTGAAAGATTCAACCCCGCATTTGCAGCCTTAAAAAACAAGAATCTAAACCCGATGTTCATAGAGGTGCATAGACTCGCTCAATTCAATCCACGAGGAACAGAAGTAAGTGTGATTCTTGATCTCATGATACATGATATAGACATCGTATTGCATTTGGTGAAAAGCGACATCAAGAATATTTCAGCCAGTGGTGTTGCAGTAATGACTGAAACTCCTGATATAGCCAATGTCAGAATTGAGTTTCACAATGGCTGTGTAGCCAACCTTACATCTTCCAGGATATCCATGAAAAAGATGAGAAAAATGAGGTTATTCCAAAAGGATGCATATATAGGCATAGACTTTCTTGACAAAAAAACAGAAATCATCAAATTAAAAGGTGAGGGAGATGAAGATTTGTTCAGCTTCGACATTGAAACTCCACATGGTGTAAAAACGGTTGCTGTTGAAAATCCTGAAGTAGTTGAACAAAATGCCATTAAGGCAGAATTAACAGCCTTTAGAGATTCTATACTATCAAACCAACCAACAGTTGTATCTGAAATCGATGGATTTATGGCATTGGATGTAGCCCATCAGATTCTTTCAAAAATTAGAAATACAGCTGTTGAGCAAAAAATGAGTTAATCAATTTTTGTGATTCAATCTCCATTCAGCAAAAGCAAGATCTTCCGGAAATGTGATCTTGATGTTGGATTCTTCTCCAGGAATTAAATGTATTTTCATTCCATATCGCTCTGCAACAGAAGCCTCATCCGTAAAGGATTCCAGGTAATCTGACTCAAAAGCTTTTTTTAAATCTGAGGCATTAAATGTTTGAGGAGTTTGAATGATGCGCAAATTATTTCTATCAACAATCGAAGAAACACCATCATGTTGAATGGTTCGGATACTATCCCTTACGGGGATGGCCGGAATAGCAGATCCAGATGCAATACAAGCCTCATAACAGGCTTGAATCAATTCCTTTGAAATCATGCAACGTACAGCATCATGAACAAAAACAATGGTTTCAACACTCACTGCAGACAATCCATTTTTGACAGAATGAAAACGTGTAACTCCTCCTTTAACAATCGAAATTCTATGTAAGGGGTATTGAAAAGAAGAGAGAACTTCAAAAGCATAATCTATAAAATCTTCTGGCATTACCAATACAATCTGTATTTCTTCAAAAGCCTGCAAGAATGCATCTATTGAATACATGAACAAAGGTTTCCCAAGCAACTCAATGAATTGTTTGGGAATACTTGCCCCCATTCTTGTACCGGAGCCACCAGCAACGATTACAGCCGATTGCTTCATGGATTTATAAAATCATTTTTTAATGCGTACTGCTATAAAATACAAAGGCACACCAATCAATGTAATTATCAATCCGGGCCAAGTGAATTCAGGCTTGAACTTGATCAACAACAAACAGAAACCGAGTCCCATCAACACATAAATGAAAGGTAAAACAGGATAACCAAATGCTTTGTAAGGCCTTTCCATATCAGGACGTTTTTTTCTGAGTATAAAAATTCCAATGATGGTTAAAACATAAAAAATGACAACGATGAACGAGACCATGTCTAATAGGTCTCCATATTTTCCGCTCAAGCAAAGTAAAGATGCTACTACAGCCTGACTCCATAGGGCCCATTGTGGAACTGCATTTTTATTTAGCACTCCAGCTTGTTTGAAGAAAAGTCCATCTTTTGCCATGGTATAATATACCCTGGATCCTGCCAAGACAAGACCATTGATACATCCGAAAGTTGACACCATAATCAAGATGGCTATGATTGCACTTCCAGCATTTCCAAAAATGACATTTGCTGCGGCAACCGCCACCCTATCCTGTTTTGCAGTTGCAATATCACTGAGTGGGAGAACATTGATATACATCAAATTTGCAGAAACATAAATGATGGTTACCAATAACGTTCCAAAGAACAGGCTTAAGCCAATGTTTCGTTTGGGATTCTTAATTTCTCCTGCGATGAAGGTTACATTGTTCCAGGCATCACTGCTAAAAATGGAACCAACCATAGAAGCCGCAATGGCACCTAATAAAGTAATTCCTCCTATTCCTTCCCATGAAAAGCTTCCGTCTGAATTTGTAATGAATTTTTGTGATTGCATTCCTGTCATCCAGTTTTCAGACCAAAAGCTTTTATTGACGAATAGAAATCCACAGATGATAAGCCCGAAGAGCGCAAGTAGTTTAGAAACAGTAAATGTAGTTTGAATAAATTTACCTTCTTTCACACCGCGGGTATTTACCCATGTCAGTAATAACACAATGGCTATGGCTAAGAACTGTGCTGGATAAATTTTAATGCTTCCTATATGAGCTATCACATTTTCTTCGGTCATATTCAAACTTGGGTTGAAATACCCGGCAAATTTCGCGAAAGCAACACCTACTGCTGCTATGGTTCCTGTTTGGATCACCGCAAAGAAGCTCCATCCATATAAAAATCCCACCAACGGATTGTATGCCTCTTTCAAATACACATATTGGCCACCAGCTTTAGGGAACATGGCACTCAACTCTCCATAGCTTAATGCAGCACTAATGGTCATGAAACCAGTTAAAAGCCATACAAAGACCAACCAGCCTGCGCTACCAACATTTCTGACAATATCTGCACTTACAATGAAAATGCCTGATCCGATCATTGAACCTGCAACGATCATGGTTGCATCCAGTAAACCCAGACTGGGCTTGAATTCTGTATTTTCTGACATCGGTGTATGTAGTTTTTTATAAAAAAAATCCCGGTTATGATATAACCGGGATTGAAGATAAGGAATTCAATGCTTATTTACTTTCCGTTTTTTGATTTGGTATAGGCTTCGTTAAGCCCCTTTACAACCTCATCTGTAATATTATATGTTGTATCCTTATAGAACAAAACATTTACACCTGAGCTATAAGAAAAGATATAACTGTACCCTTTTGATTTATTGTATTCACCAAGAAAATCATTGATTTTTCCTTTCAAAACTTCCAGTGTTTTGGCACCTTCGCCTGCAATATTATTTTCCAATACCCTTTTTTGTTCTTCCAAATTTTGCAGTTTCCCTTGATAAACACGTTGGAAATTTTCAGCTTCGGCTTGTGTGATTGATTCGCCTCTTTTTATAAAGGCCTGACGTTCGCCCTCAATTTTTTGAAAAGCACTATTAAGGTCGCGATCAGCAGCCTCCTTCTTTTTTTCAAATTCTTTCATTTGTTCTTGATAGTAATCATATTTTTCCTGAATACTATCTAAGTCTACATATGCAATCTTTAAATTCTGTGAAGATGCATTTGAACTTGTTGAAGCATTTACGGTCTTACCTTTTGAGCTAAAATGCAAGAACAACATGAAAGCTACACCCGCTCCGAGTATAGCATTGATAACTTTTTGGTTCATTTGAAATAACTGTTATAAAGTGAAAAGGGAGCAGTTTCAACTGCTCCCTCATTTATTTATTCTTCTTCGTCGAAGCTCATTACCTCTCTTGTCGTTTGAAGCAATTCATATTCTTCTTTGCTTCCTACGATGATGTTTTCATAGTCTCTCAATCCTGTACCTGCAGGGATATGGTGACCAGTGATAACATTTTCTTTGAGACCAAGCATATCATCTGACTTACCTTGGATGGCAGCAGAAGAAAGTACTTTGGTTGTTTCCTGGAATGAAGCTGCAGAAATCCAGCTTTGAGTTCCAAGTGATGCCTTGGTAATACCAAGTAACACTGGAGATGAAGTCGCTGCATTCGCATCTCTGAATTCAACCGTTTTTCTATCAGCCCTGCGAAGAATTGAATTTTCTTCTCTTACTTCACGGAGACTCACTATCTGACCGGCTTTCATGGTTCCAGAATCACCTGGTTCAACAACAACTTTCTTGTCGTAAATCCAGTCATTTTCCGTGTTGAAATCGATACGATCTTCCAGATCACCTTCAAGGAATCTTGTATCGCCTGGATCTACAATCTCAACCTTTCTCATCATCTGGCGAACAATAACCTCAATATGTTTATCATTGATCCTAACACCTTGCAGACGGTAAACTTCCTGAATCTCATTTACAACATATTCTTGCACTGCGAAAGGACCTTTAATTGATAAGATATCGCTTGGAGCAACTTGTCCATCAGAAAGTGGTGTACCTGCTTTTACAAAGTCACCATCCTGAACAAGGATCTGACGTGTCAAAGTAACAAGGTATTTTTTCACAACACCATCTTTTGCTTCAACAGAAATCTCTCTGTTACCGCGTTTGATGGTACCAAAGCTAACAACACCATCGATTTCAGATACAACTGCTGGATTTCCTGGGTTCCTGGCTTCAAACAATTCAGTTACACGTGGAAGACCACCCGTGATATCTCGGAGTTTACCCAATACCCTAGGAATTTTCACAAGCACCTGACCTGCTCTTACCTGATCACCTTCTTCAATTACGATATGTGAACCAACTGGCAAGTTGTACATTTTTTCATCTTTGGCAAGAACCTTCAATGATGGAATCCTGGTTTTGTCTTTCGACTCAATAACAACCTTTTCCCTATGTCCTGTTTGCTCATCAGCTTCTTCACGATATGTAACACCGTCAATTACATTTTCAAATTCAATTTGACCTGCAACTTCAGCAACAATTACGTTGTTGAATGGATCCCAAGTACAAATCACATCGCCTTTAGCAACTTTTTGTCCTTCTGTAACTGCCAATATTGAACCGTATGGTACGTTGTTGGTAATCAAAACACGATCATTTTTCAGATCCATGATTCTCATTTCACCAGTACGACCAATGACAATTTGAACTTCTGTTCCTTCATTGTTCTTTCCTTTAACAGTACGAAGACCATCAAACTGAACAGTACCATCAAATTTTGCGGTAAGGTGTGATTCAACAGATGCAGAACCCGCAACACCACCCACGTGGAATGTACGAAGTGTCAACTGTGTACCTGGTTCACCGATGGACTGAGCCGCAATGATACCAACAGCATCACCACGTTGTGCAATATTTCCAGTTGCAAGGTTAAGACCATAACATTTTACGCACACACCACGCTTGCTTTCGCAAGTGAGTACTGAACGAATTTCAATGGTTTCAATTCCTGCATCTTCAATTCTCTTAGCTGTATCTTCATCAATTGCCTGACCAGCAGAAACCAACAAAGTATCAGAGATTGGGTCATATACATCATGTAATGAAGTCCTACCCAAAATCCTGTCGTACAAAGGTTCAACGATGTCCTCATTGTCTTTTAATGCGCTGGTTGCAATACCCCTCAATGTTCCACAATCTTCATCAGCAATGATTACATCCTGAGCAACGTCTACAAGACGACGAGTCAAGTAACCCGCATCTGCTGTTTTCAAGGCTGTATCTGCAAGACCCTTACGGGCACCATGTGTTGAGATGAAGTATTCCAATACACTCAAACCATCTTTGAAGTTTGAAAGAATTGGGTTTTCAATGATCTCAGAACCTGAAGAACCACTCTTACGCGGTTTTGCCATCAGACCCCTAATACCTGCAAGCTGCTTAACCTGTTGTTTACTACCCCTTGCTCCAGAATCAAGCATCATATAAACAGAGTTGAACCCTTGCTTATCTGTAGCCATAGCACGAATCAATGTTTCAGTCACTTTTGTATCGACCCTTGACCAAATGTCAATGATCTGATTGTAACGCTCATTATTGGTAATAAGACCCATGTTATAGTTGTCCCACACCTCTTGAACTTCACCAGAAGCCTGATTGATCATATCTTCCTTCACCATTGGGAGAACAAGATCTTGGATATTGAACGACAAACCACCTCTGAAGGCCATTCTGAAACCTAATTCTTTGATAGCATCAAGGAATTTAGCTGTGGTTGGAACGTTTGTAATTTTAATGATGTCACCAATGATTTCCCTAAGGCTTTTCTTGGTAAGCAATGCATTTACATATCCAACTTTGGCAGGTACCGCTTGGTTAAACAATACGCGACCTACTGTAGTTTCGATCAATTTATTTTCAAGTTCACCATTTTCATTACGAACATTGGCTTTCACCTTGATGAATGCATGAAGATCAACTTTTCCTTCATTGTAAGCAATGATAACCTCTTCAGCAGAATAGAAACGCATTCCTTCACCTTTCACTGGATCATTTTCAAGGTTGCGCTTTCCTTTTGTTATATAATACAAACCAAGTACCATGTCCTGTGAAGGAAGGGTAATAGGTGTACCATTTTGAGGGTTAAGGATATTATGAGAAGCCAACATCAACAACTGGGCTTCCAAAATTGCAGCGTGGCTCAAAGGCACATGCACCGCCATCTGGTCACCATCGAAATCCGCGTTGAATGCCGAACATACCAACGGATGTAGTTGAATCGCTTTTCCTTCCACCAACTTAGGCTGGAATGCCTGAATGGATAGACGGTGAAGTGTTGGGGCACGGTTCAACATGATTGGATGTCCTTTCAAAATATTTTCAAGGATATCCCAAACGATCGCTTCCTTTCTGTCAACCAATTTCCTGGCTGATTTAACGGTCTTCACGATACCTCTTTCAATTAACTTTCTGATGATGAATGGCTTGAACAATTCAGCACCCATATCTTTTGGCAATCCGCACTCATGTAATTTCAACTCTGGACCAACCACAATTACAGAACGACCAGAATAGTCAACACGTTTACCAAGAAGGTTTTGACGGAAACGTCCTTGTTTACCTTTCAAAACATCGCTCAAAGATTTCAAAGCACGTCCACCTTCTGCTTTTACAGCATTTGATTTACGGCTGTTATCGAACAATGAATCGATTGCTTCCTGCAACATCCTTTTTTCGTTCCTCAAGATTACCTCAGGAGCTTTGATCTCCAACAAACGTTTCAAACGGTTGTTGCGGATAATCACCCTGCGGTAAAGATCATTCAAATCAGAAGAAGCAAACCTTCCACCATCCAAAGGCACGAGTGGTCTGAGTTCTGGTGGTATAACAGGAATATATTGCATTACCATCCACTCAGGACGGTTGTTGATTCTTGAATTTGCATCACGGAAAGATTCAACGACACTCAAACGCTTCAAGGCATCAGCCTTACGTTGTTGTGAAGTTTCAGTTGCCGCTGCGTTACGCAATGAATAACTGAGTGAATCCAATTCAATTCGTCCAAGCAAATCATGAACTGCTTCTGCACCCATCTTTGCAATGAACTTATTAGGATCTTCGTCTGGAAGATATTGATTGTCCTTTGGCAAGGTATCGAGCAAATCCAGATATTCTTCCTCAGTAAGTAAGTCGCCTTGCTTTTTACCTTTATCAGCCACAATACCTGGCTGAATAACTACGAAACGTTCGTAATAAATAATGGTTTCCAGCTTCTTTGAGCTGATACCCAAGAGGTAACCAATTTTATTTGGAAGACTCTTGAAATACCAAATGTGTACAACAGGTACAACAAGTTTGATGTGGCCCATGCGCTCACGACGAACCTTTTTCTCTGTAACTTCTACACCGCAACGGTCACACACGATTCCCTTGTAGCGGATTCTTTTGTACTTACCACATGCGCACTCATAATCCTTCACAGGACCAAAAATCTTTTCACAGAACAAACCATCACGTTCTGGTTTATATGTTCTGTAGTTGATGGTTTCTGGCTTCAATACTTCACCAAATGACCTGTCAAGGATCGAATCTGGAGATGCCAAACTGATTGTGATTTTTGAAAACGAAGATCTTGGACGATTGTCTTTCTTGATAGCCATAGTCAGATATCTGTTTTACAATGAATTCATACCTATAAATTCCATCCCAACTGATCCGAGCACAAATCGCAGATTATTGAAATTCAATAATTTACAAGAACAATGGAACGAAAAAATACGGGCATGCCAAATTTAAGGATGGCAAAGGTAGGCAAAAGGGCCATAAAAACCAATAAAATTATTTGAAGTATTGAATAACACAAAACAGGATAATTTACCCTTTTTCTGCTGTTCGTTCAAGGAAATGGGCGCGAATCACAGTTTGAACCGGAACATTTCGGATTCTGCTTTCCAGCCAGGATAAAATATCCAGGTACATAAAGGATCTGCTCTGTTGAGGATCAGATTGCAACGTATTCAATTCATTAAAAAGTCTTTCAAATTCCTGACGCACCTCTTTTCTGTTTAAACGGAAGGCTTTTCGCAGAAACCCAAAAATTTCATTTTCTACAGTACTTAAATTTTGCATTTTAGACATGAATCGAAATACAGATCGAATCTGACTTTCAAGAATCATATCATTCCCTAATTCAAAATGCGCAATCAGATGGAGCAGACGGGCATAACATTGCAAATCAGACCTTAAATCAGCTTTCCAATGTATGATTTTATTGAGATACTCTATTGCATTTGAATAGTCGGCACATCCAAAATAAAGACAGGCAATTTTATAATAGAATACCATGGTGCGATGTCTGTCCAGTTGCAATTCAAATTCCTTTAACCCTACTTCAATTTCAGGAACCAATTCAATGCCATCTGAAAAGCTTCCATCTAAAAAATGTTTATTTAGTTTTGCCAAATACAGGTATACAAATGATTGAACTCTATTGTTCATGGTTGCTGAACCTTCTCTTGATGCATAGAATGCTTCAAAACGTTGGATTTCCTGCTCAAATTTTTTATCATTTCTCAACATGAAATGAGCGTTGAGCAGATTGTGCATTCCTTTTATAAAATGTTGTGGCTCAGACTTGATCATTTGAGGCTCTTTTTCAAACAAGTCAACCCACCGTTGACAATTTTTATAGTATGTAAGAAAGTCTTGTAAAATAAATCCATGCCATGCATGGCTTTGATAAAAGTAGAGCCTCTCATAAAAGCCAGTGTATTCAGCAGCATGGGGTGGCATCTTGTCATTGAAAAATTGATTCACTTCTTCTACGTCCTTAGCGTCTCTGGCGTGGCCCATTCGAATATACCACCCATATAATTGAAGCGCCAGATTACTCAGATGGCCAACCATGGTTAGCCTATCATTCAGATCATCCACCTCTGCGGCCAGCGCATTGGCCCGGTCATCAAAACTTCTCGTGATATGCAGGGTTTCAATCTTTTTTTCAAAAAAAAGAGCCTGAACCCAAAAAGTAATCTGATTGTTTGCCTTGGCAATATCTTTAATCTTATGTAAAACTTTTAAGCTTTGATGATACAGCCCCTTGTTATATAATATTCTTGCATGATCAAGTTGTTCATGCAAGAGCATATCTACATTGTATTCATTTCGAATGAGACGTAAGCTGGTAAGAATCTGTTTGTATAAATGTGCCTTGAGATTAGACAATTGCTGTTTTTGAATACCTTTGTTGCGTTTTAACAATTGCTCTTCATCGTATGAATCAGACTTATCCAGGGCGTCAAATAACTGAATGATTTTAAGATCCTCGGTAGCTGCATTTCTGGTTACATATAACTTAAAATTTCGCTTCTCCCCTTTTTCAAGGGTTTTTATCAACAAAAAGAGTTCATCTGCAGAGCGGTTGGGCATCGTAAATAAATTTCGGTAAGATTCGCTACTGTATTGGCTTTTAACGAAATAACGGTATCTTAGAAAGCGTAAATTACAAAGCATTTTGGGGAAAACCGAATAAAAAGGGGTGTAAATTAGCAGACTGCATCCTCCGCAAAGGATTGGCGGCTGCGAAAAAATATTACTATATGGCTGATAATCAGATATTCATATTTGACACTACATTGCGTGATGGGGAACAAGTTCCTGGATGTAAATTAAATACCAAAGAAAAGATTGAATTGGCATTGGCGTTGGAATCTTTGGGGGTAGATATCATAGAAGCAGGCTTCCCGATTTCCAGCCCAGGCGACTTTGAATCAGTTTCAGAAATTTCTAAAATTATTAAAAACGCAACTGTTTGTGGCTTGAGTCGCGCAGTACAGAAAGATATTGAAGTTGCAGGTGATGCGCTTAAGCATGCCACAAGAGGACGCATTCACACCGGCATCGGAACATCAGATTCGCATATTAAAAGTAAATTCAACAGCAACAGGGAAGAGATACTTCTTCGGGCTGTACAGGCTGTGAAATGGGCCAGAAATTACACAGATAATGTTGAATTCTATGCAGAAGATGCAGGCAGAACCGATAATGAGTATTTGGCACGTGTTGTGGAAGCTGTTATTGCAGCGGGGGCAACCACAGTGAACATTCCAGACACAACAGGTTATTGTCTACCCCATCAATATGGTGAGAAAATTGCGTATTTGATCAACCATGTAAAAGATGTAGATAAAGCGGTACTTTCCTGCCATTGTCACAATGATCTTGGTTTAGCAACTGCAAATTCAATTGCAGGAGCATTTGCAGGAGCCAGACAAATAGAATGTACTATAAATGGATTGGGAGAAAGGGCTGGTAATACGGCCTTGGAAGAAGTTGTGATGGTATTGCGCCAACATGCAGATTTGGGTCTTTATACCAACATTGATCAAACTCAATTAAATCCAATGAGTAAGCTTGTTTCTGATACCATGCGCATGCCTGTTCAACCGAATAAGGCAATTGTTGGAGCAAATGCTTTTTCACATTCTTCTGGAATTCATCAGGACGGATTCTTGAAAGATGCACAGACTTATGAAATCATCAGACCTGAAGAAGTTGGTGCAGAGACTTCAAAGATTGTTTTAACTGCTAGAAGTGGCCGTTCTGCTTTGGCATACAGGTTCAAAAATCTTGGATTTGAATTCAACAGAAATGATATAGATGTTTTGTACGACAGGTTTTTACAGGCTGCGGATTCCTTGAAAGAGGTGCAGGATGGCGACCTGAAAAAAATTGCACATCAATATACTGAGCAGACAAATTAAAAAACAGATATGGGTGTAAAGAAAAACATAGCAATCATCCTTGGAGATGGGGTTGGTCCAGAAGTGACCAGTCAAGCTATGCGTGTGCTTGATACCATTGCACAATATTATCACCATGAATTTGCCTACACATTTGCTTTGATGGGGGCATGTGCAATTGATAAAACCGGAGATCCTTTACCACAAGAAACAATCGATATATGCAAATCAAACGATGCCATTCTTTTCGGAGCAATTGGTGACCCCAAATACGACATGGATCCTCTCGCCAAAATCAGGCCAGAGCAGGGTTTGCTTCGATTGAGAAAGGAATTGGGACTATATGCAAACATCAGACCTGTTATGACATATCCATCTTTACAACATCTTTCAACTTTGAAAGGTGATGTACTTGAAGGAGTTGATCTTGTGATTTACAGGGAATTGACAGGAGGTATTTATTTTGGTAAAAAAACTTTGAATGAAACTGGCAACATAGCTTCTGATGAATGTATATATGAAAGCAATGAAATTGAAAGAATAGCTCATTTGGCATATAAACATGCTCAACAACGACGCAAGAAACTCACCTTGGTTGATAAATCCAATGTGCTGGAGACATCAAGGCTTTGGAGAAAAATTGTATCAGACATTTCAACACAATACCCTGAGGTTGAAACAGACTTTCTATATGTTGACAATGCAGCCATACAAATAATCACCAATCCAAAACAGTTTGATGTACTGTTGACTGAAAACATGTTTGGAGATATTCTAAGTGCAGAGGCAAGTGTACTGGCTGGATCATTGGGCATGTTGCCTTCGGCGGCCATAGGAACAGGCCCGGCTTTGTTTGAGCCAATTCATGGTTCATATCCAAAAGCAGCAGGAAAGGACATTGCAAACCCCGTTGGATCTATACTTTCAGCAGCAATGATGCTCGAATATTTAGGTTTAGAGAAAGAAGCCAAGAAAATCAGAGAAGCTGTTTCATGGACCATCCAAACTGGATTTGTAACCAAAGATATTGACCCTATCAATTTCTATTTTACATCTACCATCGGAGAAATGGTTTGTGATTATATCTTGAACAGGGCTAATGAAACAGTACATACTGAAAATATTCAAATCAGAAAATCAACGATAATTTAATAAAATGCAATATTTCAACGAAGATACTATCATCTACCACAATGGCGCCTTTGCAAAGGCTATCGATTCTAAAATTGATCTGTTTAGTCAGTCGCTGCATTATGGATATAGTGTATTTGAAGGAATCAGGGCTTATAGCAATGTTGATTCAAAAAGTAAAATTTTCAAAGCAGACGAACATTTTGAAAGACTCAAAAATTCTGCTTTAGCAATTAATATGCCTTATCCATTCAACAAAACTGAATTGATAGAAGCTACCTACAAATTACTTGAAATGAATGCATTGGGTGATGCATACATCAGACCATTGGTGTACGCTCCAGCAAACATGACATATGCTTTAAACACCGAATCTTTCATTACCATTCAGGTTTGGCCAATGCAACCTTTTTTGGGTGACAAACTATTGAGAATTCATTCTTCCAGTTTTCAAAGACCCAATCCGAATGGGTTCAAGATACATGCAAAGGCTGGTGGACATTATGTAAATTCTATCATCGCATCTCAGGATGCAAAAATGAAAGGCTTTGATGAAGCATTGTTGCAAGATATGAATGGCTATGTAGCAGAAGGTCCTGGCGCAAATGTATTCATGGAAAAGGATGGCAAGTTTTTTACTCCTTCATTAGGACATATACTTCCTGGCATAACCAGGGCAACCGTATTGGAGATCATGAAAGATTTCGATCTATCATGCGAAGAAAAAAAGATTACACATGATGAATTGAAAATAGCAGATCATGTTTTCTTTTGTGGTACAGCAGTAGAAGTTTTAGGATGGCAAAGCTTGGATGATCATATGTATGAAAAGCCCTGGGCAGAAAGCATTTCAAATAAAATTGAGAAAGCATATAAAGCATTGGTAAGAGAAGATTTTGCAACATACAATCATATCAAATCAACGATCAAATAATAAAAAAACAGACAATGGGTGAATTGAACAAATACAGCAAAACCATAACACAAGACCCTACACAACCTGCTGCACAGGCAATGTTCTACGGAATTGGTTTAACTGATGAAGATCTTGCAAAAGCACAAGTTGGTATTGCCAGTATGGGTTATGATGGCAATACATGCAATATGCATTTGAACGGCTTGGCTGCAGACATCAAAAAAAGCGTGTGGGAAAACGAATTGGTTGGACTGACTTTTCACACCATAGGTGTCAGTGATGGCATGTCTAACGGAACAGATGGAATGAGATATTCACTTGTTAGCAGAGACGTTATTGCAGACTCCATTGAAACAGTTTGCGGTGCTCAATATTATGATGCCTTGATAACTGTACCAGGATGTGATAAAAATATGCCTGGGTCCATTATGGCCATGGGGCGTTTAAACAGACCCTCTATTATGGTCTATGGAGGCACCATTGCTCCAGGACATTATAAAGGTGAAGATCTGAATATTGTATCTGCTTTTGAAGCATTGGGTAAAAAAATTGCAGGACAACTGGATGAAGCTGACTTCAAAGGAATTGTAATGCATTCTTGTCCTGGTGCAGGTGCATGCGGCGGAATGTACACAGCAAACACCATGGCATCTGCCATTGAAGCGTTGGGCATGAGCCTACCCTATTCTTCTTCAAACCCTGCTTTGAGTGAAGAAAAGAAAAAAGAATGTATTGAAGCCGGTAAGGTTATTAAGGTGTTGTTGGAGAAAGATATCAAACCTTCAGACATTATGACCAGAAAGGCATTTGACAATGCCCTCACAATCATTGTTGCACTTGGAGGATCTACCAATGCGGTTTTGCACATGATTGCAATGGCGCATAGTGTAGGGATCCATTTAACACAAGATGATGTACAGGCAACAAGTGATAAAGTTCCAGTTATTGCTGACTTCAAGCCAAGTGGTAAATACCTGATGGAAGACCTGCATAATATTGGAGGTGTTCCAATGGTTATGAAATATTTGCTTAGCAAGGGTTTCATCCACGGAGATTGTTTAACCGTCACAGGAAAAACAGTTGCAGAAAATCTTGCATCTGTTCCAGATATTGAATTCGAAAAACAAAATATCATCACTACCTTGGAGAATCCATTAAAGACAACAGGACATCTTCAAATTCTCTATGGAAATATTGCTGAAGGTGGTAGCGTTGCAAAAATCAGTGGAAAAGAAGGTGAGAAATTTGTAGGGCCAGCGCGTGTTTTCAATGGCGAAAAAGAACTAATAGAAGGTATCAGCAGTGGTCGCGTGAAAAAAGGTGATGTAGTTGTTATAAGATATGTGGGACCAAGAGGAGCTCCTGGCATGCCAGAGATGTTGAAACCCACTTCAGCAATTATTGGGGCAGGACTAGGTAAAGACGTTGCCTTGATAACAGACGGAAGATTCAGCGGAGGTACACATGGTTTTGTGGTTGGGCATATTACACCAGAAGCATTTGATGGTGGTGGAATTGCATTGATTCAAGATGAAGACATCATTGAGATAGATGCAATGAACAACAAAATAAATGTGCTCCTGGATGAATCAACATTTAACCAAAGAAAATCTGAATGGAAGCAACCTGCATTGGCTGTAACAAAAGGTATACTTTACAAATATGCAAAATATGTAACAACAGCTGCAGAGGGTTGTGTTACAGATAAATAAAAGAAAAAAAAATCCATGCAAACACAGACAATCAACGAAATATCTGCTGCGAATCAGGAAAGCATCGAAATCAGTGGAAGTGAAGCAGTGTTAAAAGCATTGGTAGCTGAAGGTGTAGAAACCATTTTCGGTTACCCGGGAGGAGCTATCATGCCTATTTATGATGCATTGTATGATTATCGCGATCAATTGGAGCACATCCTTGTACGCCATGAGCAAGGAGGAATACATGCAGGACAAGGGTATGCAAGATCATCAGGCAGAACTGGAGTTGTATTTGCAACCAGTGGACCGGGTGCTACCAATCTGGTTACAGGTTTGGCAGATGCTATGATTGATTCCACTCCTTTGGTATGTATTACTGGTCAGGTATTTGCTCACTTGTTAGGAACAGATGCATTCCAGGAAACGGATGTGATCAATATTACAACGCCTGTAACAAAATGGAACCATCAGGTAACTGATGCAAATGACATACCTGAAGCGCTTGCAAAGGCTTTTTATATTGCCAAAAGTGGAAGACCCGGTCCTGTTTTGATTGACATTACCAAAAATGCACAAATTCAAAAATTTAATTATAAGGGATATAAACCGTGTAATCATATCAGAAGCTACCGACCTGTTCCAAACATCAGAACCGAATATGTAAAAGCTGCTGCTGAATTAATCAATCAGGCAGAAAGACCATTCGTCATATTTGGTCAGGGTGTTATTTTGGGTAAAGCAGAAAAAGAATTCAAAGAGTTTATTGAAAAAGGTGGTATCCCTGCAGCATGGACTGTACTCGGGCTGAGCGCTTTGGAAACAGACCACCCTTTGAATGTTGGCATGTTGGGTATGCATGGTAATTATGGACCAAATGTTTTAACAAACGAATGTGATGTATTGATTGCAATTGGTATGAGGTTTGATGACAGGGTAACTGGTCGACTTGATAGATATGCAAAGCAAGCAAGACTCATTCATCTTGATATAGACCCATCAGAGATTGATAAAAATATAAAGGCGGAAATTCCTGTTTGGGGAGATTGTAAAGATACCCTGCCCATGCTCACCTCCTTGATTGAACGCAAGGTGAGAACCAGCTGGACAGACCGTTTTAAGGCCTGTATGGAAAAAGAAGTAGAAGAAGTTATTCAAGCAGAGCTCCACCCTACTTCAGAAGTAATGACAATGGGTGAAGTTTTGCATCAGCTGAATCTGCTCACAAAAGGAGATGCCATTATCGTAACAGATGTAGGACAACATCAGATGGTAGCATGTAGATATGCAAAATTCAATCAATCCAAAAGCAATATTACTTCAGGAGGATTGGGTACCATGGGCTTTGGATTACCGGCTGCTATTGGAGCAAAATATGGTGCAAAAGACAGAACAGTTGTGTCGATTGTTGGAGACGGAGGTATTCAAATGACCATTCAGGAGTTTGGCACCATCATGCAGAACAATATAAATGTAAAGATCCTCATCTTGAACAATCATTTTCTGGGAATGGTGAGGCAGTGGCAACAACTCTTCCATGAAAAAAGATATTCTTTCGTTGATATTGCCAGCCCTGATTATGTTACAGTGGCCAAGGGATATAGGATTGAAGGGAATTCAATTTCAAAAAGGGAAGATTTACAACAAGCCTTAAAAACCATGTTAGAGTATGATGGCGCATATCTGCTTGAAGTACATGTAGGCAAGGAAAATAATGTATTCCCCATGGTACCACAAGGTTGTGGAGTATCTGAAATCCGATTAAAATAATATACATGAAACAGGAATATACAATCACTATTTATACAGAGAATCAGGTTGGACTTCTCAACAGGATTGCCATTTTATTCTCCAGAAGAAAGATCAATATTGAAAGCCTGAATACATCTCCATCAGAAGTGGAAGGCATTCACCGCTTTACAATTGTCATCAATGAAACAGAGGACAATGTTCGCAAAATAGCAAGACAAATAGAAAAGCAAGTAGACGTTTTGAAAGCTTACTTCAACACCAACGACGAAATCATTTGGCAGGAATTGGCTTTGTATAAAGTGCCAACAGACACTATAGCAGAAAAAGCAAAAGTGGAAAGACTTTTAAGAGCCTATGGTGCTCGCGCAGTGGTAATCAGAAAGGATTATACTATTTTTGAAACCACCGGACAAAGAGAAGAAACCGATACGCTTCTGAATGTACTTGGATCTTTTGGATTGATAGAATTTGTAAGAAGTGCACGTGTTGCAATTATTCGGGAGAGCAAAGGTTTCCATGAAAAACTCATGGAATTTGAACAGGGAGAGCCAGTTCAAAAATCTTTGGATACAGAGCATATTCCTACAGAAGAAGAACTCATTGATTAAACCTTTAAATAACAACAAATAAACCAAACAACTAAACAAACAACTATGGCAAAATTAAATTTCGGTGGTACTGAAGAAAATGTAGTCACTCGTGAAGAATTTCCATTGGCAAAAGCACAGGAAGTATTGAAGGATGAAGTAGTGGCTGTTATTGGATATGGTGTTCAAGGACCAGGCCAGGCATTGAATCAAAAAGAAAATGGAATCAATGTAATTGTTGGACAACGTAAGAATTCAAAATCATGGGATAAAGCAGTTGCAGATGGTTTTGTACCAGGTGAATCTCTTTTTGAAATTGAAGAGGCTCTTGAAAAAGGTACAATCATTTGCTATCTTCTCAGTGATGCTGCACAAATCGCGATGTGGCCAACAGTGAAGAAGCATTTAACAGCAGGTAAAGCTTTGTATTTCTCACATGGCTTTGGTATTACATATAAGGAGCAAACAGGCATCATTCCTCCTGCAGATGTGGATGTATTTCTGGTTGCACCAAAAGGATCTGGCACTTCACTTCGCAGAATGTTTCTTCAAGGAAGAGGCTTGAACTCCAGCTATGCAATCTTCCAGGATGCAACAGGAAAGGCGTATGAGCGTGTAGTGTCGTTGGGTATTGCTATAGGAAGTGGTTACCTGTTCGAAACAGATTTCAAAAAAGAAGTATTCAGCGACCTTACCGGCGAAAGAGGTACCTTGATGGGTGCTATTCAAGGTATTTTCGCGGCACAATACCAGGTACTTCGCGAAAGAGGTCATTCTCCATCTGA
>CANFHO010000034.1 GCA_947447005.1 Chitinophagaceae bacterium
AGCGGATGAGCGCGCGAAGGCTGATCTGGGCAGGCCATACGGACTTACCCCTTTTGGTGAAGAGATCGTGAGGCACATGAACAAGCTCGGCATGATTGTTGATATTTCACATGTGGGTGAAAGAACATTTTATGATGCCATTCATGTAACTACCAAACCTGTTATTGCTTCTCATAGTTGTACATATTCGCTTTGTCCTGTTCCACGAAATATGACTGATGATCAAATCAAAGCATTGGGTAAAAACAATGGTGTTATTCAATTGAATTTTTATTCCGGATTTGTAGACAGTACTTTTAGTGCCAAGAACAATGCATTTATCAAAAAGCATCAGGCAGAAAAGGATTCTATCCTGAAAACAAATCCCAGTGATTTTTATGCAAACCTTTTCATACATGAAAAATATCGTGAAGAAATGGACAATACGCGTCCTACTTTATCGATGCTGATAGATCACCTGGATCATATTGTAAAATTGATCGGTGTTGATCATGTGGGTATTGGTTCAGATTTTGATGGCATCAATTCTTCACCCAGAGAATTGAATGATGTTACAGATATGCCATTGATCACACAAGAGTTATTGAAACGCGGATATACCAAGCAGGAAATCTACAAGATTCTTGGAGGAAATTTCATCCGGGTGTTCAAAGCGAATGCAGTGAAATAAGTTGAATAGTGGGGGGTGGAAAGTGGAGAGGATTTTCAGACATCCATATCATTATTGATTCAAAAAAATATAACGTGAAATTTTTCAACCTTCCACCCTCCACTCTCCACTTAATTGCATTTATTTTTTTATTGACAACTCCTGCAATCAGCTTTTGTCAAACCAAGACCGATATTGCTCGTTGGCAGGAAACAGCGAAACGAGTAAACATCGTACGTGATAAATGGGGGATTCCTCACATCATGGGGAAGACCGATGCTGATTGTGTTTTCGGTTTGATGTATGCACAATGTGAAGATGATTTTCAACGCGTGGAAATGAATTACATCACCATGTTGGGTAGAACAAGTGAAATCACAGGGGAAGAAAATCTATACGAAGATCTGTTGGTGAAAATGGTGATCGACTCTGCTGAATCTGTGAAAGATTATGAAGCGAGTCCTGACTGGATGAAAAAACTACTCAATGCATTTGCTGATGGTGTAAACTTTTATTTATACAAGAATCCACAAGTAAAACCCGCACTGCTCAAGAATTTCAAGCCCTGGTATCCGCTCACGTATACAGATGGTAGCATTGCAGCCATTCAAACAAGCGATCTCACTGCGAATGATATCAAGAAATTTTATCAAGGGATTCCAACAGATCTGGCATTGAATCAGAAGAAAGATCCGGAACATCTCATAGGGTCTAATGGGTTTGCCATCGCTCCATCCAGAAGCAGCAGCAAGAATGCGATGTTGTATATCAATCCCCATGTGACATTTTATTTCAGACCTGAAGTGCATATGATGAGCGAAGAAGGATTGAATACTTATGGGGCAGTAACTTGGGGGCAGTTTTTCGTGTATCAAGGATTCAATGAACATTGCGGATGGATGCATACTTCCAGCGAAGCTGATGTAGCTGACCTGTATGAAGAAACGATTGTAAAAAACGATAAAGAAATATTTTATTCATTCGACAATGCATTGAAACCAATAAAGATTGATCATGCAACTGTGTCTTACAAAACAGCTTCAGGCATTGTAAAAAAAGATTTCAAAATTTACAGAACACATCATGGTCCGGTGATGGCGTTGCAAAACGACAAGTGGATCAGCATGCAATCGAACAACCGTTCTTTGAGCGGATTGATTCAATCCTGGAGCAGAACAAAGGCCAAAACCTTTGCAGAGTTTAAGTCGCTCATGGATCTACGTTCAAATATTTCCAACAATACGGTGTATGCAGATGATCAGGGAAACATCGCATATTGGCACGGAAATTTCATGCCCAAGCGGAACCCTAACTATGATTGGAGTGGCATCGTAGATGGATCCACTTCTGCCACAGATTGGAAAGGCTTGCATACGGTAGATGAAACCATTCACTTGTACAATCCAGAGATCGGATATCTGCAAAATTGCAATGCCACACCTTTTACAGTTGCCGGAAACGGAAGCATCAGCAAGAAAAAATATCCAACATACATGGCGCCTGATCCACAGAATTTTCGTGGGGTGAATGCGGTGCGTGTATTAGACAGCAGGAGTCAGTATGACATCAACAGTTTGATTGCAGCAGGGTATGATACCTATCTCACTGCATTTGATGTAATGATTCCATCTTTGTTAAAAGCAAACAGAATGTTGATTGCGAATGATATAAAAGCTGATATCACCAAAGCCATGCAACTGTTATCAGAGTGGGATCATCGTTCTGCAGCCAATTCCGTAGCAACAACCATTGCCATTTTATGGGCAGAGAAAATAATGCCGGAACTTACTAAAGGAAGAAAAGGTTTGATTGACATGCCATTTGAAATGCCGCGCATGTTAAATGAACTACCTGACGGAAAAAAAATATATTATCTCTCTGAAGTAATAAAAAAACTGAAAGCTGATTTTGGAACATGGGAAGTGCCCTGGGGCGATATCAATCGTTTTCAAAGGATCGACAATGCAATGAAATCTAGGTTTGATGACAATCAACCCAGTATTCCATCACCCTTTGCATCATCTGCCTGGGGTAGTCTTCCTTCATTCAACAGCAGACCTTACCTGAACAGCAAGAAGCGATATGGCTATGGCGGAAACAGTTTTGTGTGTGCTGTAGAATTTGGAAAACGCATCAAAGCAAAATCATTGTTGGCTGGAGGAGAGAGTGGCAATCCCAATTCAAAACACTTCAAGGATCAGGCAGAAATGTATACCAAAGGACAATTCAAAGATGTACTTTTCTATCGCGAAGATATCTTCAAGAACATGGAAAGGAATTATCATCCAGGGGAATGAAAATAAGTGAAAAGAGAAGGGAGCTTGCTTGCCGAAGGCAGGAAAAGTGAAAGGAGAAAGGAGATTTAAGCAAGTTTTTTATTGTTAAAAAAGCGTCTGAAAAGGTAGCTTTCACGTTTTTCAGATGATTTGCTAATTGGATTTTTGCCAAATGGCAGAAATATGTACAGTTAGAAACATTCAAATAGTTGACTGTTCATTTGTAACTTTTAAGTTACCTTTGAAATGAAAGTCAGAACAGTCGTTGCATACAAACACTATTTTCATGACTTTCTTATCAAGCAAGATGAGAAGGTTCAAAACAAGATCTATAAAATACTTGAGGCGATTGAAATACTTGAAAGAGTTCCTTTAACTTATTTGAAATCAATCGAAGGAACAAATGGATTGTATGAAGCAAGAATTCAGCTGGGTTCAAATATTTGGCGTGTATTTTGTTTTTTTGATGAAGGCAAGCTGGTTATTCTCCTAAATGGCTTTCAAAAAAAATCACAAAAAACACCATCATTAGAAATTGAGAAAGCTCTGTCATTAATGAAAGAATACTATGATGAAAAACAGTAAGGCAGCACATACCAAGAATTGGAGTCAGATTAAAGACGAAGTATTTGGAAAAAAGGGAAGTCCAAGAAGAGATGAACTGGAAAGAGATGTAGAATCTTTTAAAATTGGTTTACTTTTAAGAAAGGCCAGAGAGGAGAAAAAACTAACACAAGCAGAATTAGGGCTTTTGGTTGATAAGAAACGAGAGTATATTTCAAGAATTGAAAACAATGGAAGCAATCTCACATTAAAAACATTGTTTGATATAGTTGAAAAGGGCTTGGGAGGAAAAGTAAATATTCAAATAGAATTATAATGAAGTATATGAAACAACTCTTCGCAATTGTAGGTTTGATTTGTTTGTCCATTTCAAGCTATGCCCAGCAATTCAGCATCAGTGAAAACAAAATGAAAAGCCTTGATTCGCTTTTCAAGATAACCTTTGCACCGAGTGAACCTGGTGCCATTGTAATTTTAGCAAAAGATGGTAAACCTATTTTTAAAAAAGCCTATGGCATGTCGAACCTCGAGCTCAATGTGCCACTGAACACAGATCAAAAAATGGGAATTGGCTCCATATCAAAACAATTCGCGGCTACTTCTATTTTGCTGTTGCAACAAGAAGGAAAGTTGAATATCAAAGATGATGTCAAAAAATATCTGCCCCAATACAATACCTGGGGCAGGAGTATCAGCATAGAACAACTATTATCGCATACCAGTGGAATACCCAGCTATACTGAACTTCCTGGCTTCGATACATTGGCTGATAAAAAAGTTCCCATCAGCAAATTGGTTGCATTTTTTGAAAAGAGTCCCTTGGTCTACGAACCCGGCACCAACTGGAGTTATTCCAATTCAGGATTCGTACTTGCTGCACTCATTGTTGAGAAGCTCAGCGGAAAACTATTCAATGATTTTGTAAAAGAGCGGATCTTCAATAAACTTTTAATGACTGAATCTACATTTGGAACTTCCGATTATATCATTCCGAACAAGACAGGTGAATATGGTGGAACCACACCGAAAGGAAAGATTAAAATGGAACCACAATATGATTGGTATTGGGCATATGGTGCAGGTCAAATTGTTAGCACCGTTGATGATATGTTGAAGTGGGATGAAGGTTTATATAGCGGATCTTTTATCGATCCTAAGATCCTGTCATTAGCACATACTTCATATGTATTAAACGACGGAAAACCTGCGGGGTATGGACTTGGTTGGGCTGTAGAAAAATTCGGCAACAAAACAATGGTGCAACATGGCGGATCAATTGGCGGGTACAGATCACAAGGCATGCGCATTCCAGAAGATCATGTGTATTTTCTGGTGATGTCAAATACAGGCGCCACCAACAGTTCACTGATTGCAAACAAGGCATTATCTATTGTCTATGATATGCCTGCCATCAAAGAACAACGAAAAGATATTCAGTCGTGGAAAGAGATTGAAGGGGTATATGAATCGCCAAGTTCAGGACTCAGATTACAAAAGAATTACGGAAACATACCTGCCTTCTATACTGTTCGCGTGGACAGTGTAAACCGTGTTACAGCTCAACGCACAAGCAATCCAGCCATTCAACTTTCTGCAGCAGGAAAAGATATTCTATACGACAAATCAAATCCTTTTTCAGAATGGAAGATTGTACGTGATGACGCAGGTAAAGTATCCGGCATTTTGTTTACCCATTTCTTCCCGGGTTATGGTCCTGAGCGTTTCAACAAGCGTGTAACGGATGTAGCTCCAGCTGTTAAGATTCCTGTAAAGAGTGACAGTGCATCTTTAGCCAAATACGTTGGATTGTATGAACATGAGTTTGGTAGCAGAACAAAAATCGCCATTGAAAAAAATCAATTGTGGATGGTGGATCCTGAATTCAATTTAAAAACAGAACTGCATTGGTTGAAAGACAATATTTTTTGGATCAAGGAACAGGACAGAGAAGTAACCTTTGATGTAAACAAAAAAGGGCTTGTAACTGGATTGCAAACTTTTTCTGGATTCCAACAGATTGTACTGAGTAAAATCACAGAGTTATACTAAACCCATTGTGTGAAAAAAATATTCTTACTTGTAGTGATTTCTTTTTTTGTGCATGCGATGCAAGCACAGAACATCGGTTTACAATTGTATTCAGTTCGCAACCAGGTTAAAACGGATCTAAAGGGTACACTTCAGAAAGTACGTACCATGGGAATCCGTGGTCTGGAAGGAGGTGAGTTGTATGGAATGGATGTGAAAACTTACAGGGAGATGCTAAATCAAATGGGATACAAGATGATTAGCATCGGAGCAGAATACGATGAACTCAATATGGACTTGACCCCTATCATTGAAAAAGCAAAAGCACTGGGCGCCACCTATGTTGTTTGCTTTGGGATTAATCACAATGGAAATGAATTCAGCTCGAAAGAAGTGGAAGAAGCAGCAGCGCGATTTAACAGGGCTGGAAAAATATTGAAAGAGGCAGGATTAAGTCTTTGCTATCATCCTCATGGATTTGAATTCAGACCATCGACAAAAGGAACCTTATTTGATGAATTGGTTGCAAAAACAAATCCAACGTATATCAATTTCGAACTTGATGTGTATTGGGCGAAACAAGGTTGTGATGATCCAGTTGCATTGCTGAAAAAATATCCAAAACGTTTTTCGCTTATACATTTAAAAGATAGATTGACTGGTACCAAATGTGATGATACCGGACATGCTGATGAAGAAACCAATGTTGTTCTCGGTGCAGGCGATGTTAACATCAAGGAAGTAATGAAGGCTGCCAGAAAAAGCAATGTCAAATACTATTTCATTGAAGATGAATCTACGCGCGTGATGGAGCAACTCAGGTTGAGTCTACAGTATTTGAAATCCTTGTAAGATTTATTGAATTTGAAGTTGATTCAACTCAACACCAAATACTTTTTTACTCATTTCATTCAGGCTGGCCTCACTTCCTTTGAGATGTATGGTACGGTGTTCATGTCGTATGCATTCTCCAGGCTTTAAAGCTGCGGCAGGTGAAGAGCTTTCAATTTCATAGAATTTCCCCATTTGTTTTCCGTTGATGGGCCCATCATTGTATGCATTCACAGCATCACCTGCATAAGGATGATCCTGCATTTGCCACTGAGAATTGACATATTCATCCACCCGTTCATGCAACGTGAATTGTGAGATGGTGAGTACATTGTTCTTTGCATCATAGCTTCCTGCAAAGGGTTTGGCGCGCTTGGGTGAAATACCCACTTTGCTTCGATGGTTTCCATCTGCTTTCAGTAAGATTAATCCTTTTTCTACTTTCAATCGATCTGAAGGAACTTTTCCAAAATAATCATCGGTTACGATTTTACCCAAAGATGCTGAATCACCTTCCTTGTAGGGCAATGCAATGGTTGTTTGTTGATCTGCATTCAACATACTCAAAATCCATATGGATAAGAGTCCGCCTTCTTTTGTCCATGAAGTTTCACCTGCATTGGTCAGGATATTTTCAGAAACAAAGCCAACTGTAGAAATATCTTCAGGAATATCTCCCACCATTTCATGCAATGCATTTTTATTGAGTAGGCGAATATTTCTGTTGATGCGTATATCGAATGATGACCCGGTAAAATTTTCCAGATGAGCTTCTTTTACAAACTTTGCTTCCTGCTCTGTTGCGGAGATCACATCAAATGGTTCGGTATCAAATGCCGGAGGCACATTCCAATTGTCAAATGTAAACGCAGCACCTTTTTTGAAATAGATGGAGTATTGTCCGCCTTCGGGTCCTAGCCACATTCTTTCCTCTCCACCGAATGCGCTAAAATGTTGAGAGAATTTTCCAGATGCAATCAACTCATGATTGATCCACCCGAAACTCGCTCCAGGATTGCCTTCTGCAGTACTTGTCATAACACGACCCTGATAGGCTGGCAGTATAACCACTTGCGCGCCTGTGCTACTTTCACTCAGAAGGATGAGATCCTTATGATATTGTTTTAGAAAATTCACATCATACCCGAAGGTTCCTTTGGTAAATTCAGTCGGCTTTTCATCTTTACTGGAACTATTTTGATTGCAAGACAAAAGCATGAAGATGAAGATAACTGATAGGATCCTTTTCATTGAGTAATTATTATTTATGTACGACTTGAGATAAAATATACATGTTATATCATTTCTTAAACTTCCATACTTTCTCTTTCATGTCTTCGATCCGAAGTTGTTTATCATTTAAAGAAGGTAAATTGCTCACCGGTGTTTTCAAATAAAAATATGCAACGGCAGATACGTCATCACTCCTGTAAAAATTACCTCCAAAATTTCCTGCATCAAACTGTTTATCTTCAATGCTTTTTATATCTGCTCTGTCAAGCAATGCAATTTGATCTGGTACTTTCCCTTTCAGATTGAAAATATCAGTTGCATCGCCTTGCTTGAAAACCCATACAGGCTTCATTTTCACGCCATTCTTTAACATGGTTCTCATGTTTTGAATGGAAGTATTTCCAATTTGCTGTATGGTTACGTTGCAATCAGAATGAAAATAAACAGGATCAGCAATATGGTAACGGTAAAAAGCATATAAATCATGCTTGTTGTCAGATATCAAAGAGCCTTGATATTGATTATAATACTCGCCTTGTCCCCATCCACTTCCAATATAATCTTCTGTTCCGGTACCTGCCAATGTTGGATGCTTTGTATCACCATCCAGAAAAACTTTTACTTCGCCTTCACCAAACCATGTTCCCCTGTATGCAGAATCACCAACAACTCCAATATTCGTTCCCAAAAATCTTCCTGTGCCTTTTACAGTTGGCATGATCTGATAATCTTCTCCGATGGTGGTATGAATATCCCTGTTCCAATATGCATGAAAATACATCGCATCATCAGGTATCTTTTCCATTGATGTATAATCAACATCGTACCATACCAAAGCATGCGCTGAAGATTCATTCGTAATAACGATTTTGGCACTTTTTCTAAATGGCATGGGTATATTGCAATTGAATGACCTTCCTTCCGGATTAGAGAACAATGCATTTTGAAAAGCCGCTTCGAGTCCTAGTCCTACTCCAAAAAAATCTCCAATAGGAACAGAAACTGCAGGCTTTGTCATTCCATCCCAGAACATTTCTATTTTAATCAGTCGTCTTTGTTCAGCTGACCTTGGGATGGTTCCACTCATCCAGATTCTATTGATGATGCCAGCGCCTTTGGCATCCAGCAAAACAAGTTGTTCTCCTGATTTAACTGTAAAGAAAGCACTTCCCTTTGCTCCTTTGTTGATGAGGCCTGCCTTGCTCTTTTCCCCAGTGGGGTTTTCCGGACTAACCCAACGTGTATGTGTTGAAGGCAATGGTGCCTTGAATAAATCTTGTGATTGAGTTGAAATGAAAACGAATAAAAGAAAAACTGAAGTGAAAAATGCCTTTGACATGAAATAAATTTTATTGGTTAACAACACCCTTCTGGTCCGCAACTTTTGGGTGCTTCCTGTATGGGTGAACCATGCTCAATTTCTTCATCTGTTGCTTCTCGAATACCAGAAACCTTAATCGTGTAATACAGGTTTTGTCCGGCCAGCGGATGATTGGCATCCACCAAAACATGGTCTTCATGCATTTCAATCACCACTGCATCTGTTCCATCAAACAATTGAATATGATCTCCTTCATGAATTGAATCAATGTCTTCAAACTCTTCGTTTGCAACTTCAATGATCAGACTTTTTTCTACAGGACCATAGGCATCATCTGCCGGGACAATCAACTCCATCACTTCATTCACCTTCATTCCCTCCAAAGCACGTTCCAATCCGGGAACCAGATTTCCCGCACCATGCAAATATTCTTCAGGATCATGATCCTTGTTTTCCTGTAATACTTCTCCTTTTTCATTTTTCAGAACATAATGGATAGCGACAATCTTATTGGTTTCGATGATCATAATTTAGATTGAAATGTGAAGTGTTTGATTTTTTTGGATGGTGATCATGGTGTCAAATGTAATGATACATTCCTGACCTTGATATGCGAACTGAAGCGGAATTTTTGTATCTCCTATCACGGCAGAGACATGCGTTGGTTTGTTTTTATGCTCCAGTACAAAACTTTTCAACTTCAATGCTCCATGATTTAGTTTTATAGATGCTTTCAAGCCATTGGCATGTTGTTGCTGACTGAAAGTTCCCCAGCCTGAGGCAGATGTAAAAGGTGCTTTGAAATTTTCAGGTTGAATCTTGGGAGCAAATTTCATGTAGCCTTTCGGTCCGTGGTATTCAAAACCACAAGCAGTGATAAAAGTTCCATAGCTTGCCATCGCACGTGCATAGTGATCGCTGCATTCGATTTCATTGAAAGGATTTCGTTTGGCAGCATGATAGCGATCGTGGATCATTCGGGTAATAACCATGGCCTCTTTGGTCATGCCTTCGGCCATCATGTGTGCAGCCACCTGATGTTCAAAGCCACTCATGCACTCATGAAAATAACCCAATTGCCATGTTACATTTTCACCATAGGGCTTTGTCTCATTTTTTGGATTGGTGTTCATGATCAAACCACCATCCCCTGCAAGGGCATAGGGCCTGCCTCCTGTATGATCTTTGATATACGGTCCTACATCGGGAGTGAAATTGTATTTCCACAAGGCATTCAAGGCAGACAATGTTTTCTCTTTGTTGATCACTCTTCCCAATCCAACCTGAAAGGCCCAGCTTTGTCCGTATACCTGATCAATGTGACAGGTATTATAAGATCCCAGTTTTTGCCGACCTTTTGTTGCATCCGGTTTATGAATGAAGTATTCTCCATTGAAAAGTTGTTCATCCATATTCTTCATGCCCTTTTCAACATATTCTTTACATAGGGATGCAAAGGCAGTATCATTCATTTCTGTAGCCATCATCTGTGCTGCTTTGACAGCTGCAATGCACAATCCTACCAACCAGGAGATTTCACCATCCCACACAGCATCCAACGTATTCTCAATAGGAGTGTCTTCCATGCCATCTTGATTCCTATCTTGATTGAGCACCCATTGTGTAGCGCGTTTTATTTTATCCCAATTGTTTTTGAGGAAAGTATCATCAGCACTCATTTGGTGCTCGCGATAAATACGAAGAATGGTTCCTGCTTGTCCGTCGATAGCCGGACCCTTCACCACTTCTCCTCGATACCACATCATGCCATCCGGCTGCAATGATAATCCGAGGTCCACACGTTCGCGGGTATCTTTTTCTATGTTGGGGAAGATGCGACCAACGGCTTGTGCGTATTGCCATACATGTGTACAGGTTCCTTCGCAACAACCAACTCCTTCCCATGCATAGAAGCGGCCCGATTCAAATCGGTGTGCCGTTGTTGTGGCCATGGTTGAAATATTCAAGAAAGTTCTTTCCAGAAACCACCAGGGAAGGGTAGAATCATAAAACGTATCTCTCCACAGCTTGCTTTCAGTTGAGAGTTTATTGAAATGTTGTCTGATGTATTTCAATACATCCGTAGATGATTTGAACCAATTGTTATAGTATCGACCCTCGCCTTGAATTTTTGCATTCAGTTTTAGATTTGGAAAATGCCATGCAAGTGCAAAGTCGAGTGTACTCGCTGAACCTGGCTTCAATTGCATACTGGATGAAACAGAAGAGATCAAAGTTTTATCGATTGTACTTTCTGTGGTTTCTTCATTTCCATTTTTAAAAGCATCAGCCAATTCATTCAAATTTGTATTCGAATGATATACACTTTTTTGATTGAGAGACATGATGCCCATGGTTCCATAATCAGCCAAATGAGTTTGTTTCTCATTGGTATTTTGTTTGATGGAAGATGCAGTGCATGCAAATAAATCTTCTTTCACAATGGCATTGACTCGTATATCATTCTTCGTAGCAGAATGAATGCAGACTTTGTTTTCAAGCCAACCAATGATATCAACCTGAATAGGTTTGTCGGATTTGTTCTTGCAATGAAATGAATAAATCGTTGCGGGAAGTCCTGAGTTCTTATCATCCAACGGAATGAAGGGAGAATATATATCTGCAGTGATTTCCAATGGCAGTAACTTATCTATATATCGCAGCTTCGCCATGGGATAGGTGGCTTCAAAGACGATGTCATCCCAATCATCCGCCTGCATTTTTTTAATGAATGTTTTTCCGTTGTAATGGATTTGAAAAGCAAATCCTTGTTCAACGGGACGAATATCTTTTTCTGGTTGAACGTATGCAGAACCATCCTGTGGCCTAACAGTTTTACCTACATGCAGTTGAGAATGCCATTCAATGGTTTTGTTGTTAACGCCCAGTTGATTGGCGTTGAAAATATCCCAAAGCCACAATCGTCCATCACCACCCAAATACATCATGCCAGTATTGATGCCACCAACCGGCATGCCGATGTATTGCAATTCATTTTTTGATTTGGTATACTTTGTAACAAATCCTCTTTTGAACAGAGATGCCACCCATTGCGGATCAAGCTTCTTATCAATCGGGATATTATGTCCTACTTCTCCAGGAAGAAAAGGTCCTGCAATGGCATGTGCACGTGATGCATAAAAGCTTGCGGCGAAAATTCCGGAAGTACGTAAAAAGTTGCGGCGTTGCATGAAATATCGTTGAGATAATAAGATACGGAATTTTTAGAAACGAATCAGTTTCTGTATCATTTCATCCAACCTTGATTTGGCTAGAAATTGTTCTTCCAATTCTTTTGAAAAAGGAATGGGGGTATCGAGACTAGCACACCGCATGACAGGTGCATCGAGTGATTGAAAACAATGTTCTGAGATCCATGCCGATATTTCTGCGCCAATTCCTCCAGTGAGGTTGTCTTCATGAAGAATCAACACTTTGTTTGTCTTTTCTACTGTTGAACGAATGGCATCATAATCCAATGGTGCAAGACTTCTCAAATCAAGAATCTCTATGGATATTTCAGGATGCTCTTCCAGATAACTCAATGCCCAATGAACACCAGCGCCATAGGTTATGATGCTGATGTCTTCCCCATACCGAACGATTTTTGCCTTGCCTATTTCAATTTCATAGGGAGATGGATCCACATTGCCTGATATACTTCTGTACAATGCTTTGTGCTCAAAGAACATGACAGGATTGGGATCGCTGATGGCTGCCATCAACAAACCTTTTGCATCTGCCGGTGTGGACGGATATACAATCTTCAAGCCAGGCACATGAAAGAACCAAGCTTCGTTGCTTTGTGAATGAAAGGGACCAGCACCCACGCCTGCACCTGTTGGCATGCGGATGACCACATCGGCGTTTTGTTCCCACCGGTAATAGATCTTGGCGAGGTTGTTTACAATCTGATTGAAACCCACAGAAACAAAATCAGCGAATTGCATTTCAACGACCGACTTATATCCTTCCAGAGATAAGCCAAGTGCAGCGCCAATCACAGCACTTTCGCAAAGCGGCGTATTGCGTATGCGATGCTTGCCGTATTTTTCAAGCAACCCTTCTGTTACTTTAAAAGCCCCACCATACTCTGCAATGTCTTGTCCCATGACAACCAAATTCTCATGTGCCTTCAGTGATTGATCCAATGCTTCTGATATAGCGTCGATGAAACGAACAGGGCTTGTTCGTTCAATGTTATAGGTTGTGTCTTGTGGGGCATCAGTTGAATTTTTTATAGCAAAAAGATCCTTGATTTCTTCCTCCAGATTAACCTCATTTTTTTCGAATGTGAGTCCCTTGTTGATGTCTACATCTATCTTTATTCTGAGTTCTTCTGTGATGGCTCTAATCTGATCCACGCTGGCTACACTGCTCTCCAGAAGCCAATCTTCATAGGTGCGCACAGGGTCTTTCTTGCTCCATTCTTCAAAGAGATGAGGAGGAACATATTTCACACCACTTGCTTCTTCATGTCCACGCATGCGGAAAGTCATGCATTCAATCAGATATGGTTTTTGATGTTTGATGCAATAATCGCGTACTCCCTTCACTGTGTCATATACCGTCAGAATGTTATTGCCATCGATCTGAATTCCATCGATACCATATCCTTTGGCTTTATCCACCAATTCATTGCATCGATATTGTTCAGATACTGGCGTACTTAAACCGTATCCATTGTTTTCAATGATGAATATAACTGGGAGGTCCCATACAGCAGCGAGATTGAGGGCTTCGTGAAAATCTCCTTCGGATGTACCACCAT
Organism: Chitinophagaceae bacterium; assembly: GCA_947447005.1. Lineage (GTDB taxonomy): Bacteria > Bacteroidota > Bacteroidia > Chitinophagales > Chitinophagaceae > Pollutibacter. The sequence continues at coordinate 13,674 of CANFHO010000034.1, forward strand.
CGCCTGTAAATGCCAGTGCTGCCTTTTGTTCATTTTTCAATTTGTACGCAAGCGCTGCTCCGTCGGCCAAAGCCAATTGTGGTCCCAGGTGAGAGATCATGCCGGCGATAAAATGTTCTTTTGAACCAAAATGAAAACTTCGTTCGCGACCCTTGCTGTATCCATCTTTGCTGCCTTGCCACTGGAGGAATAATTTTTCAAGCGACATCCCTCTGCAAGTGAAGACCGCGAGGTTGCGATGAAGAGGCATGATCCATTCATCCTCTTGCATGGCCATGGTGGCACCTACGGAAATCGCTTCCTGCCCGATGCCACTGAACCATTTACCCACTTTGCCTTGTCGCAACAACACAAGCATTTTTTCCTCGATCATTCGGGAAAACAAAAGTTCCCTGTAGAGCGAGAGCATCAGCTCATTGGTCATGTTTCTTGGGTCAAAATGCATGACCTTAAAGTTCGGTTAGAACAATCAATAAACAAAAACAAGCTTTGAACAGATGTCAGATACTGCTATTTCACAGCAATTCCGGTTGAGCCGGCAGGAATTACAAATCGATCTTCGATTTTTTCCAAACCGCCTGTTTGAGTGATGTAGAAAACCCGGATGCTTCTTTCTTCATAATTCAACACATACGCAAACATCGAATCATCGGAGATGGCTATATCAATAGGTTTGATGCCTGCGCTGGCTGTAATTCCAGTCGGCTGCATCAAAGTGAAAGACGATAAGGTATTGATGTTAAACCCTGTAATGCTATTGCTTTGGGCATTGACTACATAGATATACTTGCCATTGGGACTTGTACCTACCCAACAAGCGGCAATCTGATTGGTCAACAAAGGACCAGCAACATTGGTTATTCCTGTTAAACCAACCCTGTATGCACTCATCGCACCTTGGGTGGCTTCACTCACATATATGTTCCCTTCTTTTCCAACTGCAAAACCATAAGGCGTTGGAGATTTGGTTTCAATCGAAAACAAGTCACCTGGAACACCATTGGCATCCAGTTTATACGCAATGATTTTGTTTACGGTTTTAAGTGTAACAACAATCATTTTCCCTTCCAGTACAAATGAAATTTGCGCAGGACCCGTTGCGGTTGTTCCCAATGTTTTAACGGTATTTTCAATTGGAGTTAAAACACCTGCTTCAGATAATTTATAGCCTGCAATTTGTCCGTTTTCATTTGAATGAAGCACGTACACCAGATTGTTGTAACATGCAATACTGATCGGACGAATGCCTCGGGAAGGCACGGTAGACGTGAGTTTCAAGCCGGTTTCAGTAATTTTCAAGGCGCTGATGGTATTGCTTGCTGCATTTACAGCCAGTATCCATTTTCGATCGTTGCTTATTGTAATAGAACCCTGACTTCCTATTGCCACACCTGTTCCTTTTCCGCCCGTTCCTGTGAAAGAAACCAAACTCAATGCACCATCCGAACCACTGCGCTGATAGGTGATAACAGCATTGCTATCAACACCATTGGTCAATACATACAGAAATTTCCCATTGGAAACCTGAACAGCTGCACCATCTTTTGTACAAGAGAATAATCCTGCAATTAGTGTCAATACAATGCTATAAAGGATAAACATCTTTCTCATGAAGGAGATTTTATATTTAAATGTACAAAAAATACCATGTGTATCAATGAGGGTGTTTATTAATCAGGCAACAGTAAATGATAAACTGATGCATTTTCAATATTTTTAGGTACAGCATAAAATCATCAGATGAGCCTATTCAAACCATTCGTCATTCTATTTTTTCTTTTTTCCTGTATCATAGCCAATGGCCAGCAGATTGATATATTAGATCAGATCAATTCCAAAACATTTGATCCCACAGCATTGATGTGGTACAATGCGCCTGCTAAAAAATGGGATGAAGCCATGCCAATTGGCAATGGCAGATTGGGTGCCATGGTGTTTGGAAAATATAAGGAAGAGCGCATACAACTCAATGAAGATACATATTGGTCAGGGGGACCCTACTCAACAGTCGTAAAAGATGGATACAAGGTGTTACCTGAGATTCAAAAGCTCGTTTTTGAAGGAAAATATCTGGAAGCACATAACCTTTTCGGAAGAAACCTCATGGGCTATCCAGTTGAACAACAGAAGTATCAAAGTCTTGCGAATCTGCATCTGTTCTTCAATGATGAAGACTCTGTTCAGGATTACAAAAGATGCCTGAATCTTGAAACAGGCATCACCAGTGTTGAATACATGGTTCATGGTATTCAATATAGAAGGGATGTTTTTGCATCTGCTCCTGATAATATTATCGTAGTTCGAATTACAGCAAGTAAGCCAGGTAGCATTTCGTTTAAGGCCAATCTTCGTGGTGTCAGAAATCAAACGCATTCCAATTATGCAACTGATTATTTCAGGATGGATCCGTATGGGAAAGATGGGCTGGTGGTGACCGGTAAATCGGCCGACTACATGGGTGTTGAAGGGAAACTGAGGTATGAAGGACGTTTGAAAGCCCAGCCAGAGGGGGGTTCTGTGCGAACAGAGGGTGTTGATCTTATCATTGAAAATGCAAATGCTGTTACACTTTACTTTACTGCAGCTACAAATTTTATCAGCTACAAGGATGTAAGCGGAAACCAACATGAGCGTGTTGAAAAAACGCTGAAAAATATATCCGGAAAGTTGTACGAAGAAATTAAAAACACCGCTGGCATTGATTACAAAAAACTATACGGCAGATCAAATTTAAAACTCGCAACGAATATCAATTCTTTTCTGCCTACCAATGAGCGAATGACAAAAATCCAATCGGATGAAGATCCTTCGCTGGCTGCATTGAGTTATAATTTTGGAAGATACCTGATGATATCATCATCGCGCCCTGGTACACAACCTGCCAACTTGCAAGGCATCTGGAATGATGATCAAAATCCATCCTGGGATGCAAAATATACCACAAATATCAACACCGAAATGAATTACTGGCCTGTTGAAAGCAGCAATCTTTCTGAATGTGTTGAACCACTTGTTCAAATGATGAAAGAGTTGCAAGACCAGGGAGGTCAGGTTGCCAGAGAACACTACGGTGCCCGTGGATGGGTGCTTCACCAAAATACAGATATATGGCGGGTTGCAGCCCCCATGGATGGTCCTACCTGGGGAACCTTTACTGTTGGTGGTGCATGGCTGTGTACTCAACTCTGGGAGCATTATCAATACACCATGAACAAAGATTATCTAAAGGATATCTATCCATTGTTGGAAGGGTCTGTGCAATTCTTTATGGATTTTCTGGTTCCTCATCCAAATGGAAAATGGTTGGTCACCAACCCTTCTACTTCACCTGAAAATTTTCCGGATGGAGGTGGCAACAAACCTTACTTTGATGAAGTAACAGCTGGTTTTCGTGAAGGAACCACCATCTGCGCAGGTTCATCGATTGACATGCAAATACTGTATGACTTGTTTGGCTACTTTCAAGATGCGTCCAATGCGCTTGGTTATAAAAATGCTTTTCTGGACAGTGTAAAAACAGCAAGGGAAAAACTTGTTCCTCCACAAGTTGGATCGGATGGATCTCTGCAAGAATGGGCAGATGACTGGAAATCACTTGAAAAAAATCATCGTCACTTTTCACATATGTATGGATTGTATCCGGGAAAGGTATTGTATGAAAAAAGAACACCTGCATTGATTGAAGCATATAAGAAAGTGTTGAATGAACGAGGAGATGGTGCCATGGGATTTTCACGCGCATGGAAGATGGCATTGTGGGCTCGATTGGGAGATGGTGAACGCGCAAACAAAATTTACAAAGGATATCTGAAAGAACAAAGTTGCTCATCCTTGTTTGCCTTATGCGGCAGGGCTCCACAAGTGGATGGTACATTCGGCACCACCGCTGCCATCACGGAAATGCTGATGCAATCGCATGATGGTTTCATTAAACTGTTGCCAGCATTGCCGCAAGCATGGAGCAATGGTGAGCTCAAAGGAGTTTGTGCACGAGGTGGTTTTGAATTGAACTATACATGGAAAGATGGAAAAGTACGTTCACTGAATATTGTATCAAAAGCAGGAGAACCATGCATCCTTGAATTCAGAAAAGGAATGAAGATCACCAGTAACGGGAAGATCATCAAGTATACAACAACTCCCAACGGACGCATTACATTCAACACACTAGAAGGTTCTACATATACCATTGAATAATCAAAGAAATGAAAATCATTTTTCAACTTATTGCCATCCTGTTTTTTCAAGCTGGTTTTTCTCAACAAAGAAACCTGGAAAAAGAATGGATAAAAAAATCAACTATCAAAGATTATGGATTGAAAGAGTATGTCTATCTCTCCAAAGATCTTCCCCACGAAGAAAATAAAACATGGAACCTGGTTTGCCAAATGCCATACAATTGCCACTTTCAACCATGGATTGAATTGGAATCACAGGCAGGCGACAGCATACATCTCAATTCAAGCAACCCATTGGTGAGATACCTGACCAAAACAGAATCATTCACTACATCAGGTGGACATCAAATATATGAAGCCAAAAACTGGATTAGTGGCGAAGGTGCTATGTATACCATACCAGCTGGAGTTAAAGTGAAATCTGTCAAATACCATCAAACAGGCTTTGATACTGAGTTTGCAGGTTCCTTTGAATGCAATGACAATGACTATAATGTACTCTGGAAAAAAGGTGCAAGAACAGCCTACCTCTGCATGCGCGATTGGTTTTATGATTGTCCCGATCGTGAACGTGTTGGCTTTTGGGGTGATGGTACACCAGAAATGAATCAATGCTTTTATGCATTTGATCAAAAATCCCATCGACTTTGCAAAGAACTTGTACTAAGACCACTTGATCCCAAATTCTATCCTGGTCAGCAGTTGGAATTTTTAGGAGAATACGGACTTTGGTATTATTATCTTCAAACCGGAGATGAAGCATCCATCAAATCAGTGTACGACTCAACGAAAAAATTTCTGTTCTCCGTTTATAAGCCCGGCAAAAAAAACCAATGGTTTGATTGGGGAAAAGACAATAAAGATATTGCTGTGATTGAAACCTGCTTCATGTACATTGATCTGGGTACCTTGAAAAAGATCGCTTCACTTTCAGGTCGTTATGGTGATACAACGGATATCAATGTAAAAATGGATAGCATCAAAGCTTCTTTCAATAAACGATTCTGGAAAGGCGAATATTATATGTCGGATCAGGTAAAAGATCCAGATGACAGGGCCAATGCCATGGCCATCAATGCGGGACTCGCAGATCGATCCACCTGGAAATCGATCTTTGAAAATGTTCTTACAAAAAAAACATATTCCAGCTCCTTTTTCGACAGATGGGTATTTGAAGCATTGTGTACCATTGGAAAAGAAGAATATGCCTTGCTCAGAATGTACAACAGGTATAAAACGATGATTCCTGCAAGTTTCAGCACCCTCTGGGAGCACTACGACAGATGGTGGGCCTCATGGATAGACGCATTTGATGAAGGCTCCTCATTGAACCATGGTTGGAACCCTCCTGTTATCAACCTCTCTCAAACCATTGCAGGCATCTCACCCATTCAACCAGGCTGGAAAACATTTCAGGTATTGCCCAAGGAAGCTTTTCTGAAAGACATCAAAGTAACTGTTCCATCTGTGATTGGAAATATAAATGTAGCGATTCATAAAAATGCCCATTCTTATCTGGTTACATGCAATGTGCCAACAGGATCTCATGCAATTTTAGGCATTCCTAAAAAATCATTTTCAGCCTTGACGAAAATCAATATGAATGGAACATTGATTTGGAATAAAAAATTCATTGGAGACATGAAAGGACTTTCATGGTATGGTGAAAATGAAGAATATATTATGTTTCTGGTTGAAACAGGAACATGGAATCTACAGGGTTTCGGAAATGTTATAATCCAAAATCCAAAGCCTGCCGCATTTACAGCAGAGACTGATCTTCCGCTGTTGAAAAAATCATGGACTGCCACAGCGTCTGTTATGGATAGCAGTTATCTGTTCAGCGGAGATAAAATTCCCATTGCTGTTCCTGCAGAAAATGCCATTGATGGAGATCATTGGACTGGTTGGAGAGACATGACCAGAAAACAATATCCAGGACAATGGTTGATGATTGATATGAAAAAAGTACAAAGCTTTCATAAAATCAAACTCGACAATACCTGGGCGTTGTGGGATTCACCAAACACCTATGCAGTCTACGTTTCAAAGGATGGAAAAGATTGGGGGAAATCTGTTGCAGAAGGAAAAGGGGATTTGGGCATCACAACAATTGGTTTCAAGAATCAACAAGCGAGGTATATCAAACTTGTTCAACTTGGAAGCGATCCCACATACAACTGGTCTGTGTTTGAGGTGGATGTCTTCACTAAAAAATAAATCTGTATCTTTTATCTTGTAAATTATGAGCAACTTTCCCAGCATATTCAATGATGTCATCGGACCGGTGATGCGCGGACCTTCAAGTTCGCATTGTGCAGCATCGCTTCGCATTGCCAGGATTTGTCGCGACCTGATGGATGGTCATATTAAACATATTCTGATTGAGTTTGACCCCAATGGATCGCTTGCAACAACGCATAAAAGCCAGGGTTCGGACATGGGACTCTTTGGAGGTTTTCTTGGATGGGAAGCCTATGATGAACGATTGCCTCAATCGGAAAAATATCTGCAAGAAGCTGGAATAGATGTTGAAATCATTATTCATGATATCCAGGCAGATCATCCCAATACGTATAAGATTACATTGTTCAGTGCACATGAAACCAGAAGATTGACGGCCATTTCAACAGGTGGAGGAATGATTGAAGTAATCGAAATAGATGGCATGGCTGTTTCTATGGCCGGCGATTATTGTGAAACATTGATCTATTGCGATGATGTTGATGCCATTTCAAAATATATATCCGCAGAATTTCAATTTGACTACATCAACATGTTGCATGGTGAAACCAATTGCATTGAAATCAAGTCGCAGGCATTTGCAGATGAAAAAATATTGAATACTCTTCTTGCAATGGATGGCGTGCATGCTATCAAACTGTTGCATCCTGTTTTACCTGTCATGGCAAGAAAGGGGCTTTCTGTTCCATTCATCACATGTGATGAAATGCTAACATACAACAAGGATAAGCATAAATCACTTTGGGAACTCGCAGTTGATTATGAAACTGCCAGGGGAAATATTTCTGCAGATGAAGTATTTGAAAAAATGCGGAAGATTGTTCACATCATGGGCAATGCCATTGAACTTGGATTAAAAGGCACCCATTATGAAGACCGCATTCTAGGAAGTCAATCACTTCAATTCAAGGAAAAACTGGAAACAGAAAAACTAGTGGGCGGTGATGCCAACAACCGTGTGATCATGTATGTATCTGCAATGATGGAAGTGAAAAGTTCCATGGGTGTGATTGTGGCCGCACCAACTGCAGGCTCTTGCGGAGCATTGCCTGGGGCACTCTTTGGAGTAGGTCATTCATTGAAATTGAATGAAGATGAAATCATCAAAGGCATGTTAGCTGCAGGTTTGATCGGTGTATTCATTGCAGCACATGCAACCTTTGCAGCTGAAGTGGGAGGATGCATGGCTGAAACCGGCTCTGGTGGCGGAATGGCGGCTGCAGGTATTGTTGTGATGAAACATGGTACCCTTTCTCAATCCTTGACTGCAGCATCATTGGCATTGCAAAATTCATTGGGAATTATTTGTGATCCTATTGGAAACAGGGTAGAAGCACCTTGCCTGGGAAGAAATGTAATGGCAGCATCCAATGCCATATCAAGTGCAAACATGGCATTGTCTGATTATGTGCAATTGATTTCGCTGGATGAAGTGATTGATACCATGAAAGCGGTAGGCGATCAAATACATCATACATTGAGATGTACCAATCTGGGTGGACTCTCCATTACAGCGTCTGCAAAAAAGATTGAAGCACAACTGGAAAATCAATCTGCTGTTTTTTACAAGAGCTGTTAAATCAATTTGAATAGTTTCATTGATTGAATCAAATCACAATCAGCTCATAAAACTCATCCGGGTTGAGGTATTTGATGGCGAGTTCTTTCAATTCATCAGCTGTGATGTTCTTGATCACTTCTACTGAATGATTGAAATAGGATTCATCCATTCCATTCAAGATAAGGTTTTTCCAGCGCGACATAATCTGAAATGGTCCGTCAAGATCTCCCAATAAAGTTCCTATCAGATAATTTTTTACCTGAAGAAGTTCTTCCTGATCAATATCACCATCTCGCAATTGCTGCATTTCGTGATATACTTCCTGAACAGTAGCATGACATACATCCCTTCCGGCTTCTGTGCTGATCATCCACATACCTTCATGGATATGATTCACGAGATAGCTATAAATACCATAGGTATAACCCTTATCCTCGCGGATGTTGGTCATGAGTCGCGAGCCAAAAAATCCACCGAACAAGGCGTTCAGCACTTGTGTCTTTGGAAAATCAGGATGATGTCTGGTTGGAAAAGGCCGTGCTATTCTGATAGCAGCTTGCACCCCATCTTTGTCGTTGATGATTTCCCACTTCTTCTCAGCAAACGGTTGAACCTCGTGTGTTTGCTCAACAATTGTTTTGCTATTAAAAGGCAGTGTTCCAAAATATTTTTCAAGGAGCTCTGCATAATTTGCAGGTAATATACCAGCAGAAAAGATTGTGCAGTTTCCATTTTTATAAAAGCTGTCGTAATACGCTTTGATGTCTTCTGAAGTGATGGCATCATAATGTTCCATTTCACTGTATACACCATACGGATGTTTCGATCCGAACATCAATTCATCAATCTTTCTTCCAGCAACAAAATCACATTTGCGCAAATTCACTGCCAGTCGCTGTTTCATGTTCTGGCGATAAATGTTCAACTCATCTTCAGGGAAATTCGCTTCCCTGAAAATTTCCTGAACGATGGGAAGAATATGTTCGAGCTGACGTGTTAAGCAATGCAATGTAACCACAGCTGTTTCGTTATAACAACTTCTGTTCAGATAAGCACCATAAAAATCAACAAACTCATTGATCTCATATGCACTTCTCTTTATGGTGCCATTCTTGATTAAGAAATTGGTGGCAGCAGAAACATTGTTCTTGGTATCGTACCAGTTTCCTGCTTTGAACAACCATTCAATCTGAATCACTTCTTCTGTACCGGCATGATTGGTATACACAGGAACACTGTTGCTGAGCTTGAATACATCAGGCTTTTTCAGTGATATCCCATACTCTACGGCATCTTTAATCTGCGGCGCTATTTTTCTGTCGAGCATATAATTTTTTAATCCTGTGAAGGTTTTTTATTCGGCCATGTACAACAAGGTGTTGCAGTTTTCGGGCCTGAAAATCTGGTTAGCGAGGCGATGCAGATCAGCAGTGGTTACGTCCTGATATTTTTTGAATTCTTCGTTCATCATTTCACCATCGCCCAGCAATTCATAGAAAGCGAGACTGCCAGCGCGGTTCATGACACTCATATCTTCAAAGGCCATCACGCTTTCCGTCTTGTTTTGCACTTTCTGCAATTCGCGCTCTGCAATCATTTCGTTCTTGATCTTTTCAATTTCATCGAGAATCGATTTTTCTGCCACTTGCATATCCACTCCTTTTACGAGTTGCCCTTCAATGGTGAGCAAGCCTCCATCAAAGCTTCCAAAATGGTAGCAATTGATTTGAACGAAGAGCTGTTGATGTTTTACAAGTGATTCATACAAACGGGATGATGCGCCACCTCCAAGGATATCCGATAACAAATCCGTAGCATAATAATCGTCATCCATTCTTCCACACATATGCCATGTTTTGTAAATCGCATCCATGGGTACATTGCGGGTAACAGACATTCGCCTTTCCTCTGTTTGTGCAGGTTCCTGCGGGATGTTCCTGACATATTTCTCACCGGATGGAATATCGCCAAACCATTTCTCTGCCAATGCTTTCACCTGATCCGTTTTCACATTTCCAGCTACCACCAAAATGGCATTGAGGGGAGTATAATGTTTGAAGAAGAATCTTTTTACATCATCGAGTTGGGCATTTTCGACATGCGACAATTCCTTTCCGATGGTCATCCAGCGGTATGGGTGAACCTTGTAGGCAAGTTCACGCATGATATGCCATACATCGCCATAGGGTTTGTTGATATAGTGCTCCTTGAATTCCTCACATACAACCTTGCGTTGCACATCTAGGCTTTTTTTATTGAAGGCAAGACTCAACATCCGATCGCTTTCCAGCCAAAAAGCTGTTTCCAGGTTTTCTGCTGGCAACTGACAATAATAATTGGTGATATCGTTGGTGGTATATGCATTGTTTTCACCACCTGCCACCTGCAAAGGATCATCATAATCCGGAATGTTGATGGAACCTCCGAACATCAGGTGTTCAAACAAATGGGCGAAACCTGTCTGGGCAGGGTCTTCATCTCTCGCTCCCACATCATATAATACGTTCACCACGGCCATCGGGGTACTGGTGTCTTCGTGAACCAGCACTTTGAGGCCATTCGAAAGCGTAAAACGTTCAAATGTAATCATATGGCAAAGGTACTATCATTCATTTGATAGACACCGTTTTCATTTTCAACAATAGCGGTATGCCATTTCGGTGGAGTAAAAATTCTATTTTTCTGTGTGAGGCCTGGATGATGTTTTTAAAATTCTGCAAGTTTCCGGTGAAATCGTTGTCGATGGCAAGTATAATATCACCTTCTTTAAAACCAGCTTTTTCAGCAGGAGAGTCCTTCGCAACGCCATCCACTAACACATGTCCTTCGTCGTAAAACAGCGCCAAACCCGAATATGCATAATCAAATGCATCCCTGAAATGGGCATTGGGTTTGATATAAATTTCCTGTTGAGGATAGTTGAGAATGATATTGAATCTCCTTAAAAGATCATTTCCAACCAATCCGCCCAACTGCGGATAATTGGTAATGTCGTATTCATCCTTGAAAATATGTGTCGGTACGTTTTTAAATCTATACTTGCCAATGTATAAATTTTTAACTGTTGTAAGATACATTTCAGATTTGCCCCCTACTGCCTCAGCCTGGGTTGGAACAGGTTTTTTCTTTTTGAATGAGAGCACAGCACTATCACTCACATAGTGTTCCGACAATAGAAAATTCAGTCCGGCTCCAGTATCAAAATAAAAGGACTGACGATGCGTGTTGCTGTCTGAAAATTGTATTTGGATGATGGGCAAATTGGGAATCGAGGGGTTTAGAAAATATCCACCATGGGGGTATTTATATGTCCCGGGACTAAACACATGAATCATTCTTTTTTCATGATCAAGTTTAATGAGATACCTGCTGAGGAAAGAATAACCAACTATGCCGTCTACTCTAATGCCATAGGCCCTTGTTAACAGATCATAATCATTCACATGAAAGTCCAAGCCATGCACATCGAGACCAGGCAAATGCATGGTTGCATCATAGAGATATGAAACCTGACGGATTCCTCCCAGGCCTTTGGTGGTTCTTTTCGATGGAAGCACTTTTATTTTTAGAGAATCTACTGTTGATGTATTTAATGAGATTCCACCACTGCCGGTATCAAAAATAAAGTTGAGGGTATCCTTCATGTCGTTAACAGTTGCATGAATCATCATCACGCCATCGGTAATCATGGTATAAGAAAAAGAAGTGAGATGTTTGGCAGGCATATCAATACCTGTCTGATGTGCTTGCATTTGATTGAACAGAATACATGAAACGAGTGTTATGTAGAAGTATTTTATCAAGCAGTTGATGTTCTCATTTGAGGATATACAATAGAAGCAGCAGAATCAAAACCATAAAATTAAGGCAATAGTATCCTACCTTTGCCGAATATATTATTAAAAAATGTACGATCTGAAGAATTTGTATGAAAGGGCACTCAACTTTGAGTTTTTGAGTGCAGAAGAAGGCATCTTTTTGTTTCATCATGCGCCACTTACAGAGTTGATGTTTATTGCAGATGAGCTAAGGAAGAAGCAGGTTCCCCATGGAAAAGTGACATGGCAGATCGACAGAAACGTGAATACCACCAACGTGTGTATCGCCAATTGTAAGTTTTGTAATTTTTACAGGATACCCGGACATGCAGAGGCATACATCACAGATATGGATACATATCGTGTAAAGATCCAGGAGACCATTGCCTGGGGAGGAGATCAGTTGTTGTTGCAAGGCGGTCATCATCCGGAGTTGGGCTTGAAATATTATACAGATACGTTCAGGGCCATCAAGGCTGAGTTTCCAGACATTCGTTTGCATGCGCTCGGTCCCCCTGAAGTAGCCCATATCACCAAACTTGAAAAATCTACCCACACTGAAATATTGAAAGCCTTGATAGAAGCCGGTATGGATTCATTGCCAGGTGCCGGTGCAGAAATTCTGGTAGATAGGGTTCGCAGATTGGTGAGCAATGGTAAATGTGATTCTCAAGAATGGCTCGATGTGATGGCAGCCGCGCATCAGTTGGGATTGACCACTTCAGCTACAATGATGTTCGGACATGTGGAGACATTGGAAGAGCGTTTTGAGCATTTGGTGAAGATTCGTGAGGTTCAATCC
>CANFHO010000035.1 GCA_947447005.1 Chitinophagaceae bacterium
AAAATCATTTTTTCCAATTTTTTTGGAGAAAAACGAGCAGCCAATTCATAATTGGCTTTCACAACTGGCTGTTGAGCAAATGATGACAATGAGACAATGAAAGAAAAAACGATAAGATAAAAATATTTCATAATCAGAATTTAATTCAATTTTATAAATACAGTTTCATTTCAGTTGCATAATTGGCTGCTCTTGCACCAGCTACTTCAGCAAAATCTTTTTCAGAAGAAGCGTAAATAATATCACGACTTACATTTACTAAAATCCCTACATCCCCATTCATGGCTTTTTTTGAAATCTCTTCCAAACTGCCGCCTTGTGCTCCAACACCTGGAACCAGGAAAAAATGTTCAGGAGCAATTTTTCTCAGGTTGATGAATTCATCCGCCCTGGTGGCACCAACAACAAACATTAAATTTTCAGGTGTTCCCCATTGAGATACCTTTTCAATAACCATTTCATATAACTTCTTTTCAGTTGTTGCAACCATATCCTTCAATTCAAAATCAGCTGCACCAGGGTTTGATGTAAGTCCCAACACGATAGCCCATTTATTTTCAAATTGTAAAAACGGCTTAACACTGTCTTCGCCCATATATGGAGCGATGGTGATTGAATCAAAGGGCAAGGTTTCCAAAAACGCCTTTGCATACTGAGTTGATGTATTACCTATATCGCCTCTTTTTGCATCTGCAATCCTGAAATGTGTTGATGGTATATAATTAATTGTTTTCTCCATAGAGGCCCACCCTTTCAACCCCTGTGCTTCATAAAATGCCGTATTAATTTTATACGAAACACAATATGGAAGTGTTGCATCAATGATGGCCTTATTAAAAGCAAATATTGGATCCTCTTCCTGATGCAGGCATGAAGGAATTTTTGCAATATCCGTATCTAACCCTACGCACAGATAGGATCCGGTTTCCCTGATCCTGCTTGTTAATTCTTTCCTGTTCATATACTTATATTATGAAGTAAATTAAATTGTACCTGTACGGCCACCATCAACCGGGATACTAACACCATTTACATAGGATGCTGCCGGTGATGCCAAAAATGCGGCAACTGCTGCAATCTCTTCGGGGGTGCCAAATCTTTTTGCAGGAACAGAAGATTTCATTTTCTCTTCCATTACTTCTTTTGTGACAGATGAGGCTGCTGCGAAATGAGATGCCACAGCATCCAGACGGGCTGTTGACGTAAATCCAGGTAATACACTGTTAACAGTAATGCCATATTGAGCTAGTTCATTAGACATGGTTTTACTCCATGAAGCAACTGCAGCTCTGATGGTATTTGACACTCCTAAATTATCCAGTGGTATTCGAACTGAAGTAGAAATAATATTGATGATACGACCATAGCCTTTTTGTTTCATTGCAGGAATCACATGTTGTACCAAAATATGGTTCGCAACAACATGTTGCCTAAAGGCATTTTCGAATGCCTCTGTAGTTGCATTTTGAATCAACCCTCCTGCAGGACCTCCGGTATTGTTAATTAAAATATCTATGTCATGAGCAGCAGTAATTTGCTCAATACATTTTTCTAGAGCAATTGAATCAGTAAAATCAACTGAAAAAAACTGATGATTTTGAGATTGAGCTGTATCAAGTTCTTCTAAGGAGTCCTGCAACATTTTCCCATTTCGGGCCAATAAAAAACAACTGGCCCCAAGTTTTGACAACTCGATGGCAACTGCCTTTCCTATTCCCTGAGAACTTCCTGCTACTATTGCCTTTTTACCTACCAATGACAGATTCATAAACGATTTATTCTTCTATTGATTTTTTAATCTCCTCAGAAATATTCACCAATACTTTATCTATTCTGTGCCCATCCATATCAACGATTTCAATCCTGAAACCTTTCCATTCAAAATGATCTCCGGCAACAGGGATTCTCTCTAACGTATGTAAAATAAATCCTGCCAAGGTATCGAAATCGTGCTCACCTTCATTCATCCAATTCGCTCTGTCAAACCTTATGAGAAAATCATAAAACCTGATCTGGGCATCAATCAAATATGAGCCATCCTCTCTTTCTGCTATTTCATAATCCTGATCATCATGCTGAGGCAAATCACCTACAATAGCTTCCAGAATATCATTGAGTGTTACCAGTCCTAACATGGTGCCATATTCATCCACGACAAAACTGGTATGTATTTTTGTTTGCTTGAATTTTTCCAACAATTGATATGGACTGATATTTTCAGGAACAAAAAGCGGTGTTTTCATGACATCTTTAAAAGTAATATCATCTGGCGTGATATACATTTCCTTCAACGAAACAATACCTCTGATGTTATCAATATCTTTCTCACATACTGGGTAAACAGAGTGTGGGCCATTTTGAATTTTTTCTCTAATGGTATTTTCTGAATCATTGATATCAAACCAAACCATATCACTTCTATGCGTCATCAAAGATGTGATATTCCTATCCCCTAAATGAAAAACACGTTGAATGATATCATGCTCTGCATCATCTATAGCACCTTGCTCACTTCCTTCTGTAATAATGGCTTTGATTTCTTCCTCTGTAACCTGCTCTTCATCTGCTTTGATTCTAAATAAATGCATTAAAGCAGATGTTGTAGTTGTTAACAGCCAAACAAATGGATGTGTTATGTATGCTACAACTTTCATCGGTGCAGCTACATATTTAGCTATTTTTTCGGGATTGGTTAAACCCAATCGTTTTGGCAACAATTCACCAAACACCAAAGTAAAAAAAGTAATGATCAACACCACAACAACTGTTGCCAGTCCACTTGCATAGGGTGCTAATAAGGGTATGGTGGAAAAATATTCAGCAGCATGGTCTACTACTTTATCTCCTGTAAACACCCCAGTTAAGATGCTGGTGGTTGTCATTCCAATTTGAACAATAGAAAACAATGTTTCTGGCTTCTGCATCAGCTTAAAGGCTTGACGGGCACGCTTGTCGCCCTTATTTGCCTGTGCCTCAAGTCTTGCTTTTCTGGCAGAAATCAATGATATCTCCGCCATGCAAAAAAAGCCATTGATAAGCAGAAGTATTAAAAGTATCAGAATTTCATTCATATGATTAATTACTGTAAAGATAAGGCCTGACGTGCAATGCGAGCCATCAACCAACCTAAAAAGATACCTAACACTGCTCCTCCAAGAATATCCAACGGATAATGAACACCAACATATACCTGAGAAATTGAAATGAGACCTGCCCAAACAAAAAACAAACTGAAATGTTTTGAGTATGACTTCAATGTAAAATACACAAAGGTTGCAATTGCAAAATGATTTGTAGCATGTGAAGAAGTAAAACTTGCATTTGCACCACAATATTTGGCCAAAAACCTAATTTGAAACATCATATTTGGATCATTGCAAGGTCTTAGTCGCCCAAAAAAAGGTTTAATTAAACTACTACTCAATCCATCTGCAGCAGCTATCAAAAGAATTGCTGCCAAAATCCAAACCCATCCTTTTTTTCCAATATTAACCAGCACAAATACCAAGAGAAAAACATACAAAGGGACATGAAAAATAGACTCCCTTAAAAATAGTGCAACTGCATCTGCAGTTGGGTTTGAAAGGTCTCGGTTTACCCAAAGCATTAAATGCTGATCAGCTTCAATGATATGATGCAGAAGGCCTGCCCGATCCAATAAGGGAAGAATCGACATGATGCAAATGTAAGGGTATTGCATTTGCGAAGCAGTGCATCTAAATAAATTAAAATTAAGATATGTCAATTTTACCCAATGTGTCTCCTCTCTATCGGGCAGATGGTCTTTTTTTTGTACCTTTGCACCCTTAAAAAGCAGAATGTGGCATTGATAAAAAGTATATCGGGAATCAGGGGAACAATTGGAGGGAAACCGGGTGAATCTTTATCTCCTTTGGATGTGGTAAAATACACTGCAGCCTTCGGAAAAAGAATCATTACGGAAGAAAATAAAATAATTGTAATTGGTCGAGATGGCCGGATCAGTGGTCCAATGATTTCAGAACTCGTAACCCAAACACTCATTGCTATTGGTGCTGAAGTGATAGATCTTGGATTATCTACAACTCCAACTGTTGAATTTGCAGTTACTGCTGAAAATGCTGCGGGAGGAATTATAATTACCGCAAGTCATAACCCTAAAGAATGGAATGCCCTTAAATTATTGAATGAAAAAGGGGAATTCATCAGTGCCGAGACTGGCGCTTTGATTCTGCAAGATGCAGAAGAAGGAAATATTCAATTTTCTAGTGTTGACAAACTGGGCTGCATTGTTCAAAATAACAGCTACCTTAACAAGCATCTGGATGCTATTGTTGATCATTCAATGGTTAATAAAAACATCATTGAAAATAAGAAACTGAAAATTGTTGTTGACCCTGTAAATAGCACTGGAGCCATTTTTGTTCCTGCATTATTGAAAAAGCTTGGCGTAAGTGAAAGTGACATCATCGTTTTAAATGAAGAAGTCAACGGCAAATTCGCACATAATCCAGAGCCCCTGCCTCAGCATCTTAGCCAACTATCTGCTGCTGTTTTAAGCAACAAAGCAGATCTTGGAATCTCCGTAGATCCTGATGTAGATAGGCTTGTATTGGTTTGCGAGGATGGATCTATGTTTGGAGAGGAGTATACATTGGTAGCAGTGGCAGACTATATTCTCAGTAAATCAAAAGGGAATACAGTTAGCAATTTATCTTCATCACGAGCATTGAAGGATATCACTGAAAAGCATGGTGGCACCTACTTCCCTGCTGCAGTGGGCGAAGTGAATGTTGTTGCCAAAATGAAAGAAGTGGAAGCCATCATTGGCGGAGAAGGCAATGGTGGAATCATCGTTCCTGATTTTCACTACGGTCGAGATGCTTTAATTGGTATCGCACTTGTGCTTACTCATCTTGCTCAGTCAGGAAAAAGCCTAAAGCAATTGCGTAGTGGCTATCCTGATTACTTCATCAGCAAGAATAAAATTGAATTGGCTGCTGGTACAGATTTGAACAGTGTTTTTGACAAACTCAAAACAAAATACAAAGCAAATCCTTTAAATACAACTGATGGCTTAAGAATTGAATTCAACAATGACTGGGTACATTTAAGAGCAAGCAACACTGAACCCATTATCAGGATCATTGCAGAAAGTAATTTTGAAACCACAGCGAATAACATCGCAAATAAATTGATCAAGGATATTCAGGAATTGATTTAACCGCATTTTACTATATTTGAAAGGACAAGGCTACTGATTATGGCATCAAGGATTTATTTTGACAATGCAGCTACTACACGCATCGACCCATTGGTTGTTGAAACCATGATGCCCTATTTAACTGAACATTTTGGCAATCCATCATCCATTTATTCCTATGGAAGGGAAAATAGATTGGCCATTGAAAAGGCCAGGAAATCTGTTGCAGCTATTCTCAATGCACATCCTTCTGAAATATTTTTCACAAGTGGCGGTACTGAAAGCAGCAACACAGCCATCATTGCTGCCGTTCAACAACTTGGATGTAAAAGAATCATCACTTCCCCAATTGAGCATCATGCAACCTTGCATACTTGTACACATTTGGAGCAAACAGATGCTATTGCCCTTGAATATGTCGGATTATTAGAGAATGGTCACATAGACCTGGATCACCTTCATCAAATGCTTTCATCTTCTACCGAAAAAACATTGGTAACCTTGATGCATGCAAATAATGAAATTGGCAATATTACAGATATAGACCAGGTTGGCACTTTATGCAAACAATATAGTGCCATCTTTCATGCCGACACCGTTCAAACAGTTGGTCACTTTCCTCTTGATTTGAAAAAAACAAAGGTGGATTTCATTACTGGGGCAGGACATAAGTTTCATGGTCCTAAAGGTATAGGCATACTGTATATCAACGCAGAAAACAGCATCAAGCCATTGATACATGGCGGCGGACAAGAACGCAATATGCGTGCTGGCACTGAAAATATGTACGGCATCATTGGATTTGCGAAAGCTTTTGAGCTGGCAACTGAACATCATGCAACGGACAGGCAACATATTCAAGGATTAAAAACATACATGAAAGAACAGTTAACCGAAAAGATTCCGGGTGTTGTTTTTAATGGTGATGTTGATGGAAATAGTCTTTATACAGTCTTAAGTGTTGGATTCCCCAAAAACGAACGCTCAGAAATGCTGCTCTTCAATCTGGACATCAACAATATCTGTACATCAGGGGGCAGTGCCTGTAGCAGTGGCGCAGACCAGGGATCACATGTGATACGTGCCTTGAACACAAAAGATCAGGTTACCATTCGTTTTTCATTCAGCAAATACAATTCAAAAGAAGAGATTGACACCGTTGTTGAAACACTTATAAAGATCATTTAATCTTCTTCTTGATCTCATTCAACATCACCAATGCCTCTACAGGGGTGAGATTGTTTATATCCACTTCAGAAATCATCGAACGAATTCCTGTAAACACTTCTGAATGTGTATCAAAAATGGACAATTGCAAACCTGGTACATCCGATCCAGAAAAAACATTTCCAC
This sequence comes from Chitinophagaceae bacterium, assembly GCA_947447005.1. Classification (GTDB taxonomy): domain Bacteria; phylum Bacteroidota; class Bacteroidia; order Chitinophagales; family Chitinophagaceae; genus Pollutibacter. Next base: position 6,536 of record CANFHO010000035.1, read on the forward strand.
CTTCCTGATCTTGCTTGCTTTCAAGTTCCCGTAATATTTCCTCAGCCCTTTGGATGAGTGAGGCTGGCATTCCTGCCATTCGGGCAACATGTATCCCAAAACTATGTGTACTGCCCCCTGGTGCCAATTTTCTCAAGAATATTATTTTTCTGTCAATTTCCTTATGTGTGATATGATAATTTCTTACCCTTGGAAGATATTGCTCCAGCTCATTCATTTCATGATAATGTGTCGCAAACAATGTCTTGGGCTTTTGAGGTGCATTATGAAGAAATTCTGCAATACTGGAAGCAATTGAAATTCCATCATACGTTGAAGTACCCCTTCCAATCTCGTCGAGCAAAACAAGACTTCGATGCGAAATATTATTAATGATGCTTGCAGTTTCATTCATTTCAACCATAAAGGTAGATTCGCCTCCACTTAGATTATCTGAAGCACCTACCCGTGTAAATATTTTGTCGGTGACTGGAACATAAGCTTGACTGGCAGAAACATAACTGCCCATATGCGACATCAAAGTGATGATGGCAGTTTGTCGTAACAATGCACTTTTACCACTCATATTGGGACCTGTCAAAATGATCATCTGACATTCCCCCTGATCCAATCGAAGGTCATTTGAAATGTAGGACTCCCCAGGCGGCAATAGTTGTTCTATGACTGGATGTCTGGCATCTTTGATATCCAACACATCATCGCCATGCATTATAGGCTTGCAGTATTTATATAAAAATGCATTTTCAGCAAAACAACATAAGCAATCAATGATAGCTAAAATATGTGCATTGGATTGCATTTGTACGATATAGTCTTGCAGATCATTCAATAGTTTCTCATAAATCAGAGATTCTATTTTCAACATTTTTTCTTCTGCACCCATGATCTGCTCCTCATATTCTTTCAATTCCGGAGTAATATATCGCTCTCCATTTGTCAATGTTTGTTTTCTGATCCAGTCGGAAGGAACTTTGTTCTTTTGTCCATTGCTGACTTCCAGGTAATATCCAAATACATTATTGAAGCCAATCTTTAATGTTCCAATACCTGTTTGCAAAGCTTCGCGCTGTTGAATTTCAACTAAAATATTTTTGCCCCCATTGGCCAAAGACCGAAAATGATCTAAATCGGTATCCACACCATGCGCAATGTATCCGCCCTTATTGGTTTGAGCAGGAGCTTCTTCCATGATTTCACGAAAAATTTTCTCCTTGATTAGCGAACAAAGATTCAAATTATCTGCCAGTCGCTCAATATACGCACCACCCTGCTCTTCAGCCATGCCTTTTACAATCTGTATCTGCTCTAATCCACGGGCAAGTTGAAGCAATTCTCTTGGGCCAATTTTCCTATTGGGGATTTTACTTACAAGTCGTTCAATATCTCCACAAGCTTTGATTGCCGCAGTTACCTTAGTCATCCAATCTCTATCTTTCAATATTGACTCAACGGTATCCAAACGTTCATTGATTTTAATTGGATCAATGAGGGGCATCAAAATCCAACGTCTTAGCAGTCTGGCTCCCATGGGAGATACAGTTTGGTCTATAGTAGACAGCAGTGTTTTACCTCCTTCAGAAACAGCATGCACCAATTCGAGATTACGAATGGTAAATTGATCCATCCAAAGATATTCTTCCCTGTTGACCCTATGTATGGAAGCAATATGTTGTGCATTGGGATGCGCTGTGTCTCTTAAATAATGTAAAATAGCCCCGGCAGCTACAATGCCATTTTCCATATCCTCTACACCAAAACCTTTGAGAGAATGTGTGCCAAACTGCTTTAAAATACTCTCCTCTGCATAGCGAGATTCGAATATCCAGGGATCCAATGCATAGGTGTAGAATTTTTTTCCGAAGGATTCCACAAAAAAGTTTTGTTTGCCTTTTTGAAAAATGACTTCTGCAGGTTGAAATGTCTGAAGCAATTTATCAATGTATTCGATATCTCCCTCTGCAATAAAAAATTCACCTGTGGAGATATCCAGGAAAGAAATTCCATTGCTCTTATCTCCAAAATGAATGCCTGCAAGGAAATTATTGCTGTTATGCTCCAGCAATTTATCATGTGTTGCCAAGCCTGGTGTAACCATTTCAGTAACACCGCGCTTTACAATGCCTTTAGCCAACTTAGGGTCTTCCAACTGATCACAAATCGCCACCCTATAGCCTGCTTTTACAAGTTTATGGAGATATGTATCAAGTGAATGATGAGGGAAACCAGCCAATTCAAGAGAAGACGCAGCACCATTGTTCCGCTTTGTCAATGTAATTCCCAACACAGCTGAAGCTTTGACCGCATCTTCACCAAAAGTTTCATAAAAATCTCCTACCCTGAATAACAGGATTGCATCGGGGTACTTTTGCTTGATTGCCCCGTGTTGCTGCATTAAAGGTGTATCCTGTATGTTTTTGGCCATTCTTTGTCGCTATGATTGAGAGCGTCAAATGTACAAAAAGCTAGCACTCCTAAAAAAGAGGAAATCAACAATTTAATAAGGTTTTTACACGCCTGAATTTCAATTTGACAACCTTATCCATTTTAAACACAAATGACGTAGATCATTTCTTATGAAAAAAATCTTTCCTTTTTTTACCCTGATGAATTCCTCCAGCAGGATAAGCTCTGCATATACACAGCAAAATAAGGTCACACTCATTCGAGGTGGTGCTGATTATTTTAACATGTTGGAAAAAATGATTGATGAAGCATCATCCTCCATTCAATTGCAAGTATATATTTTTGACGAAGACCAAACTGGCAAACAAGTTGCAAATCACCTGATAAAGGCAGCACAAAGGGGTATAAAAATACAAATATTAATCGATGGATATGCATCCGGAAAAATATCCTCTGCCTTTGTAAAAAAAATGAGTGAACACGGAATAGCATTTCGCTTTTTTGAGCCTGTATTTAAAAGTAAAACATACTATTTCGGCAGAAGATTGCATCACAAAGTGTTTGTGGTAGATGGACAAAAATCTCTTGTGGGTGGCATCAACATTTCAGACAGGTATAATGACTTACCTGACCGATCTGCATGGCTGGATTGGGCAGTATATGTAGAGGGACAAGCTTCCTTTGAATTATTCAAACTATGCAACAATCTTTATGCAAAATCTTCCAGCGACCTTCTTAAATATGAGACTGGAAAGAAATTAAATATTCACACATCAGATGACCATTGCGCAGTTAGAATTAGAAGAAATGATTGGGTTATGAATACCCATCAAATCTCTGCCAGTTATATGGAAATGCTCAAAAATGCAAGCAAAGAAGTAATCATCATGTCAAGCTATTTTATTCCAGGTAGGTTTATCAGAAAACAAATTGAAAGCGCATCAAAAAAAGGAATCAGAATCAAAATCATTCTTGCTGGCTTGTCAGATATAGGTATTTCAAAAAATACGGAAAAATATTTTTATAGATGGGCGCTGAGAAATGGCTTGGAAATCTATGAATACCAGACCAATATACTTCATGGAAAAATTGCAGTTTCAGATTCATCTTTCACTACCATAGGATCCTATAATATAAACGATATCAGTGCACTTGCATCTATTGAATTGAATATGGATATTATGAATAAAACTTTTTCTTCCCACGTACATGATCAATTAATGAATATCATTCAAGAAGAATGTAAAAAAGTTGAACCTGTCATGTTTGAAAAGGAAACCAATTGGGCTACAAAGCTTATCCAATGGAGTTCCTATGAGTTTTATAGATTAACATTCACACTCTTTACTTTCTATTTCAAAAAACATAAGCCATACAGATACTAAGCCTATCAAGGCAATCGTATTATGTTTCAAGGTAGATAAACAAAATAATGAGTTGGATTTTCTCTTAGGATGATTTCTGTCACCATAAGAATAATCTGTTAAAAATATTTTTGTAAAAAAAGGATGATTACAGGAGAATTGAATGAACAACAAATGACAAATGTGTTAAGTAGCCAGGTAATTGGCCGTTTAGCGTGCAGTGATGGAAAATATCCATACGTCATACCCATTACTTATCTATTTGATGGCGGCTCTATTATTTCACAATCTTTTGAGGGGAAAAAACTTGATATCATGAGAAAGAATCCAAATGTCTGCATGCAAGTGGATATTGTAATGGATTTAAACACATGGCAAAGTGTTATCATACATGGACAATTTGAAGAATTGAAAGGACAGGAAGCAATTGATGCATACGAAACTTTATGTGAAAAAATAATACCGCTAATGACTAGCAATCAGGATGAAAAAGGCCAAATTAATCAAGAATCTAAAAATGATGCATACAAGATCAAGAATAAAATTTTCAAAATAAGGATAAATGAAAAGACTGGTAAATTTTCAAAAGTCTAAATATGAAATTCAGTAACAGATATGAGGCTGGTGTACAGCTTACACAGGAGTTACTGCAGAATCCAATTAAATATGATCTGGTGATCGCACTACCACGAGGAGGAGTACCTGTTGGCAAAGCCATCTCTACAAAATTGGCCATTCCCCTTTTTCTGATCTACATAAAAAAAATTGGACACCCAGAAAATAAAGAAATAGCTATTGGAGCAATCAGTACAAATGACATACAACTTGATGATTTATGGCAAATAGAAGCAGGAAGCTTACAAGAAAATATCAACTTGTCAAGAAAAAGGATTGAAGCAATGAAAAAAATGTTTAATCATGAGATCAATCTACTAAAAATTAAAGGTAAAAACATTCTATTGGTTGATGATGGAATCGCAACCGGACAAAGCATATTACTGGCCATACATGAACTAAGAAAGGGTGAGCCAGATTTAATTACAATTGCAACACCCATTTGTCCTCAAAAAGCAAAAAAAAAGTTGAATTCATATTCAGATAACTTGATTTGCTTATTCTCCCCCCTACATTTTGAAGGGATTTCCTACCACTATGAAGATTTTCATCAATTATCTGACCAGGAAGTCATGAAGATGCTGCATTAAAAAGGCTGCCTGGAAAGGCAGCCCGTGAGTTCGGTTTCGATGGATAAATGAACTTTAGAATGGTTAAATCGTTAATAATCAATGATATGAATGATTTTACAAATAAACAATTAATTAATCATAACTAAGAATGTTTATTTGAATAATCATGCATCATACCTAAAACTACGTACAAATACGTACTTATACTAAGTATTTACACGTAACGAATATTATTTTTTTTAATGTGAAATGATTAACTTCACTATGTTACAAGGCTCTGACAAAATGGAATTCAAAAGACTCAATAACATGACAGGAAAAGATCCAGTTCTCAACAGGAGGATTGCATCTATTTTTTTAAATGAATTTGATGCTTTTATAAAATTACTTAAAAATTTGCCTCAAGAGCCAAATGCCGACAATATTCGTTTTAGCCTGCACAAGCTAAGACCCAGTTTTGTAATTTTCGAAATGGATAAACTCATTAAAAGCTTTGAGAATTTATCAGACAGAAAAGGAAATGATGATGCCCTATTTGATGATGATAAAGAACTCACCTCAACAATTATAGAGTCTGAACATCAAATGAATGGTGTCAAAACTTTTCTTGAACAACTCTAACAATTACAATCTTTTTTGCTACAGCTCCCACAACATTTGTTATAGGCCTCCATTCTGTTATTTACATTTAGTTTCTTGTAGATATGTTGGGTATGTTTCTTCACAGTTTCATAGGATATATTTAAAGTATCAGCAATTTCTTTAGTCAACTTCCCTTTAATCAACTCTTTCAAAACTTCTTGTTCCCTATTTGAAAGCATCTCACAATTAGGATCATCCACATGTTGATTCTTAGTAACCCCGGCAACAATTTGTGATGCAATATGGTTTGACATGGGGAAGCCACCTTGGGCTGCAAATGAAATGGCAGACTGGATTTCATTTGAGGTTGATTGTTTTAAGATATAACCGTTTGCACCAGATGAAAATGCAGTTAAAATATGATCAACATCCTCATGAACAGTACACATCAAAAATTTTATTTTTGGATTTTCAAGTTTGATTTTTTTCATCACATCAAAACCACTTGAGGCGCCTAAATCGATATCCATCAAAACAACTGAAGGTTTTTTTGCTATAATACCTTGAATTGCTTCATGTTGACAATCATAGGATCCAGTCAATTCAAATTCTTCTTTATCATCAATGATTTGAGACAAGGACATTCGTGAAAAATAATTGTCTTCGACAATAGCCACGCTAATAGCATTTGACATGTATTGGTGTTTTAGGTTATGAAGTAGTAATCAAAAGTAAAACTAAATCGGAATATATAAAATGAATTTCTCCTTAAAAGGCTCTTGAGGAAACACATTATAAATCTCAGTAATATAAGGACGAAGACCTGATTCTGCGATTTCTTCAGTAAGATCTCCTCCTTTTAAACAAATCAATCCATTTTTAAAGTCTTCCATTTTTTTCTCATTCTTCAACAATGGTTTGCTCCATCTCCACAAATCTTTCAAAGGCGCAACAGCACGTGAAACAGCAAAATCAAATTTTCTCCCTTTGATATCTTCGACTCTTCCATGATGGGCTTCTACATTCTTCAATCCCAATGCAGATGAAACCTCATTTACTACCTTAATTTTTTTAGCGATGGAATCATATAAACAAAAATGTACTTCAGGAAAAAAAATAGCCAATGGAATGCCAGGGAAACCTCCACCAGTACCGATGTCCAGTATATCCAACCCGGATGCAAAGGGAATTTGCGCTGCAATACTCAATGAATGTAATACATGACGCTCATACAATGAATCTATATCTTTCCGTGAAATGACATTTATCTTTTCATTCCAATCAGCATATAAATCTTTTAACATACTGAATTGTTCAATCTGCTTGGATGAAAAATCTCCGAAATACTGCAAAATCAATTCCATTGGTTCTTGGGTTTTTTCCAAAGGGATGAAGCAAAAATGAGATAATAGAAAAACATCCAAATATCCCAAAGCCAGAAAAAGGCGAAAAGATCTTTTTCTTCAAGTTTCTTCATGGATCGAAAGAATACCAACCCTTGTATAAACATTCTAAAAAGAAATATTCCTAAAACAACCCTCCAGTCAAATGTAAAAAAAGAAAAAATCAATACTGGATAAAAAAAGAAATGAGAAGCAAGATAAGCACCCAGCATTATTCGATCTTTCACTTTATAATATTTTCCAGTGGCATTGTGTCTATCCTTCTGGCGCATCCAATCTTTCCAACGTTTTGGTGGGGTAGATAAAGTAAAGGCCGCTGGATCTAATACAACAGCTGTATTGAATACATTTGCACAACCATTGATGAAAAGATCATCATCACCTCCTGGCAAATGATGGTGTGAAGCAAATCCCTTTTGCTTGAAAAAAAGCTCCTTGCGGTATGCCAGGTTTCTTCCAACACCCATGTAAGGCTTTCGCCCTAGGGTAAATGAAAAATATTGCAAAGCAGTATGAAATGCATCAAACCGAATAAGCCAGTTAAGCAATCCTTTTCTCTTTTTATACTTTCCATAGCCCAAAACAATTTCAATTCCGGGAACAAATGCATCTTGCATGATTCGCATCCAATGTTCAGAGGCTGGAATACAATCTGCGTCTGTAAGTAAAAGAATTTCATATTTGGCAGACTTGATACCAACAGACAATGGGAATTTCTTTCCAGGTATATGCATTGCCTCCTGCTTGAGTTCTACAATATGAAGCTGTTTAAAATCCTTATATAAACCTTCGAGCAAATACTTGGTATCATCTCTTGAATTATCATTCACCACAACAACTTCATGGGTTGTTTTATAATCCTGCAATAAAATACCAGGAAGATTTCGTTCAATCTCATCCGCCTCATCTCTTGCACATACAATTACACTTACTGCATTTTCCCTGCGTTGCTCCTGCTCTTTTTGCTTATAAAATGCCAAAAGAATGAAATATCGCAAATAATAATACAATTGAATAATTGTTACCAGTGCCAGCAAACAAATGGGCAACCACGACATCATTTTCATATATGCGAAGATATAAAAGGTGAGGCATTGGACACATCAGTCACACAAAGGAGTTATCCAATGTTTTTTAACAAAACGACGAAGCATATCTTTGCAACATGAATTATGAGGTCTGCCTCGATTACCTATACTCAAAATTGCCCATGTTCAGCAGAACAGGCGCTGCTGCATTAAAAATGGACTTAAGCAATACCCTGGCGATTTGCGAAAGCATTGGCAATCCCCAAAATGATTTTAAAACCATTCACATTGCTGGCACCAATGGAAAAGGTTCAGTGAGTCATATGTTAGCCTCCATTCTACAGGAAGCCGGGTACAAAACTGGTTTATATACCTCTCCTCACCTGTATGATTTCAGGGAAAGAATCAAGGTAAATGGACAAATGATCCCTAAAAATGATGTTATTGAATTCACAGAAAAACTAAAACCAATCATTGAAGAGCTTGAACCTTCCTTTTTTGAAGTGACTGTAGGAATGGCGTTTGACTATTTCAAGAAGGAACATATTGATATCGCGGTTATTGAAACCGGCCTGGGTGGAAGATTGGACAGCACCAATATCATTCGCCCATTGCTGTCTGTCATTACGAATATTGGAATGGACCATGTTCAATTGCTGGGCGATACCTTAGAAAAAATTGCTATTGAAAAAGCAGGAATCATCAAAAACGAAACACCCATAATCATTGGTAGAACACAGCCAGAAACCAAGCATATATTTGAAACTACAGCTGAAAAAATAAACGCCCCAATCCTTTTTGCAGACAAACAATATTCAGGAAAATACATTGGTTTTGAAGCAGGTCTTTCTACATTTGAAATCAATGATATTCATTCATTGAATCAGTATAAATTTGAGTCAGATTTAGCTGGATCCTATCAATCTGAAAACATAGCTACTGTCATTACTGCTATTGAACACCTGCGTTTATTTTCATATATCATTTCAAAAGAAAATATTTATGCAGGCATTCAACATGCTAAATCAAATACAGGATTGTTTGGCAGGTGGGACATGCTTCACAAGAATCCATTTGTATTTTTGGATGTTGCACACAATGAAGATGGAATAAAAAAACTGCTGGAACAGCTTGACAGCTTCCCCCATAAACATCTTCATATTATTTTAGGAATGTCAAAGGACAAGGATGTATCATCTACCCTAAATTGTCTGCCAAAAGATGCTAAATACTATTTTACACAAGCCCATCTCCCAAGGGCATTAGAAGCTGAGCGACTTTCTTTGATGGCGAATGAAATTGGCTTGATTGGAGATACCTATGAAAACGCAAATGAGTCATTATCCAAAGCACTTTTATATGCTGATAAAAATGACTTGATCATTGTTTGTGGAAGTATTTTTGTTGTAGCTGAAGTGGACAGGAATCAATTTTCTCAATAATGTAAATAACCTAGCTTATCCATTGCGTGAAAAAGAGCTGTAGCATGCATACTCTGCATGATTTCACCTTGCCTCAACATGCTCTTTACTTCTTCCAATTCAAACAAATGAATTTCAATTTCTTCATTCGCATCCAATGCTTGATCAGCTACTTTTCGACCTCCAGTAGCCAAAAAATAATGCATCCAATTATTATGGGTTGATGGATTTGCAGACGTTTTTCCCAGGTATTGAAAAGAAGAAAAAGAATATCCTGTTTCTTCAAGCAACTCTCTGGAAACAGCACCCTCCAGAGATGCATCTTCAGGATCAACGCACCCTCCTGGAATTTCCATCAAGGTTAATCCAATTGCATGTCGGTATTGCTTTTCAAAAATAAATTTACCATCTTCGGTAATGGCAACAGCAGTAACCCAGTCAGGAAATTCATAGACATAATATGGGTCAATCAATTTGCCATCAGGCCGTTCGCATTTATCTCTACGGACTGTAAACCATAAATCTTTAAATAAATAATCAGATGACAATAACTTCCATTTCATTTAGTTATTTTTTAAAGCTCGTATCAGCGACCTACGCAAATAAGGGGCTTGCAGTTTTTTATCATAGTAAAATATCATATAGCCATTTGAGGGTACTACATCATAGCCTGCATCCATCAACATCTTCGTAAATTCAGCTTCATCATCATGTTGATGATAAGTACACAATGCAATCTTCAAACCCTTTTTATCAGCTATCGTTTTTTTCATCCCATTCAATAAACCTCTTTCCCCTCCATCTACATCAATCTTGAAAAAAGTAACTTCCTTCTCAGCAAAAAATATATCGCCTGAACAATGGCGATCATCATCTTTATCAGAAACGAACTTGGGAACAATCTCAACTTTATCTTTCCATGGTTCAAATGTTTTTTCAAGCGCTTCAATCCATTCTTGATCTGCTTCAAACAAATAAACTTTCTTCACTTTTTCTATCATCGAAAGTGAAAAATTTCCCTCAGCTGCACCAAAATCAACCAATACATCATTTGAATTCAAATCAAATGAGGGTGACAAATATCTATGGGGACTTTGTTCATCTTGTTCCAATGTGAGATCATGAAAAGATCTTCTGATACGTTCAACACTCCATTTACGTTTGAAATATAATTTTTTCCCATCTTGTAGAACATATTTCAAGCCACAACTATGGTCAATGAAAACGGAAATGCTTTTTGCATCATATTTTTCTGTAAAATGATATGGAAATATTTTAACACCATGTTGCTTAATAAATTCAAGTACATCCCCCTGCTCTTGACTAATTTTTTCTTCAGGAAATGATGAAAAATAATCCGGAATAGTTTTTCTTAAGCGATGCAAAAGAATTTTTGTTCGTAGAGGTTTAGGCACCAATGCCCTGTACAAAAAAAATGAATCCAGTTTCAATGTAATAAATATGAAATGCAAAGCTATCGAAAGATCCTGAAAGCAGTAAACATCATACTTTCAATGCGGTCTTTACTTTTTGGAAAACCATATTTTGTAAACGAACATAGTAAATTCCTGCGGGGAGATATTCCCCGTCAAAATCTACCTTATATGTACCTGCCTGAAATTCCCGATCCAATAATATTTTTATGAGTCGGCCTGCACCATCCAACACTTGTACCAACGTATGCCCTCCATCTGTTTTAAATTGAATAGACAAGGTTTTATGAAAGGGATTGGGATACAATACAATTCTATCGTCCACAGCTCCAACAGGATTAATAACAGAACATGTTCCAAGCTCTGTTATAGGCAAATTTTGAAAATTCTTTAACATAACATTATTCAGCATGTTGTTATCAACACAAAGCCAATTTGCCAATATACTGGAGTAAACACTCCTAAAGTCGTATTGGTATGGAATATTGTCTCCAACAGTAGCAGTGACTGGGATTGCAGGTGTATCTCCGCTTACTCCCTGCTGTACTTTTGTACCAAAAATGAATACGGGTGCAGCAGAACCATGATCTGTACCCATCGATGCATTGCTTAAAATCCTTCTGCCAAATTCAGAAAAAGTCATTCCAACAACCCGATCCTCAACACCCAAATATTTTAAGTCGTCTTGAAATGCTTTAATGGCATCACTGACACTACCAAGCAATTTGGCATGATTTCCTGAACTGGTGTCTCCAGAATTAACCTGTGCTGAATGTGTATCAAATCCACCGTAACTCACCATGTAAATCTTGGTTTTCAGCCCCCCTTTGATTAACCTGGCAACAATTTTCAATTGGTCAGCCAATGAATTTGATGTGGGATAGGGATTTTGGACTGTAACCTTTGCATTAGCTGCCTTTATAACACCACCATATTGTTGTGTCTGATTGGTCATTTCTCTGATAAACTTAAGTTCCTTTCCTGCATTCGTATTGGGAGTGGGATCAACTTGATTGTTCACCAAATTATAAAAGGAGGATGGGTTGGAAATGCTCATTCCCATGGGCTGCGCGGGGCCCTGCAATGCCATTGAGGTCACAGAACCAATTTGAATGGCCAATGGATCCGTCATAGTTGAATTGGGATAGCCTGACGGAAAACCTGGATATACCTCATCTAAAAATCTTCCCACCCACCCTGTGTTGAGAATTTGATTGCTTGAAGAAGCGCTCATCCAAATATCTGTTGCCCGAAAATGAGAAAAACTGGGCTGTGGATAGCCAACGGATTGAACAATATGCAATTTACCTTCATTATACATTTGTTGCATTCCTGTCATGGCAGGATGCAAGCCCACCCTACGATTCCCATCCAACTTCAATACTTTGGATTCATCTATGAAAATATTTTTTCTGGCATTGACATAATTACTGAATCTATCAAGTGGAATCACCGTGTTCAATCCATCATTTCCTCCATTCAATTGCACCAACACGAACACACGATCATTGTCGCCTGCAGGCAACAATAAATTATTTAAAAAAGAGTGACCTGGATTGAATGCCTTTATTCCCATTCCATGGACAAATGACGGAACCATTATACCCGCCGGCAAATAATTTTGTATAAACTTACGCCTGTCCATCATTTATCAATTTAATTGGTATTCAGATAAATCAACTAAATATGTGACGAGCTTAGTCAAAGCAGTTGTCACATATTTTGAATTGGTGACATTCGCTGGAGTACTTATATATGTATCCCAAGAATTGGTCCAATAATAATCACTCGTCTGACCTGACAATAAAATATCCTTTTTGATTTGTGTTTTATGCGCAACAGATATGCCCAATGGCAACAAATGGGCCACCATCTCATCAATCAACTTCATTGGATCTCCCGGATTGGTAAAACGTTTGGCATAAGCAAAAACATCCACCACCATCTTGAATCCGCTAAAGGTATACCCTGTATTAACGAGATAATCCAAATATTGTAGCCGTTTAGGAAGTGTATCAGCATTGATCCAATACTCATAAAAACCAGGCTCTTGGTAATATGCCTTCCAGCCACTTACATCAGGGGGATCACCTATACTCTGTTGCAGATTGGTTAAGTAAGTGACAATGAGGTTTGCAAGACCATAATTTGTCATATAATCAGTTGCAACAGGGAATGAAACTTCAAATTCACGCACCATTCCAATGAGCATATCAGTGGGACTCTTTATCTGACATGCCCTGCTATTAACATCAAAAAAATGTTCACTGGATAAAAGTGCTCTTAACACGGGCTTCAATTCATAATTATTAGATCGCAATATTTGAGCCAATGGAACAATCACGGCTGCTTCAATCTCAGGTGTAATTTGATAATAGACAAACCAGGTATACAATTTCCTACATAGGAAAAGTGCAGCTTCATCCACACCAAATAGCATATCAATGAAATCATTGAGTTCATCTATTCCTGCATTTGCCCCTGTCCTTCCAACAATTTTTTTATTGCCATAAAATGCTGAAAACTGCTTATCAGTTGTATCATGTCGGGTAACATCAAAATATGAATCAATTTTAGTTGAATTGATTCTCCATCCGGTAAGCAAGCGGGCAGCAGTCTTCACATCCGTTTCAGTGTATTGGGATCCAGGACCTTTACCAATCACAAACAACTCTTGTATTTCCCTCCCATAATTTTCATCTGGCGCAGTCTTGATGTTGTTTTGTCCATTGAGATAAACCAACATGGCTGGATCAATCGAAATGGATTTTACAAGCGACTTAAAATTACCCAGCGCATTTGCCCTGAGCAAGGCATGATGTTTATATACATATTGTGCATTGCCAACATCATTGGTCTCTGTAGAAAAAAGATTATGCCAAAACATGGTCATTTTTTCAACCAAAGAATCCTGTTGATTGATCATGTTTAAAACCCACCATTTTTTGAATGCTGCACGTCGATAGTATGCCACTGTGCCGTCCGTTGCAGGATCCAACACCCATGTGGCACCTGCAACGATTGATGTATCAGGAACAGCAGCACTGGTAGGCGTATAATCCTTTACAGGAGGCAGAGGCAATTGGAAAGAGTCATCTAACAATTTATTGATAGCCCCTTGTAAGCCCAGTGATAAAAACGAAGAAATACTAGACCTCTTTGCACCAAAAGTTGTTCTCCGCAATAAGTGTCGAACGGCATCTTGATCCCAAGTGCCTGTGTATGGATTCAATCCTGAAGTGGCAGTTATCATTGAAATAGTAAACTAATATAAAACTGGAATCTCACTTATACCATGCCAACTGCAAACCTGCACTTGCATCTTCAATCCCTAAAGCCGCTGCAGATGCATTGCTCATGCGCATACTCATTCCTTCACTTTCCTTTCCCGCAGGTACTGTTCCCAATACTTTTGCAAAAATCGACTTCTCAGTTCCTCGAACAGTAATTTTAACGATGGTACCAGGAACTACATCATTCAATAAAACATAATATTTTTGATCTTCCCAACCACTGGTGCTTTTGAAAAATCCATATATGAATCCTTCCAGTCCTTGTATTTTACCTTCCTTAGACTGTTGCTGATATAGACCAGAAAAATATCCAATGCTACCTGGAATTTTAGATTCAACTGTAGAAACAGACTGAATTGGTTTTTCAACAATTGCAGGTTTTGCAACAGGTTTCACAGGCTCCTCTTTAGGCTCTGTCTTAACAATCGGAGTGCTGGGTTTTATTTCAGTTTGCTTTACGACTGGTATGCTGGGTTTTAGTTCAGTTTGTTTTACAACAGATTGATTTGATTCTTTTGTTGTTGAATTTGCTGGCAATGTTTGTGATGCACTGGCTACAACACCAGTACTGTGAATAAATCCAATTGTAATTTCAGTACCTGGTTTCACCTGATCAGTCTTCAAACCATTCCACTTTTTTAACTTATCCAAACTCACACCAAACTCACTTGCAATATGGTACAAAGTTTCCTTTGGATCTACAACATGAACAACCGATGAACCTGATGGGGCGTCTGAATCCTGGTCGAAATTATTTGCCATCAGCGGAACTTTTAATTCCTGCCCAATTCTAAGACCTGTCTCCAACGTTATTCCATTGTAAGGTGCAATTTCTTTGGGACTAATTTCATATATGCGACCAATGCTGTACCAATTCTCTTTGGGCTGAACCTTATGCATTACATAGAAACCATTTCCACTCATCTTAACGATTAAATGGGGAGTTTGTGCATTGGCAATATTCAAACCCAATAATAGAAAAATTGTTAAAATGAGTCGCATAAACATTAAGTTGATGATACAAAATAATCCATATTTCTGTAGAAATAAAACTTCTTTCAGTAGTGTTGAAAAAAAGTGCAAGGGAAGACATCACTCCCGCATTAAAATGCGCCAGTTGATGGGGTAATAATTATTCATCCTTCTTGGAATAGATTTCACCCACCCAAGAGCAACCCCTTTGAATTTAACCAACATCCATCCTTTGGATTCCACTTCCAAACCCATATCCATCTTCCTCAAATATTTTAATGCCAATTCTTCATTGACATCAAAAGAAGGTAATTCACTGTATTTCGAATTGCTCATAGCAAGTTCGTGATCAGGTAACAATTCATCTCTAATTAAATTCCCTACCCTCAATCCGGAACGTTTCAAAGAAAGATGATCCTGCAAAACGGTAAAATCATCAAAACAATCAATTTCCACTGCAAAAACATCCTTCTCATGTATATAACATACATGATGATCCGGATTTTCTAAAAATTTCTTCAGATTATCCGATTTATAAAAAGTACGGATACGCTTTGTTTTCACATCCGAACTTATAGCAATATCTTTTTTTTGTAAAACAGCACAAAAAAACCCTTCTCCTTTTACTTTGTCCGGATAAAAGCGATAGCCAAAAGCACCCTTCAAAGGTGATTGAGTTTCTACAACACCCCATTCTGGTGGCACAGGAATACGCAGACTTTCCAGACCATATTGACTAAGAAGTATATCAAGATTTGCTTCATTTTCATCAAAAGAATATGAGCAGGTTGAGTATACTAAAATTCCATTTTCAGCAAGGGCAGGATAAATGTCATCCAGAATTCTTTTTTGCCGAACGCTGCAAAAGCTGACCAGCTCTTGATTCCATTGATCCATCGCTGATGGATCTTTGCGAAATAGTCCACTGCCGCTACAAGGAGCATCAACCAGAATCACATCAAAAAAACCCGATAATTTTCCAATATCCCGAGGATCATTGTTGGAAATAAAAACATGATCATTGCCCCATTTGACTATATTTTCATACAGCGTAGATACTCTTGATTGAATGATCTCATTTGCAAGCAATAATTTGAAATGTGGAAAATTCGCAAGCAGGGTAGTTTTACCTCCTGGCGAGGCACAAAGATCAAGCGCTTTCAAACCACTTTTTCCCTCTAACACCTTTTTCAAAGCGTGGTCGATAAACATGCTGGATGCTTCCTGCACATAATACGCTCCCGCATGAATATGAGGATCAAGAGTAAAAACAGGTCTTTGGTCTAAATAATATCCTTCATTGCACCAAGGAACTGAATTTGCTTCTTCCAGCTTATTCAATACATTTTTACCTTCGATGTTAGTTGCTTCATGACTGAATGCTTCAACACCTGTTTTTGTTTGGTTTATCCGCACAGAAACTACTGGGGATATATTATGTGCCTGTTCAAAGGCATCTGCTTCAAATCCAACACAATTCTTCAGGGATGCAATAAATTCTTCTTTTAAAATCATTTGAACACCTGTACAGCTTTTTGCAGAGATACATTAAATTGCAGCAATGTGCTGGCCAGATTGTCTGCATAAGACTGCGCTTCATTCCAATTGCGTTCTTCAATTCCTTCACGAATACCAGGCAATGTCTTTACGCCATATCCTGTATAAAAACCAGGCGCATAGATCATATGCTTATACCAAGGACGTCTGGGCAATCCTTTTTCAAAAAGGAGTTGTTGTTCAGCCCTGAAGAGTATACCATTCAAGATGGTTAATTTTTCAGAACCCAATTTGTCTGCTTTTGAAAGTGCAGACTTGAGAGATTCTGCTGTGGATTTCAATTGGAACATTGCGTTATCAACCTTGCTAAAATCAAGAAATGGCACGGAGGATTTTGCTACAGGAGATTTGAATCCGAGTTTTGGATCTTTCGCAAGATCAAATAGCTTATCTCCAACGAGTTTATTTTCCAGTTCAGTATCATTTCGCATTTGATCCAATTGACCTCTTACATCTGTTAGATAGTCGCCAATAGTATTAACGAGAATACTATAATCAAAAGGCAATACATCCGCATTGGCGAGACGCATCATTGACCTTCCGGTTGTTTTTGCCAATGCCGTCCCATATTGAAATCCAGGATCTTTAAATCGTGTATAATGATCGTATGAATCATAAATTGAGTGATATTCACCGCCACTTCCTTCACCACCAAAACCAATATTGGCAGATGGTATTCCCAAGTGTTGAAAGAATGGAGAATAATCAGAACCTGCTCCCAAAGCACCAATTTTCATGTATTTATTGCCATACATTTTAGCACGACCTGTGCGGTCTGCATCAGAAATTGATTTTGCATAACGCCTGTCTTTCACACTAACTCCTGTCTGAGGATCTATAACATCGGCTGCAACTTCATTAAAAAATTGCTCAAGAGCATGGGACCCACTGAAACCTACAAAACCTCTGCTATTTCCATCGGAGTTCAAATAGGCAACAGTCTTCTTTTGCAATTCCACTGCATGGTCTTCAACCCACTCTGTAGAGCCCAACAATGCGGGTTCTTCACCATCCCATGCACAAAAAACAACAGTTCTTTGGGGCTTCATGCCCTTTTTTGCCAGTTCTGAAATTGCCCTGGCTTCTTCCATTTCTGAAACCAAACCGCTCACTGGATCAGCGGCACCATTAACCCATCCGTCGTGATGATTTCCTCGTATAACCCATTCATCAGGATATTTTTCACCCTTCATTTTGGCAATCACATTAAACAATGTTTTGATATCCCAATTAAACTGCAATGCCAAATGTACTTTTGAAAGACTCGGACCAACATGATATGTTATTGGCAAACCCCCTTTCCAGGCATCTGGCACAACAGGACCTCCCAATGCAGTGAGCAATGGCAGAGCATCTTCATATGAAATAGGAAGTACAGGGATTTTCATGATGGTGGTAATATCCTTTATATCCAATCTTTTGGCATCTTTTGTGGAGCCATATCCAGGCGTAGTTGGATCGCCGGGATAGACAGGCATATCCATGACAGATCCTCTTTGAACACCTTGTTGCGGCCTGAATGGGCCTTGAGGATATACATCGCCTTCAACATATCCATCATCTTTGGGGTCGGAATAGATGATACAACCAATTGCACCATGTTCTGCAGCAACTTTTGGCTTTATACCTCTCCAGGATCCTCCATATTTTGCGATTACAATCTTCCCTTTAACGCTCACACCCATTTTTTCAAGTTCCTCATAATCGGCGGGAATCCCTCTATTTACAAATACCAATTCGGCGGTCACATCACCATCTGCTGAATATGCATTGTAGGTTGGCAACTGCTCAGATTTTTGACCAGAGGTTTGATCTTCTTTTAGTGCAGGTTCCTCCAGTTTTGCCTTGAATTTTTTATCCCCCAACAGTTCAAGCAATCTCGATTTTGGCGTTGGGAACAACACTTCATAAGTAGCCAGCTCTGTTTCATATCCCCATTGCTTGAACAGATCAGCCATGAAGTCCGCATTGGCCTTCCCTTGAACAGATCCGACATGATGCGGCCTTGAAGTAAGAAACTTCATCCAGGCATCCTGATTTGAACTGCTGATGATGGCATCAAACTGTTTCTCGTACTCAAGTTGCTTTTGAACATTTGAAGGAAAAAACCCACTGAGTTTTTGTTGCGACTGAGCAAACAATGAAGTTGCTACAAGGAAGAGAATAGATATGAAACGCATGAATGTATGTTTAGATTGCATAAAATTATGAAATCAGCACATCAATTCCGCATAGAACTTCATTTATCAGATACTTCTGATTTCAGAAAGCAGATCTTGCAATGCCTTCTTAGCATCCCCAAATAACATGGATGTTTTAGGCTGGAAAAACAATTGATTTTCAATACCAGCATATCCTGGCTTCATGCTTCTTTTATTTACGATAACGTGCTTTGCTTCTTCTACTTCTAAAATTGGCATGCCGTAAATAGGAGATCCAGGATCCGATTTTGCTGCTGGATTGACAACATCGTTTGCGCCCAGGATCAATACAACATCTGTTGATTTGAATTCTTCATTTGCATCCTCCATCTCCATTAGCTTTTCATAACTAACATCAGCTTCTGCCAACAACACATTCATGTGACCTGGCATACGACCAGCCACAGGGTGTATGGCATATTTCACTTCAACTCCTTTTGCTTCAAGGGTCTTTTCCAACTCATGACAAACATGTTGCGCCTGGGCAACTGCCAATCCATATCCCGGAACAATCATTACCTTATTCGCATAACTCATCACCATAGCAGCATCACTCAAAGAAATTTCTTTATATGCACCAGTAATGGCTGCAGCCCCCCCAG
>CANFHO010000036.1 GCA_947447005.1 Chitinophagaceae bacterium
AACAGTGCGAATGTTTTTTTTGCTAAATTTTGAGCCTGCCCCAAGGTCTTCAACTTCCAACTCAACCAGGGAATTACAAAATTGCTTTCGTTTTTTTTCTATTTCTGAAAAGCCAGGAGATGTATATTTATTCGCATCCAGCACATGTAGAACAAAATCATAAACAAAAGGGGAATGGATTCCATGCCCCTTGCCATTCAAAGAAGTGAAAAAATAGCGAATATATTTGAAAACAAGATTTAGCCTCTCAATCATGAGATATCAACTTTTTTTAGTCTTTCCCATGTTTCAAACTGATGAGCATACGTATTTTTCTCATCCTTGACCCCTTGAATGGAAGCCACCTGCTGAAAAACAGTTGTATCGATGTCTGGAAAGAAGACCGTTGCTGACTCGAAAGCTGCATCTACGCGCGTTATATATAACTTATCAGCTCCTGCAATGGATTGTTGATATATATCACCTCCCCCAATCACAAATACCTCCTTACAATCTGCTGATTCTGCAACCTGATATGCTTCTTCTAAACTGCTCACAATTGAAATGCCTTCCATCGGCCTGACATTACCAGCATCCCTTGTTACAACAATGTTGAGTCTTCCGGGCAAAGGTTTACCGGCAATGGATTCAAAGGTTTTCCGTCCCATGATAATAGGCATGCCCCAAGTTAAGTTCTTAAAAAACCGGAGGTCATTGGGCAAATGCCAAAGCAGGGTATTATTCCCTCCTATCGCATTATTATGAGCAACTGCCACTACCAAAGAAATAATCATGGGAAAGCTTTTTGATTTTAAACAGCAACAGGAGCTTTGATGCCAGGGTGTGATTGATAACCCTCTAAAGTAAAGTCTTCAAATTTAAAAGAAAATATATCCTTCACATCTGGATTCAATTTCATGGTTGGCAATGGAAATGATGTGCGTGAAAGTTGAAGTTCTGCCTGATCAAAGTGATTCTTATACAAATGAACATCACCAAAACTATGAACAAAATCTCCTGGTTTCAAATCACAAACCTGTGCAACCATCAACGTAAACAACGCATAAGATGCAATATTAAAAGGCACACCAAGAAAAACATCTGCCGAGCGTTGATATAGCTGGCAAGATAATTTTCCATCCGCTACATAGAATTGAAATAAAGAATGACAAGGCATCAAGGCCATGTAAGGCAATTCAGCAACATTCCATGCACTTACGATCAATCTTCTGCTGTCAGGTGTTTTTTTGATTTGACTGATAAGATCGGTGATCTGATCATATGATTTACCATCTGCTCCTTGCCAGGATCTCCACTGCTTACCATACACAGGCCCTAAATCACCGTCTTCATTGGCCCATTCATCCCAAATACTCACTCCATTGTCTTTCAAATATTTAATATTGGTATCCCCCTGCAAAAACCAAAGCAATTCATAAATGATGCTTCGCAAATGCAGCTTTTTGGTAGTTACCATAGGGAACCCTTTTGAAAGATCAAATCGCATTTGATATCCAAACACACTGCGGGTGCCGGTTCCAGTTCGATCAGTCTTGTCTGTTCCGTTTTCTATGATATGCTTAACTAGATCTAAATACTGTTGCATTAAAAATGAATTTAACTTATTTTATGACCTCGGTGATTACTTTACCAATGCTTGCACTTGGCATTTGGATTTTCAATAAAGCTGCTACTGTTGCTGCAATATCTGTCATGTATACTTGTCTGTTTGAAATGCCATGCTGCACTCCCCATCCCATCCACAATAAAGGTATATGTGTATCATAGGCGAACACTGAACCATGTGTAGTTCCCGTTGAACCTCCAAAGAAATATCCAGGCTTATATACAATCTGAACATCCCCGGCCAATTTTTGGTTAAATCCTTTCAAAAACATCTCTTTGTATTCATTTGGAATATTAGCTGCACTGATATCTGCATTATCAAATGCAATCAAGACATCTTCTTCCTGATTCAATCTTGAAATATAATATTCCTTAACTGCATTATAATCTACCCCTGCTGAATCAATCGTCTGCTTATCCAAATAAACCTGATAATTTGCAGAAGATTCAACCAATTTCTTCAATCCAAATTTCTTCATAGTCTCTTGCTCAGCAGCCTTGCTTGGTTTCATTGACTTCGCTGGAATTTTATTTTCTTTTAAAAATGCAGGCACATGAGCAACTGCATGATCAGCAGTTAAAAAGAAAACATAGTTTCCTTTCCCTACTTTTTTGTCGAGGTAGGTCAAGAAATCTCCCAATTGCTGATCCAATTTGATATAATTATCTTCAACTTCCACTGCATTCGGACCGAAAGCATGTCCGATATAATCTGGTGAAGACAGACTCACTGCCAGGAAATCAGTTATTGAATCAACTCCCATAGACTCTGCTTCCAACGCGGCTTTGGAGAAAGAAAATGTCAGCGTATTTCCCCAAGGTGTTGAAGAAATTGCCCCATAGTTTTTACCGATATTTTTTTCCAGTGATCGTGGAAAAGGATTCTTGATGATGGATGAATCTTTCAAATCACTTTGCACATAGGTTTGAAGAGGCTGACTTAAATTCCAGTTGAGTTTATAAAGTGAATCAACAATTTTTCGCTGATTAAACCGCTGAGCCCAACTGGCCAGATCTTTCATATAAAAAGTACTTGTAACAAAGTTGCCCGAGGCGCCATCATACCAATATGCAGCATCACATGCATGACCTGCTGGAAGAATACTCCCTCTATCTTTAATGGCTACCCCTATTACTTTTGCCCTGAAATTGGTTGCCAATTCCAACTCATCTGTGATGGTTGTTGGAAACAAATTGCGAGGCGACATGGGCTCTCCCTTTCCTGAACCACCCAGAATCTGCACCGACTCATCATCTACACAATAAACAGTCTTCTTTTTTGACCTATCATACCATTCGTTTCCCATGATCCCTGTTAATGCAGGCACAGAACCAGTATACACAGAAGAATGCCCTACAGCTGTTACAGATTGGGCATATGGGATCATTGTATTTTCACAGGAAAAGCCTTCCTTTAAAATTCTTTTAAAACCAGTTTCCCCGAAACGAGACTGAAGCCTGTAGAGGTAATCCCACCTCATCTGATCAACCATGATGCCTACTACCAATTTCGGTGCTTTGGAAGCAACCAATTGTTTTTGTGCCAATCCAACGAGCGCCAATAAATTGAATAATAGAACAGAACAAAAATTCTTCATATGAATTATATATAATGCAAATGTAAGATGATTGATGTTGCTTTTTCCCACGAAAAACAATTCGGGAAATCAGGTTAATGTAAATATTTTATCTTTGCAGAGCTTTTTCAACCTCAAACTAACAAAATGGGAGATATTTTCGAAAGATTAACCAAGAATCAGGGTCCACTCGGACAACATCGTGAGCGAGCACATGGATATTTTGCCTTTCCAAAATTGGAAGGAGAAATTGGTAATAGGATGAACTTTAGGGGAAAGGAAAAAATTGTTTGGAGCCTAAACAACTACTTAGGATTGGCAAACCACCCAGATATCCGTAAGGCCGACGCAGATGCTGCTTCAACGTTTGGATTGGCTTCTCCAATGGGAGCTCGTATGATGAGTGGAAATACAAATTACCACGAGCAACTGGAAAAAGAACTTGCTGCTTTCGAAATGAAAGAAGATGCCATCCTTTTAAACTTTGGATATCAAGGGATGGTAAGTCTGATTGACGTTCTTTGCAGCAGACATGACGTTATAGTGTATGATGCTGAAAGTCATGCCTGTATCATCGATGGATTAAGACTACACCCAGGACATCGTTTTGTATTCAAACACAATGATATTGCTGATTGTGAAAAACAATTGCAACGTGCTACTGCTCTGATTGAAAAACAATCAACCGGAGGTATATTATTGATTACAGAGGGTGTTTTCGGAATGGCAGGAGACCAGGGTAAACTCAAAGAGATTGTAGCATTGAAAGGTCAGTATTCATTCCGTTTGTTGGTGGATGATGCGCATGGCTTTGGAACCTTAGGCCAAACAGGAGCCGGTGCGGGTGAGGAACAAGGTGTTCAGGATGAGATTGATCTTTATTTCTCCACATTTGCAAAGTCAATGGCATCGATAGGTGCGTTCATTGCAGGCCCAAAACCAATCATTGACTTTATTCGCTATAATATCAGAAGCCAGATATTTGCTAAATCCCTTCCTATGCCATTGGTGTTGGGTAACCTGAAACGCCTGGAAATGCTTAGAACCATACCTTCCCTTAAAGCAAAACTTTGGGAAAATGCACTGAAGCTTCAAAACGGCTTGAAAGAAAAAGGATTCGACATTGGTAAAACAGATTCTGTAGTAACACCTGTTTACATGAAAGGCGGTGTTGAAGAAGCAACACACATGGTTACCGATCTTAGAGAGAACTATAATATTTTTTGTTCCATTGTTGTTTATCCAGTGATTCCCAAAGGACATATCATTTACAGATTGATTCCAACTGCAGTTCATACTGATGAGGATATTCAAATTACGCTTCAGGCTTTTGATGAAACCAAGAAAAAATTAGATGCCGGAGCTTACAAGAGCGAGCAAATTGCCTTAATGGCTGAAAATCAATAGAAATACTCCCTGCTTAGGCAGGGATTTTTTTTGGATAAGACGCATAAAAAAAGGGCCAGGATAAAAATCCAGCCCCGTTTTAAATCCAATATCCTATGAAAAACCACATATATAACGGAGTCTCATATCTCTTATTGCATAGTTATTATGAAAAATTTTAAGAAATTCATGATCTCTTATGTAAATCTGTATTTTTTGGAACATTTATAACCTTTTGACTTCTTCTTTGTTGATTATCAAATACTCATGATGAAAAATATTGTAGTTGCGGTTACTGGGGCAAGCGGGTCAATATATGCAGACTTACTCCTAAAAAGACTTAAATCTTTGAATGAACAATACAACAAACTTGCTGTGGTGTTTTCTGAGAACGCCAGGGAAGTTTGGGAGATTGAACTTGGCAACAAGGATTTTGAACTCCTCGACTTGAATATTTACGAGAAAAATGATTTCAACGCCCCATTTGCATCCGGCTCAGGAAATTTTGACACCATGTTAATTGTACCCTGTTCAATGGGCACACTAGGAAGAATTGCTTCAGGGATCTCAAACGACCTAATTACAAGAGCTGCAGATGTTGTACTAAAAGAAAGAAGAAAATTGATATGCATGGTTCGTGAAACGCCATACAACTTGATACATATCAAAAACATGGAAACGGTTACCCTGGCTGGTGGCATCATTTGTCCCGCCACCCCTTCTTTTTATAGCAAGCCTCAAACCCCCGAAGAAATAGCAGGCACTGTTGTAGACAGAATGCTTGACCTTGCTGGCTTGGATATATCTACGTATCGATGGGGTAAATAAAATTATCGGAGATCAATAACCTCCACCCCCGGAAATTTTTTGGCACTGAAAACAAAGGAATCATCGGGGATAGCAACATTTGTCGTCATTCCACTGATTGAATACAAATATCTGTTACCAGACTTTTCAAATACCCTGGTAGACATAATCACTTTAGTTGCCTTTTCAACCTCTAATACAACCTTGAAAAAAGGCTTGCTCTTATCAATAGGAGTCAGCTCTATAACCTGAAAAGTTTTACCATCGTGTTTAACATCTGGGTTCAAAACAAACAAAAAATCTTTGTCGTAAAAATTGGTAAATAATTTTTGTGGAGTGATTGAACCGCTGCTGTTATCGAGTGTTGACAATTGTACTTCTTTGGCTGATTTATCCAATGTCCAAATGCTCATTCCATCACAGAATATTTCTTGACCAGTAATAGAAACCTGATATTTAACACCCTTCATCATGACAGTTCCTGCTTTGGTTGCCTGAGTTTTGCCGGCAGCATTTTCTATTTTGAGGCTGAAATTAGCCTTCATTGTTTTGAAAGTTTTGAATTTAGCACTAACGGCATCCAACACTTTTTTTGCTTCCGGGTCACTTTTACCCATTCCTTTGGGCGCTTGTGCAAAAGATGTCAAGGTTAATAACTGAAAAGCAATGATGTATGAAATAGATTTAATTGACATGTGTTCAAATTAAAATTGAGCTTTCGTATGTTGATTTTCAAAGCAAAGAAAAGACTATTCCATGGATTTTAAAAACTGGTCGAGTTCATATTCAGTTTTATATAAAACCTCCCTGACTTTGCTTCCCTTACTTGGCCCCACTATTCCAGCGGCTTCCAGTTGATCCATCAACCTTCCAGCCCTATTGTATCCCAGTTTCATTCTTCTTTGCAACAATGAGGTTGACCCCATTTGACTCTGAACAATCAATGCAGCTGCCTCATTGAAAAGAGGATCACGACTCAACATGTCCAGGTCTCTATCCTCCACATCCTTTTCGTCCACCACTTCGGGTAATTCGAATGCAGTAGGATACCCTTGTTGACCTCCAATAAAATCAACTACTTTATCAACCTCTGGTGTGTCAACGAAAACACATTGCACCCTGGTTATTTCACCATTATATGATACCAACATATCTCCCTTCCCAATCAATTGTTCTGCTCCACCAATGTCCAGAATTGTCCGACTGTCAACTTTAGATGATACTTTGAAAGCAATCCTGGCAGGGAAGTTGGCTTTAATTGTACCTGTGATAATATTTACGGAAGGTCGTTGAGTAGCAACAATGAGATGAATCCCAACGGCCCTTGCAAGCTGAGCCAGACGAGCAATAGGAGTTTCTATTTCCTTACCTGCGGTCATAATCAAATCGGCAAACTCATCTATCACCAATACAATGAAAGGAAGAAATTTATGGCCTTTCTCAGGATTTAGCTTTCGCCCTGTAAATTTTTCGTTGTATTCACGCATGTTTCTGCAACCTGCATCTTTCAGTAGGTCATATCGCTCATCCATTTCAATACAGAGTGCATTCAAGGTATTTACAACTTTTCTTGTATCTGTTATGATTGCATCATCCTCACCAGGTAGTTTAGCAAGGAAATGCTTTTCAATGGTTCGATACAAACTAAGCTCTACCTTCTTAGGGTCAACCAAAACAAACTTTAATTGGGATGGATGCTTTTTGTATAACAAGGATACCAATATTGCATTCAACCCTACAGATTTACCTTGGCCTGTTGCACCTGCCATCAACAAGTGTGGCATCGTGGCAAGATCTACTATGAAATTTTCATTGTCAATCTTTTTCCCCAATGCTATCGGAAGGGAGTAATCATTTTTTTGGAATTTGGTAGACGCAAGTAATGAACGCATCCCTACTATACTCTTCTTTACATTTGGAACCTCAATACCTATGGTACCTTTTCCCGGAATAGGTGCTATGATCCTAATTCCCAATGCTGATAGACTCAGCGCAATATCATCTTCCAGATTTTTGATACGTGAAATTCTGACACCCGCTGCAGGAACAATTTCATATAATGTTACAGTGGGACCTACCGTAGCAAAAATCTTTTGAATCTCGATATCATAATTACGCAAGGTACTGGTGATCTGGTTTTTGTTTGCCTCCAACTCCGTTTGATCCATTACTATTTTTTCACTAGAATGCTGCGCCAACAAATCCAATGAAGGGTACTTGTAATGCTTGAGATCTGCAATAGAATCATATTTAGGAGAAGCCAATACAGCTGCTGCTTTTGCAGACAACGTAGAATCTTCTGCAACAGGCAATATTTCAAGTGAAGGCTCCAGATCATCATCAGAAACTTCCTCCACAACAGGCTTTGTTGTTAACTCTTGCACAATAGGTTTGTGTGTATTCTGTAACGTTGGTTCTTCAATGGGTTGTTCAACCAATGTCATCTCAAATGGCGGCTCCTCTTTTTCTATCGGTTTATATATATTCCCATTGGGTTTTACAGGTTCTTCAGAGAGATCTATTCGCTCTTGCAATTCCTCAATAGCAATCTCTTGTTCTGAAGGATGATTAACACCTCCAATAACATTCCCTTTAGAGGCACCCCATACAGGCCATTTGAAAACAGGATTGAACCGCCAGATAAAATAGGAAAAAAGTGCAACAGACATCAAGGCAAGTGTTCCCAATTTACCAACAACTGCATTCATCCATGAAGACGTAAATTTACCAAAAGCGCCTCCCCAATTGAATGCGGCATCAGAAGTAAAAAAGGATGCACTTAAGCTTATGATAGCCAGCCCGGCTAACAGATAACGTACATTCCGCCAAACAGAAAACACCTTTCTACCAAATAGGAGATTTACTCCCCCTACAAAAAACAAGGAACAAAAGAGGTAAGATGCTATGCCGAAACCATACTCAAAAAAACAATAAGCAACATAAGCACCAAAACTTCCCAATTGATTATTTATTTCCAGGTCATTGGGCAACAACACTTTTATGCCTGTTTCTCTGATTTTATCCTGGTCTTCAGTCCAGGTAAAAAGATAGCTCGTAAATGCAACAAAAAGAAAACAACAAATCAAAATCAAAAGAGCGCCGAGGATTTTGACTGTACGTTCATCTTTTACCAACGTTTTGATCTCAACATCCTCTTCCTTCTCTTCTATGAAAGTTTCAGAATCGGTTTTGGTTTTGGGAGACTTTAGCTTATTGGCCATTAATTGATTCGTTGATTTTGAAGGGATAAGGCTATCTATCAAAAATACGGTTTATTTTACCTTACAAAGTTGTAAAAACGTGAAAGATAGAATCTATGTAAAACTCAGGAGTCTTGATCTTTACCATATACTTTTTTTGACGGAACCCCAGCAACCATTAAAAGCCAACCGACTATCAGAAACAATCCTCCAATTGGGGTAAAATAAACAATAATTCGCGCTACAACCGAGCCCATCTCATTTAATGCTACCATCAGGTAAATTGAGCCACTAAAAAGAAATATTCCCAAAATGAAAAAATAGGCAGAATAAAGTATTTTTTTATTTTCATAGTGCCTGTATAACATACTTACCAAAATCAAGGCTATGCTGTGTACCAACTGATAATAGGCCGCTGTTTTTACTGATTCCAATGCCGAAGGTTCGAGCATATTTTTCAATAGATGGGTTCCCATGGCTCCAACTACCACAGCCAAAGCGGCTAATGCTGCCGCAACTTTAAAAAAAAACCTATGCATGATTAATTCGTTTTAAAATTTCTGTTGTTTCTATATGGGAATCTTGAATAATCAGGTGTGCCTGACTGTAAAATGTTTTTCTCTCATTTAATTTTTGCTGAATAAATGCAAGCATTTCTGAGTTGGAATAATCCTTGATCAATGGTCGATGATCCTTTTCTTTCTCCAACCTTTCGGCCAAAATATGAAGCGGGGGATCAATCCATATAGTGAACCCATGTTGATTCATCCATTCCATATTTCCTTGAAAACAAGGTGTTCCACCACCACAGGCAATAACCCCAAGCATTTCATGATTACCTACTTCATTCAAACCTTGATTTGATGTCAGTTTTGCAACTGTTTTTTTAAGGATATCAGACTCTATACGTCGGAAATAAGCTTCGCCATTTTCAGCAAAAATCTGATTGATTTTTTTTCCCTCCGATGACTCAATTTCTGTATCAAGATCGAAACAGGACACATTTAAATAGGTTGAAATTGCTTTTGCATAATATGATTTTCCTGAACCCATAAAGCCAATCAAAAAAAGAATCATAAAATGCCTGATTTATTTAAATGCATTAAACCCAGTGATATCCATGCCTGTAATCAACAAATGAACATCATGAGTACCCTCATAAGTGATTACACTTTCCAAATTCATCATATGTCGCATTACAGGATATTCACCTGTGATTCCCATCCCACCGAGAATTTGCCTGGCATCTCTGCAAACTTGTTGTGCCATATTACAAGAATTGCGCTTACACATGCTTATCTGAGCTGGAGTGGCAATACCTTTATCCATTAACGAACCAAGTCTCCAATTCAACAACTGCGCTTTGGTGATCTCTGTTACCATTTCAGCCAATTTTTTTTGCTGCAATTGGAATGCCCCTATGGGCTTATCAAATTGAATACGTTCTTTAGCGTATCGCAAAGCTGCATCATAACAATCCATTGCTAAACCTACCACACCCCAGGCAATACCATATCTTGCTTTTGAAAGACATCCAAGTGGACCTTTCAATCCTTTGACAGTTGGAAATATATTTTTCTTCGGAACTTTTACATCCTCAAAAACAAGCTCTCCTGTAGAAGATGCCCGAAGACTCCATTTGCCATGGATTTCTGGTGCGGAGAACCCTTCCATCCCTTTTTCTACTATCAGACCCCGGATATCTCCCATTTCATCTTTTGCCCACACAACTGCAATATCTGCATAAGGGGAGTTACTGATCCACATTTTACTTCCATTCAAAATCACATGATCACCTGCATCTTTAATATTGGTAAGCATACCTGCTGGATTACTACCATGATCCGCTTCCGTCAATCCAAAACAACCCAGCATCTCCCCGCTTGCAAGTTTAGGCAAAAAATGATGCTTTTGTTCCTCGCTTCCATAAGCGTAAATTGGATACATCACCAAAGATCCTTGTACGCTTGCAGTTGATCGAACACCGCTATCACCCCTTTCTAATTCCTGCATCATCAACCCATAAGAAATATAATCCATTCCTCCACCCCCATATGTAGTGGGAATGGTAGGCCCGAAACATCCCAATTCGCCTAATTCTTTAACAATGTGATGTGGAAATTTAGCAGCTTGAGCAGCCTCTTCAATAATAGGAGAAATGGATCTTTTCACATAATCTCTTACTGCAGCCCTGACCATTAGATGCTCTTCGCTTAAAAGCTCATCCAATTGAAAATAATCCGGAGATTCAAAAAGGTCTTGCCTCGCCATATGATTCATTTACATGAAGATACTAAACTTGCTCCTTGGGAAATAAAACAAAACGTTTTTTTATAAAATCAAACTGTATCAAACCACACATCATTGTCTTCATTCCAGGCCCCATTGTAGTTAATAAACAACTCCTCTCCTTTTTGCACATCCCGAACCGTTACAATCGACATGGTTTCATGTTCAAAATCCATGATATAATCACAATTGGATGGGGAAGAATGATTATACATCGGAATATATCCCAAAGCCATGCAACAGGTCTTTTTTTCAGCCTCCCACTCAAAAATATAATCATGCAGTAAAGATTGGTCCAAAAGATTTCTATCTGTCTCGGTCATAACCAAAACAGGCGAAATTTCAAGAATGGTGCCCTCCTGAATATCAG
Organism: Chitinophagaceae bacterium; assembly: GCA_947447005.1. GTDB lineage: Bacteria > Bacteroidota > Bacteroidia > Chitinophagales > Chitinophagaceae > Pollutibacter. The sequence continues at coordinate 11,235 of CANFHO010000036.1, forward strand.
TGGTTGTAAAAACGCCTTTACCCCTTTCTTGACTGGGAAGAATAACTAAATATGGTTGAATCATAACTTAATGTTGCAAGGTGAAAAACTATCTTTAATTTAGCTAAAATTTTTCTCATGAGCGTGGTTGACAACAACCTTGATTTTCAGGAAAAGTTCGAAGAACTTTTGTTGCTTGACAACAAAACCGAACTATATAATTTCGTTAACAACCTGAATATCAGTGATGTTGCACAATTAATTGAAGACAATGAAGATTACGCCACAGAGATTATAGGAGAGCTCTCTGTCCACCGTGCAGCCAGTACTTTTAAAATTTTAGAGCTTGGCATTCAAAAAGATATCATCCACGATCTGCAACCGCTTAAGATTGCTGCACTTCTGAATGAATTGCCCGCGGATGATCGTACTTCGTTTTTGGAAGAATTGCCAACAAGCGCTGTTCGAGAGCTGATAAAATTGCTTAATCCAGAAGAAAGAAAGATTACCCTTTCTTTGCTGGGATACCCTGAAGGAAGTGTGGGTCGATTGATGACACCGGATTATATCGCAGTTCAATCTGATTGGACCATTGCCGAAGTATTGGAACATATCAGAGAGGAAGGTCAAAACAGTGAAACGATAGATGTGATCTATGTAGTCAACGACCAAGGTCAATTGGTTGATGACGTTAGAATCAGGGAGTTTTTACTCTCCAAACCCGATCAATTGGTAAGCGACCTTACTGATGGCCGATATATTGAATTGAACGTATACGATGATCAGGAAATGGCAAACCAGGTATTCAAAATGAATAACAGAGTGGCCTTGCCTGTAGTAGACAACAATAACTTTTTGCTAGGCATTGTAACCATTGATGACGTATTATGGGTAGCGAATGAGGAATTCAGTGAGGACATGCAAAAGATGGGTGGTACAGAAGCCCTTGAAGAGCCTTACCTCGAAATCGCATTTTCTAAACTCTTCAAAAAACGCGTAGGTTGGCTTATTGTACTGTTTATTGGTGAAATGCTTACCGCAACTGCCATGGCGAATTATGAAATGGAAATGGAAAAAGCCCTGGTACTAACCCTTTTCATACCCCTCATTATTTCCAGTGGAGGCAACTCTGGCTCACAAGCTTCTTCTCTTATTATCCAGGCCTTGGCAGTTGGAGAAGTTACACTGAGTGACTGGTGGTTTGTAATGAGAAGGGAGATATTTTCTGGATTATTTTTGGGGGCCGTCTTGGGTATTATTGGATTTACACGTGTAATACTTTGGTCACAAATTATCCCTGATGTATATGGCCCACATTATTTGCTGATTGGAATGGCTGTTGGCCTATCACTCATTGGTGTGGTGCTCTTTGGAACCCTTACAGGCTCCATGTTACCTATTATTTTAAAAAGATTGGGAGCTGACCCAGCAGTATCTTCTGCCCCTTTTGTTGCAACATTGGTAGACGTTACAGGACTCGTCATCTATTTCAATTGCGCATACCTTTTCCTTAAAGGAATTATGCTTTAAAGAATCAGAACATTTCAAAAAATGATTTTTTTTATTCATAATGAAAAGACCATGGAATAGAATCAACTTACCCGTATACAGCGTTAGCTCTGGATCAGAGGAACATAGCAATATGCATATTTGTACATATGTGTCTTCCGTAAGCATGGAGCCCAAACGATATATGGTTGCCATTTACAAAAACACAAAGACCCTTGAAAACATTGAATCAAAGGGAACTTTCGTTTTACAGTTGCTTTCATCAGAACAATTCAATTTAATCAAACTTCTTGGTAAAACATCTGGCCACCAGATCAATAAAATTGAAAAACTGGAAAAACGCAAAGAGCTAGAAAGATGGAAAGGTTACCTTGTTCTCAAAAATGCACTTGCATATATTGAACTTAAAACAATGATGAGCTATGATGCGGGCGACCATATCATGTTCGTCTGTGATTTGGTGAGTTTTTACAACAACCTACCCGGGGATGCTTTAACTTTGGATATACTACGTGAAAAAAAACTGATTAGGGGCTAAATACAACCATACAGATGAAAATCACACATACTGATATTGTGAAACTCTCCATACCAATGGAACCCTTTGTCATTGCTACTGAAACATGCTACGAAGCAAAGAATACATACATAAGAATTCACACCGATAGTGATATCATTGGAGTAGGAGAATGTTCAGCTTTCCCAATGCTGGTTGGTGAAACACAGGAAACCTGTTATGCCGTAGCAAAAGATCTGGCTAAAATCATCAAAGGGAAAAACCCCTTAAAGATTGAAGAACGGATGCATGATATGCATACCTACATTTCATTCAACAGTACCATCAAAAGCGCATTTGATATGGCACTGCATGATATTGCAGCAAAACATTCGAATCAACCACTGTATGCATTTTTAGGTGGAACAAAAAAGGAAATTCAAACTGACCTTACAATTGGCATAAGCACTCCAGAAAAAATGGCTGCTACCGCAGTTCAATTTAAATCAGATGGTGTAAAAACCATTAAAGTAAAATTGGGTAAAAACGGAAAAGAGGATGTTGAAAGAATAAAGTTAATCAGAGATGCTATAGGATATGATGTTAAGTTGAGAATAGATGCAAACCAAGGATGGGACTTTGATACAGCAGTTTCCACACTCAATTCAATTGAAAAATATAATATTGAATTTTGTGAACAACCACTGCACCACCATTATGACAGTATGCTGCCTTCACTGATAAATCATGTAAAGATCCCAATCATGGCAGATGAGAGTGTTTTCAATCATTTTGATGCAGAACGCTTGATAACAGCAAATGCATGTGACTATATCAACATAAAACTTGCTAAGTCTGGAGGAATATTAGAAGCCATAAAGATCGCAGATACTGCGGCAAAACATCATATGCCTTGCATGCTTGGAGGTATGGTTGAGAGCAGACTTGCATTAACTGCAAAAGTTCATCTTGCCATGGCTCATAACAATATTAAATTCTATGACTTGGACACCTGCCTTCTTGGTCATTTAGTGGACCCTGTTATAGATGGTGCCAGATACAATAATTATTTTTTAGAATTGAATAACCTTCCAGGTATTGGGGCGGATATAGATCCATACTTCATTAAGGATGCAGAAAAAATAACTGTTTAAAAAGATTATATGATCACAAAAAAAACATCAGAGACCAAAGTAATAATGACTGAAATGGTCTTCCCCAATGACACGAATTTTTACGGAAATTTAATGGGTGGGCGCTTGATGTACTGGATGGATATTGCAGCTGCTATGTCGGCAGGAAAACTATGCAATGCGCCTGCAGTAACAGCTTCTGTTGACAACATTTCATTTGAGGCACCGATAAAATTAGGAAACGTTGTACATATTGAAGCAAAAGTGAGCCGTGCATTCAATACATCCATGGAAATCCATCTTATGGTATGGGGAGAAGATATAACCCAACAATACAAGTATAAAAGCAATGAAGCATATTATACATTCGTTGCGCTCGACCCAAATGGTAAACCCAGACTCGTTCCTAAGGTTGAAACAGAAAATGAAGAAGATATACTTTTATTTGACGGCGCATTGAGAAGAAGACAACTCCGACTTGTATTAGCGAAAAAAATGAATGCTGATGACGCAACAGAATTAAAAGCGCTTTTTACAAAATAATAATTTTATGAAACTACATGGTGGTGCTTCCCCTTCATCATGTATGTTTTACTCTGTTCTATAGCATCCATTATTTTATCTAAAATAACTTCTACACTTTCATTGTAGTCTAACTCCATCGGAGCCTTGAAACGAATGGACAATGTTGTTCCTCTTTTCTTAAAACTTATTCCCTTCCGCGTGAATGCGCGCCAAAACCCATTGATAACAATTGGTACAACAATTGGCTTTGTTTCTTTTATGATATGAGCAGTACCCTTTCGGCCTGGTGCGAATGGCCTTGTTGTTCCTTGCGGGAATGTAATTACCCAGCTTCTCTTTAACGTAGATGTAATTTTCTCATAATCTTTTATATCTACCTCACGCTTAACGTCCTTTCCGCCAGCACGCCATGTACGCTTAACAGTCAATGCCCCTGCCAATGCAAATATTCTGCTGATCAAGCTATCTTTCATGGTTTCTTCTGCTGCAACAAAAAATAAATTTGTAAATGGATTCAGTAAATAATAAGGGAGTCCTAGCTTATTTTGCTTTCTCCATTTGACCGCACAAAAAATATGTACAAAGGCAATTACATCAGCAAAATACGTTTGATGATTGCTTACAAATAAAACATTTTTTTTAGGCAGTTCCTTAAGATGCTCAGATCCACTAATACTGATTTTATTGAAGATGGTCAACCCAGGATAAGTGATTATCCCTAAAATGGCATAAAGTAATTTCTTCAGTGGCCTCATATTTTGCAAACGCTCCAGATTCATAAATACAAATTAATGATTATTCACATACAATCCATCTTTTGTTCAATCTGATATAAAAGCAATATGCTGATTATATTTTTTTATTGGAATGCCATCTAACATGTAAATTGTATCATGAAGATTACAACAGTTATTTTTGATATGGATGGCTTGTTAATTGATTCCGAACCCTTATGGTATGAAGCAGCAAATGAAGCATTGAGAAATCATGGAGTTTCAATCAGCCCAGAAGCATATGTCACAACAACCGGACTCAGAACAAAAGAATTTTTGCAACATTGGATGGGCTTATTTAATATAGATTCTTCAAATGCTGATCAACTGGAAGATGATATTAATAAATCAGTTATACAAAAAGTATTGACAAAAGTGGAAATCATGCCTGGAGTACAACACGCAATTGATCTTGTTGTTTCTCTTGGAATGAATATTGGACTAGCAAGTTCTTCGCCACAATCTTTGATTGACGCAATGCTTATAAGAACCGGCTTTCATGGAATATTTAAAGCAACAACTTCAGCAGAATTTCTTGCATATGGAAAACCTCATCCACAAGTTTTTATAACATGTGCAGAGGCGTTGAATGTTTCTCCAGAAGAATGCATTTGCATTGAAGATTCTTTCAATGGTTTGATTGCGGCCAAGGCTTCAAAAATGAAATGCATTGTTGTGCCGCATCATGAACAATACTTGCAATTAAGATGGAATGCCGCAGATATTAAATTGAAAAGCCTGTTGGAATTGAAAACCGAACATTTCATTCAATAAAAAAGGCCCTGTAGTAAAACTACAGGACCTTGTTATGTTAATGCAAGAGCGATTATTCGCCGCCTTCCATTTTCTTCTTGAGTTCAGCAAGCACTCCGAGATCACCCAAAGTTGTTTTTTCAACTTTGCTTTGGATATCCTTTACAGCTTTTTTAGTTTTGGCTGCATCGGCTTTCTTCTCTTTTGCAACTGCTTCCTTCTCTTCAGCAACCACTTGTTCCCAAATGCGTGCGTGACTGAGAACGATTCTCTTTTCATTGCGATCGAATTCGATCACCATGAATTGGGCAGTTTCATCAGCACCTACAGTCTTTCCGTCTTCTTTTGCAAGATGACGAGCAGGAGCGAATCCTTCAAGACCATAAGGCAATTGTACCACGGCGCCCTTGTCGTCTTTCTTTACAACAGTTCCTTCATGTACGGAACCGATGGCGAAAGTCTCCTGAAGGGCATTCCAAGGATCTTCTTCAAGTTGTTTGTGTCCAAGTTGAAGCTTGCGATTTTCCTTATCGATATTAAGGATGATAATATCAATGTGACTGCCAGATTTAGTAAATTCTGTAGGGTGATTGAAACGCTTCAACCAGCTAAGATCACTGATATGAATCATTCCACCAATACCTGGCTCAAGTTCAACAAACACTCCGTATGGCGTGATGTTTTTAACCAAACCGGCATGACGGCTACCCACAGGGAATTTATCTTCAATGCTGCTCCAAGGATCAGAAGTCAATTGCTTGATAGACAAGCTCATTTTTCTGCTGTCCTTATCGAGTGTTACCACTTTTGCTTCGTACTCATCACCAAGTTTGAAGAATTCTTTGGCGTTCACTGGCGTATTAGCCCATGTGATTTCACTTACGTGAACCAAACCTTCTACACCAGGTGTGATTTCAAGGAATGCACCATAATCTTCAATGTTTACAACCTTACCTTTTACGGTAGCGTTTTCAACGATGTCTGCAGACAATGTATCCCAAGGATGAGGAGTAAGCTGTTTCAAACCAAGGCTGATTCTGCGTTTCTCATCATCAAAGTCAAGAACAACCACGTTCAGTTTCTGATCAAGCTTAAGAACCTCAGAAGGATGGTTGATACGACCCCAGCTAATGTCTGTGATATAGAGGAGACCATCAACTCCACCAAGATCAAGGAATGCTCCAAAATCAGTGATGTTTTTGATAGTACCTTCAAGTACCTGACCTTTTTCAAGTTTACCCATAATTTCAGCACGTTGAGCTTCGATATCGCTTTCGATAAGAGCTTTGTGTGAAACAACGGCATTCTTGATTGCCTCATTAACCTTAACAACCTTGAACTCCATGGTTTTACCCACAAATTGGTCGTAATCAGTAACTGGCTTAACATCAATTTGTGAACCTGGAAGGAATGTTTCCATGCCCATGATGTCAACAATAAGACCACCTTTCGTTTTGCTGGTAACGAAACCAGTAACAACTTCGCCAGTCTTGTGCATTTCAACAATACGCTCCCACGCGCGTGAAATGCGGGCTTGCTTGCGGCTGAGATGAAGGTGTCCTTCCCTGTCTTCTTTCTCCACTACCATCACTTCAACTACATCACCTGTTTTCATTCCAGGCAAATCTCTGAATTCATTCAGAGAAACAAGTCCATCGCTTTTGAAACCAATGTTAATTACAACATCAGTTTTGGTGAGGGCTACGATTGTACCCTGTACCATTTCACCATCGGTGATTTGCTTAAATGTGCCCTCATAAACGGCATCATACTTGAGTTGCTCCTCGTTGTTGTAACGGGCAACGTTCCTTTTGTCAATGCTCCAATCGAAATCATCGTGTGCGGAGACTGTTGACGGATTGAGTAGTGTGTTGTTTTCTTCCACTATTTAATTCCTCCTTTTGTTTGGATTTCAATCTGTTTTGTCAGACTGATTTGGGGACGGCAAAGGTAGTGGAAATAGCAATTCCAGACGATATTTTAGCTGTTTTTTTCGGGATTTTAATGCCCTGAAATGCTTTTTACCGCCTTAACCAGCCGATCGAGGTCTTTCAGGGATGTATAAACGTTGGGGGTTACCCTGGCACCATGAATATTCTCCCAGTTGATGGCCGTAGTATGAATCTTAAATTTTGTAAAAAGTTCACTTGTAACCTCCTCAGGCTTTTTACCTTCAATGACAAGACTTGCAATGGCACAGGACAAATGTTTTGATTTGGGTTGATTGAATTTTACCCCAGACAAATCTTTTACCTGATCCACCCAATAATCCTTTAAAAATCTCAAACGGGCCTCTTTTCTTTTTCCTCCAATCATTTCATGAAAATCAACGGCGGCACCAATCGCCATCTCTGAGGCAAATGATCTGGTACCCAGCGATTCAAATTTTCTGATATCCGGACCATCGGGCTCATTGTTGGACAGCAGTGCCCAAACATTTTTAATTTTTTCTTTTTTAATATAAAGCAAGCCACTTCCAAATGGCGCACTCATCCACTTATGCAGAGATGATGCAAAATAATCACAACCTAAATCAGGAATAGTAAATTCAAAATGTGCTAAGGTATGAGCACCATCTACTAGAACTTCAATTCCCTTAGGACGGGCCACATCTGCAATTTTACGTACCGGCATAATCTGTCCACACCAATTGATCAAATGTGTTATCATGACCACTTTGGTTTTCTCAGTAAACGCTTTTGTATAGAATGATGCAAGTTCATCTTCATTTTCCAATGGTACCGGAATATCTATCCATACCAATTTGATGCCATCTCTTTTTTCCCTCTGTTTCCAGGCATTGATCATGTTGGGATAGTCCTGCTTACTAAGCACCACTTCATCCCCTGCTTTTAAATTCAATCCAAAAATTACTGTATTCAACCCCTCTGTGGCATTTCTGTTGATTGCTATTTCCTCTTTATCACATCCACAAACACCCGCTAACTTCTCCCGCAAAGGCTCCCTTCCCTGATCAAGTATTTGCCACATATAATATGATGGCGCTTCATTGCAATATTGATAATACCTAATATGTGCATCCTGCACAGGTTTAGGCTGAGGAGCTACTCCACCATTATTTAGATTGATGATATTTGGACTAACTGTATAAGCCTCTTTGATCCAACCCCAAAAGTCTTCGTCGCTTGCCCATCTGGATTCATCATGTGCAGATAGTTCAAAATGTTTACCCATTGCCTCTCCAGCAAATACAGGATTGACAGCATGAAGAAAAGGCATACCTGTAAGGATTCCAGATGAAAGGCGGATGAAATTTCTACGAGAATTTTGCATAAGTAATAGTTAAAAGACTTCAGTCAATAGGAAATAGGCAGAAGGTAGCACATCATACTGCATAATCTGAACATCAAATTACAAAAAAATTGCGAACTACTGCCTATTGCCTATTGCATTAGCCGCTATCCATCCGCTACTCCAAGCATGTTGAAAATTATAGCCTCCAGTAATTCCATCTACATTCATGACTTCACCCATAAAATACATTCCTGGCACAACTTTACTTTCCATCGTTGCTGGATCAATCTGACTTAATTTTATTCCTCCGGCAGTAACAAACTCTTCTTTGAAAGTTGTCTTTCCAGAAACAATATATGAATCATTGGAAATGGTTCGTGAAAGCCGATTGATCAACACAGTTGATACATCAGACCAATTTTTAAAATGATCAATTCCTGAGCGATTTAACAAGTATACCCAAAGTCTTGAAGGAAGTCCCAATGGATTTTTATTTGATATAAGTGTTTTTGAAAACGAGATGCGATATTTTTTAAAAGACTCCAACATAGAACTTTCATGTTGACCCGCAAACCAATTCATCTTCAACTCAAAGTTGTAATCTAAACCATTCAATTCCACTGCGGCCTTTGAAGAAAGTTTCAAAACAGCAGGACCACTCAACCCCCAATGCGTAATCAAAACAGGTCCCTGCTCTTGAATTTTCAATACAGGAATTTTTACCAGGGCATCTGTTGCGGCCAATCCCATTAACGCATGCAATTCCTTTTCTTGAATATTGAAAGTAAATAATGAAGGTACAGGATTGTCAAATTCTATCCCCAATGGAGCAAGCCATGTAAAGCCTTCTGCCTTAGGACTACCTCCTGTAGCCACAGCAACATATAAACAATTTATTTGTGTTCCTGATCCATTCTTTTCAAATTCAATTGTAAAATTATTATCAATTTTACCAATGGATTTTACTGCAGCATTGGTGATAATTTGAACCTTATATTTTGCTGCTTCTTCCAACAAACAATCAATGATTGTTTGTGAATTATCTGTTTTAGGGAACATTCTCCCGTCTTCTTCAACCTTTAATGAAACTCCACGTTCTTCAAACCATTCTTCTGTATGTTTATTTGAAAAAACGTGAAGTGTTTTTCGCATAAAATGTTTCCCCCTTGGATATGCATCTAACAATTCAGAAATCTCATCTGCAAAGTGTGTTACATTACATCGTCCTCCGCCACTTACCTTTACTTTTGATAATAATTTGGAACTTTTTTCAAGTACAACAACCTCCAGATCTTTACAGATTCGTGCAACATTTACAGCACAAAAAATGCCAGATGCTCCTCCTCCTATAATGACAAGTCTATTCATTTTATAGTCAACATAATTGAGGCAAACATGTCTATACCATCCCAGAAATTTTTCAATTGCAAATTTTCGTTTTCCGCATGTTGATTATTGTCATGGTTTGCAATAGGTACAGTAATGGGATGTGTTTGTAAAACTTTTTCAAATACATACAAAGGCAAACTACCACCTAAAGTTGGTGTTGATAGTGGGTCAACGCCATTCGCATTTTTTATAGCCTTAACAATTTGCTTTGCAATTGGATTGTCTAAAGATGTTTTTTGTGCATTGTAACCATCAGATCTGGTAACCATACATATTTTATCAAATGCCATGCGCTCAGCATCGGTTGGTTCTTTATCTGTTACAAAAAAACCTTGCTGTTTTATATGTTCAACTACCTTATCCTGTTGTCTTTTCCAATCATTCCCAATAACAAGTCTTAAGTCTACAGAAGCAATTGCTTTGGTGGGAATGATATTGGCTGAGAGTTTACCTACACCTGCACTTTGAAGTCCGTTGATATTTAAGGAGGGCTGATTTAAAGATTCGATCAGCAGTTCTTTTCGTTCTGACTTGACAAATCCCAACTCATTTTGTAATTGCGGATCTATCACTGGTATGTTTGCTATGGCTTTCTTTTCAATCGTTGTCAACGGTTTTACATCATCATAAAATCCTTTAATCGTAACATGACCATTTCCATCCTTCATACTTGAAAGCAATTGAGCCAACTGCATTGCAGGATTCGGAGCCCAATTACCATAATGACCGGAATGAAGCGGTCGATTTGAACCAAATACAGTTAACTCAAGATGTGTATCTCCACGAACACCATACACAATTTGTTTGCGGGTTGATTGATGTACGGGGCCATCACAAATGATCCACATATTTGATTGCAACTTATCCTTATATTGATTCAAAATATCTTCCAAATGTGTTGACCCTGCTTCTTCTTCCCCCTCAAAGAAAAATTTTAAGTTTATGCTGGGCGTTAAACCAACTTTTTTGATGGCAGCATAAGCATTGAGAATTGCCATGACACCAGCCTTGTCATCTGATGAACCTCTACCATAAATTCTCCATTCATTTTTATATGCCGCAGTATCCTTTGGGATTCCTATTTGCTTGCCACCTTTAAGCAAAGACCCATCAAATAGCACTGGCTTAAACGGATGTAAACCTTGTTCCCATTTTGTTGAATCAACAGGCTGACCGTCATAATGTGCGTAAAAAATGATAGTAGTATTTGCGCCTGGCGTTAATACCTCACCATATACAACAGGGGGTGTTTTTTCCGATGCATGTTGAAATAATTGAACATCATCTATTCCAATAGTACGCATATAATTGGCAATCCATGATGCATTTTTTTGTATGTTTTTTATATCAGCAGCAACATTCGGAATTGAAATGAATGTAAAAAAATCATTCATGATGGAATGTTGCTGTTCAATTCTATATTGACGAATTTTTGTCAATGAATTTTCCTGGCAATAGCCGTGTGCAGACAACAATAACAATAATAATAGATTTCTCATTCCCTAAAGGTAGCAGATAGATTTGAGGGGAAAAAGTATGAAAAATTAATAATCACTCATCAATGACGAATTCAACTTTTCTTGTTGAATAATGCCATCAAAACTGGAAAGAATATCGGCCTTTCCCTTTTTTATACATATTGTATGCTCGTAGTGAGCTGAAAACTTTCCGTCTCGTGTACGTACGGTCCAACCATCAGAATCATAGAAAACATCTTTTGTGCCTAAGTTGATCATAGGTTCAATTGCAATGACCATATTTTCTTTCAACTTAGCACCTGTACCTTTCTTTCCGAAATTTGGCACCTGTGGATCTTCATGAAGATGTCTACCAAGTCCATGACCTACCAACTCACGTACTACACCCATATGGTGATTGCGCTCCGCAAACTCTTGGATGGCGTTTGAAATATCACCAACACGGTTACCCACATGCGCCCTTTCAATTCCTAAATAAAGAGATTGTCTGGTTACCTGCATCAAAAGTTTATGTTCTTCAACAACTGGTGCAAGACCAAATGTGTATGCGCTATCTCCATGAAATCCATTCTTAAATACTCCAACATCAACCGAAACAAGATCACCTTCTTTGATGATATTAGAATTAGGAAACCCATGCACAACAGCATCATTGACTGAAATGCATGTTGCGAATGGGTATCCCTTATAGTTTTTGAAAGATGGAACAGCTTTATTGTCAAGTATAAATTCCTCAGCTCTCTTGTCAAGCATGGAAGTTGTAATACCTGGTTTTATCAGAGAAGCCAATTCAGATAATGTCTGACTTACCAGTAATGCGCTTTCACGCATCAATTCAACTTCAGCAGTGGTCTTTATATGGACCATGTTAGAAAGAAGAGGTTGTAGCCACTTGTCTTCCCTGAATTCTTCCTCCAGACATTAAACCATCGTATTGACGCATCAAAAGATGTGTTTCAATTTGCTGGAGTGTGTCAAGAATTACACCAACCATAATCAAAAGAGAGGTGCCACCAAAAAATGAAGCAAAAGATTGAGTAATGCCGAGCTGCTGAGCAATACCAGGAAGGATACCAATAGCAGCAAGGAAAATAGCACCAGGAAGCGTAATCCTATCCATCACTTGACCAATATAATCTGCAGTAGGTTGACCAGGCTTAACCCCAGGTACAAATCCATTGCTTTGCTTAAGGCTGTCTGCCATTTGCTTTGGATTAAAAATCAATGCAGTATACAGAAAAGTAAATGCAATTACCATGATTACATAAATAATCATATACCAAAGATTACTAGGGTCACTAAAAATACGGGCAATACCCTTACCAGAATCAATATTGGTAAATGAGAACAAAGTAGGAAGGAACATGATTGCCTGAGCGAAAATGATTGGCATAACACCAGATGCATTTACTTTCAAAGGAAGGAATTGGCGAGCACCTGCAACAGATTTGCTGCCAACCAATTGCTTGGCATAGCTAACTGGTAACTTACGCACCCCTTGAACAAGCAAAATAAGACCTAGTATTATAGTAATCAAAAATGCAATTTCAATCAAGAACAACAACAAGCCTCCGCCACCACGAGTTTGCTTTGCTGCAAGTTCACCCAAAAATGATTTTGGAAGACGTGCAAGGATTCCCACCATGATGATGATAGAAGTTCCATTTCCTAACCCCTTATCTTGTATTTTTTCACCAAGCCACATTACAAACAATGTGCCTGAAGTAAGTACAATTACAGTTGACAACCAGAAAAATGGTTGATATGCTTCAATCAATGCATCTCGACTTACATTTTTCAAATAAGCTACATATGCCGCTGCTTGAAAAATAGTTACAATAGCAGTTAGATATCTTGTCCATTGATTGATTTTCTTTCTTCCGCTATCTCCCTCTTTTTGTACTTTCTGCATTTGAGGAACTAGAATGGTCATCAATTGCATGAAGATTGAAGCAGAGATGTATGGCATGATACCCAATGCAAAAATGGAGGCATTGGAGAAGGAACCACCTGCGAATGTATCGAAAAGGCTAAGCAACCCTTTTTTAGCACTGGCGAGATCCAATTTATTTGGATCGATACCAGGCAAAGGTACATGTGCACCAATACGATAAACCAAAATCAACAGGAGCGTTACAAGGATTTTGCTTTTCAGCTCATCAATGCTCCAAATATTCTTGAAGGTTTGAATGAATTTCTTCACGTGATTTTTTTTTGACCGTTACCCAAACGTTGTGTTTGAATGATAAATATCGGAAATTATTTGATGATTTCAACAGATCCGCCAGCAGCTTCAATTACAGACTTGGCCTTTTCACTTACGGCATTCACCTTGAATTCAACTTTGCTTGTGAGTGCACCGTTACCAAGAATTTTAACCTTATCTGTACGGCTGATTAGACCATTGATATATAGATTTTCCATGTTGAAAGCAGTTAAGCCATATTTTTCAACAATAGATTCAACTTGACCAAGATTGAAAACTTTGAATTCTATTCTAGCATTGTTTTTGAATCCAACTTTAGGAACACGACGTTGGATAGGCATCTGACCACCTTCATGGCCTCTCTTGGACTTATAACCTGCGCGGCTTTGTCCACCTTTATTACCTTTTGTTGAAGTTCCACCATGTCCAGACGCTTCACCACGACCAATTCTTTTTTCTTTTTTTGTAGCTCCAATTGCGGGCCTTAAACTGTGTAGTTTCATATTTCTTATTTTACTCAACGCAGCCCCCTGAGGCCACTCGTATGATTAATATTAAAATAGTTTGCAGGGAAAACTATTAGATTTCTTCAACCTTCACAAGGTGATTAACTTTCTTCACCATGCCAAGGATTTGAGGAGTTGCTTCAACTTCTACAGTAGCGTGAAGTTTACGAAGGCCAAGGGCTTCCATGGTACGCTTTTGACGTTCTGGACGATCGATGACACTTTTTACTTTTGTTATTTTCAACTTTTTCATATCTAAACCCTGGGGGGATTTTTATGTGATTATTTAATGGCTTATAAATTAGCCGTTGAATACCTTTTTAAGTGCGACGGTCCTTGTTTTTGCAACATTGATTGGTTCGCGCAACATAGCTAATGCTTTAAATGTAGCCTTAACAACATTGTGTGGGT
>CANFHO010000037.1 GCA_947447005.1 Chitinophagaceae bacterium
CGATCCCGCTTCGCGGGATGTCAGCATGCTGACCATAGCGTCAGCATTCGATTCCTGTTCTGGGCACAAAAGACTCATCTCAAGATGGGTCTTTATTTTTTATGTTCTTCACATACATTCTCTTCTCTACTGCTTATGACAAATATTACATAGGTCAAACCAACGACTTAGAAGATCGTCTATATAGGCATAATGCTGGAAGCAATAAGTCAACAGCTCCATATAGACCTTGGAAAATTGTGTGTACAATCCCAAAAGAAACAAGAGCGGAAGCAGTCGTTTTGGAAAACAAATTAAAAAATCTAACTAAAGAAAGACTTAGGCATTTTATTCAAAAATATTCTAACTCAAAATAATCTGTGCAGGTGCTGACGATCCCGCTTCGCGGGATGTCAGCATGCTGACCGTAGCGTCAGCATTCGATTCCTGTTCTGGGCACAAACCCTTCTCAATACATTGAGAAGGGTTTTTTTATTTACTTTCATTTGATGTAGGGAAAACACCTAATAAGTAGATAACGAATATTATATAAATTTACTTGCAATTACAGCCGTTTCTAACCTATTTACTCTCCCCTCTCAAAGCCCAACTAAAAAAAATCGGAACTGGTAGTTTCCAGTTCCGCGATTCAGTAGTCTACAAACCATTTTAAAAGCCTGCATGTCTACTTTAATCATTGCGGCATCGGAAGTTGATATCCGTACACCGACTGATTCAAAGATAATAGGATTGAATTATCATTTAAAAAGAGCATCCTCATCCTATCATATGATCTAAAATAGTTTAGGGCCCTTCAGCTGGTGGCGGATATTCAAATGGAGGTGTCTCATATGGATCTTCATCCGGAATAACATCTGGATCTTCTAAAGGAATCAATGGCTCCTCAGGATCAAAAACAGGTTCTAACTCGGGTGACTTATCAGGAGGCTTTACCTCTGGTTCAACCGATGGCTTCTTCTTGTCGATAGAATGAATTGTAATTACCATTTTTAATGCAAAATCAAAAACTCTGAACTCACTCTTATTGATGTACATCCTTATTTCTAATGAACCTAATCATTTAATTCAGCTTGCGGAATACTTAAATTGCATATTATTAAATCAAACCATTAAAATATGTCAATTATTAAAGTCATAGAAATTATGGCGCATTCAAAAACAAGCTGGGAAGATGCTGCACAACAAGCAGTTCATGAAGCATCCAAAACATTAAAAGGAATTAAATCGATATACATCAAAGAACATAGTGCTACTATCAACCAGAATAATGTGATTGAAGATTATAGAATTACAGCAAATCTATCTTTTGAAGTTGAATCGGCTGACAAAGCAATTTCCCATAAATAAGATACCCTATGAAGAACACCAGCCCCGAAAGGGGCTTTTTTATTTAATTCCTGAAAACGGACTAATTAATTATTTGACTCAATTCTTCCTTGTACATTTATAGTACAAAACCATTTCATACTGCTACCATGAACATCAAGAACAATATACTTGAAACAATTGGGAATACCCCACTTATAAGATTGAATAAAATCACTGAACATCTTCCGTGTGAAGTAATGGCTAAGGTTGATTACTTTAATCCCGGAAATTCCATTAAAGATAGAATGGCTGTTAAAATGATTGAAGTGGCTGAACTGGAAGGAAAATTAAAACCAGGTGGAACAATCATTGAATGTACTTCAGGTAATACGGGAATGGGACTAGCTTTGGTAGCCATTGTGAAAGGATATAAATGTATTTTCACAACCACAGACAAACAATCAAAAGAAAAGATTGATATCCTTAAGGCGGTTGGCGCAGAGGTAATCGTATGTCCCACCAATGTAGAACCTGATCACCCGGATAGTTACTATTCAGTTGCAAAACGTTTGGCGCAGGAAATTCCAAACTCATTCCATGCCAACCAATATGATAATCTTTCCAACAGATTGGCTCATTATGAATCTACAGGACCTGAACTTTGGGAACAAACAGATGGTAAAATTACACATCTAGTTTGTACTGCAGGCACAGGTGGAACTTTAACAGGAACTGCAAAATATTTAAAAGAACAAAATCCCAATATTAAAATTTGGGCAATAGATGCTTATGGATCTTTGCTAACAAAATATTTCAGAACAGGTGAAATTGACATGAAAGAAGTACATCCATATATTTCTGAAGGTTTTGGTGAAGACTTTGTTCCTGATAATTTTGACATGACTGTGATAGACCATTTTGAACAAGTAACAGATAAGGATGGAGCAATTATGGCAAGAAGAATTGCCAAAGAAGAAGGATTGTTCTGTGGTTATTCTGCAGGAAGCTGCCTTCAGGGATTAATGCAGCTCAGAAACAAATTAAAAAAAGATGATGTGGTTGTTTGTATTTTTCATGACCATGGCAGTAGGTATGTTGGGAAAATATATAACGATCAATGGATGATGGAGAGAGGATTTCTGGAAGTGAAAACACTAAAAGATATCATCAATGCAAGACCTCAAAAACAAAAATTGATTTCTGTATCCCCTAAAGAATCAATAACACATGCAGTTGCTATGATGAAAAAATATGAAATAGAACATATACCTGTGATTCAGAATGAAGAATTTGTTGGTTCGATAAGTGAAGCAGGACTTTTTCAAAAATATTTCATGCAGCTCCATATCAATGATTTATTGGTAGAAGATGTATTGGAAAAAAATTATCCTATCGTAGATATAAATACACAAGTAGAAAAAATAAGCTCACTGATCAACAAAGAAAATGGCGCAGTTTTAACCAAAGATGAAAGCGGAAAGTTACATATTATTACAAAATATGACATTTTGCAAGCTCTGGCGAAATAAGATAAAATCGATAAAACCCAATCCCTACATGGGTTTCAGCAGTTAACAGTGAATTCACTCAACACAAGGCATCGTAAATCTACGATGCCTTTTTAACGTAAAAACGCTCAAATTAAGGTAATTACGGAATATCAATAAAAGGGTTCTTTTGCTCTTGTATGTGCTATTTAGCAAATTTATCTTTGTGTAAGAAAGTTGATCGAAAGACGAGTAATCAGGAACCAAACAATATCCAAAAAAACCGTCCGTAAAAAAACCAAACATCCAATTCCTAAGAAACTGAAGAAAATCGATCGATCAACTTTTTAACATCCAAATCCAAAAAAACAAGATTAACCACAAGTCCTAAAACCAAAAAATCCAACTCCAAATCGAAAATCGTAACCCGATGGTCGATGCGAAAAACCAAAATCCAATTCCAAATCGAAAATCGTAACCGGATGATCGATGCGAAAAACCAAAATCCAATTCCAAATCGAAAATCGTAACCCGATGGTCGATGCGAAAAACAAAATCCAATTCCAAATCGAAAATCGTAACCCGATGATCGATGCGAAAAACCAAAATCCAAGGTCCAAAAGCCAAAAATCCAATTTCCAGAACCAAGGTACAGGTCAGTGAAAGTAGATTTAAACCATCCAAAAAGGCTTTAGACAAATAAACCCGGTGATCTCACCGGGTTTTCTTTTTTTATTTTTTTAATACCTTTTATATCATCTATTCACATCTTTCTCTTTTCTCTTTTCTCTTTTCTCTTTTCTCCCTTCTCTTTTCTCTTTTCTCCCTTCTCTTTTCTCTTATTAAATTAGTCCCTTAGTAGTTGGCAAATAATCATGCATTGGGTCTTTCTTTATAGCCATTTTGATAGCCTTTGCAAAGGCCTTAAAAATGGCTTCAATTTTATGATGTTCATTATCACCCTTACATGAAATATTCAAATTGCATTTTGCAGCATCAGAAAACGATTTGAAGAAATGAAAAAACATTTCTGTAGGCATATCCCCTACCTTTTCTCTTTTAAATTCTGCATCCCAAACTATCCAATTACGACCGCCGAAATCTATCAAAACTTTAGCTTCTGCTTCATCCATCGGTAATGCAAATCCATATCGCTCCATTCCTCTCTTGTCGGTTAATCCCAATGCAAATGCTTCTCCCAATGCAATGCCAGTATCCTCGATGGTATGATGCTCATCAATGTGCAAATCACCTTTTACCTGAACACTCAGGTCCATCATACCATGTCTTGCAATCTGATCCAGCATATGGTCAAAAAATCCAAGCCCTGTACTCATATTGGCTTTCCCTTTGCCATCAAGATTGAGAGATATATCAATCTTGGTCTCATTGGTATAACGATTATGTTCAATCTTTCTCAATCCATTTTTCAAAAATGAATAAACATCCTTCCATGAATTGGTTTCCAAAACCACATGCGATTGTAGCTCTTCAGAAAGCTCATGCAATGAAACTGCATCTACACTATCTTTAGGTTGTTTAATCCAAATACAGGAAGCTCCAAGGTTTTTGGCCAATTGTATATCAGTAATCCTATCTCCTATGACAAATGAACCTTTGAGATCATAGTCAGGATTGTCCAAATATTTTCCAAGCATACCAACCCCGGGTTTCCTATTGGGTGAATTGTCTTCAGGCAAACTTGGATCTATAAATTCTTCATCAAATTCAATACCTTCTCCTTTGAAGGTTTGAATAATGTGTTGATGAACGGGTTCGAAATCTTCCTTCGGAAAAGAAGAAGTTCCTAATCCATCTTGATTTGAAACCATGGCCAACTCAAAATCAAATTCCTGTAATATTCTCGACAAATTCTGAAACACACCAGGAAAAAATACGAGCTTGGCAAAGCTATCAATCTGATAACCC
This sequence comes from Chitinophagaceae bacterium, assembly GCA_947447005.1. Taxonomy (GTDB): domain Bacteria; phylum Bacteroidota; class Bacteroidia; order Chitinophagales; family Chitinophagaceae; genus Pollutibacter. The sequence goes on from CANFHO010000037.1 coordinate 4,725, forward strand.
GGTGGTTCCGTAATCAATGTGCCATCGCGATCAATGAATAAAACTTTCTTCATACTAATTGTTAATTGCTTTTCGGGCTATTTTCACCTCTGCTGCAGTCACAGCACTTGCCTTGTTTCCAAAACTGTTTCTGATATAAGTTAAAACTGAGGCAACTTCAATATCTGTTAAGAAATCATGCGGGGCCATTACATTTGAGTAAAACTCACCATTAATTTCTACTTTTTCTTGAAATCCATTTAACACAATTCCAATCAATTTTTTTTTATCTCCCAAGACATAACTTGTTTTAACCAATGGAGGATTCAAATTTGGAACCCCGGTTCCATCCTCTTGATGGCAGGCAAGACAATATAACGAAAAGACATCTTTGCCTGTAGACATGATTTGTTTGTTAATTGCCTGTGATTGAGCATTAATAACAGAAAACGATAGTAGAAGAAGAAAAATGAAACGCATGATATAAGTTTCTAACTGTTATTATTTATTATATGAAATCTTCCAGATTCTTCCTTTTTGATCATCTGAAACATACAACGACCCATCAGGCCCCTGTGCCAAACCAGTTGGTCTGTATGTTGCAGCACCAGGCTGCTTCTTATCGCCAGCAAACCCATCTGCAAAAATCTCCCAATCTCCTGATGGCATGCCATCTTTGAATGGAACAAAAACCAAAAAGTATCCTTCCTGAGGTTCAGGCGATCTGTTCCAGGATCCATGAAATGCAATAAATGCCCCATTCTTATATTTTGCTGGAAACATAGTACCCGTATAGAATAACAATGCATTTGGCGCCATATGTCCAGGAAACTGAATGATCGATTTAGTCTTATCTGCACATATATCAATCTTGTTTCTATCACCTCCATATTCAGGATTCAACAATTTTTGTTTTTTGCCATTGTCAAAATAACAATAAGGCCAGCCAGCATCTGATCCTTGTTTTAACCTGAACATTTCTTCAGCTGGGTTGACAGCACCTTCCTGCTGTGTAAAAAGATCTGGATAAAATTGGAATAACATATCTCTTCCATGTTGCATAACATAAAGGTCATTCACCTCCTTATTCCAATCTAAACCAACCACATTGCGTAAACCTGTAGCATACTTTGTTCCATTGTTATATGATTGAAGAGGAACATCATTTTTAAATTTCCAAATCCCCCCTGCAGAATCAAGAATAGGGCAAGGCATCATTCCTGGAGATCCTTTTCTTCGATCCTGAACCTGACAAGCATTGCTCGGTGCACCAATATTCACATATATATTTCCTTGCTTGTCGAATGTGATTGACTTTGAAGCATGTTGATTCTTGTTCACCAATCCTGTAACAACCTTTTCAGCAGCATTTACATCATCTACTTCATTGTTTGTCATTTTGTATCTGTACACACCTTCATCTGAAGAAGCATATAAAAATCCATTGTTGATGCCAATACCCGTACCAGTATAATTTCCAAAACCTTTATAAGAATCTGCAACACCATCTCCATTTTGATCTTTTAATTGGTAAATACCATTGCCATTTTTCAATTTTTCCAATTTCACGAATACATCACCCTTCTCTGAAACTACCAAATGACGTGCCCGTCCCAAAGAATCAGCAAATATGGAGTACGTAAAACCCTCAGGCATTTTGATGGAAACCTGTGCTGACAAATGAAAGAATGCAAACAAACCGATCAACAATGCGATGCTGTTTTTTTTCATAATAGCTAATTTAAATATTGAATACATAAATTAAGATTGAAATGTTTTTAATGCTTGAATTAAGGATTCATTCTCTTTTTGGGTACCGACTGTCAATCTCAAACATCCTTCACATAAAACTACGTTGCTTCTGTCTCTCACTACAATTCCTTTACTTACAAGATAGTTATAGATGTCTTTTGCTGCAGTAACTTCTGTCAAAACAAAATTTGCATCTGAAGGATATACTTTTTTTACTATTTGAAGATTCCGTAATGCCTGCTCCAATTCCCCCCTCAATTCAACTATTACTTTAATCATATCATTCACTTGCCCTACCTCACCTAACGCTTTCAATGCCAACTCTTGTACCGGCTCACTTATATTATAAGGAGGCTTTACCTTATTCAGATATGAAACAATTTCTGTAGAAGCAAAAGCCATGCCCATCCTGAGTGCAGCAAGTCCCCACGCCTTGCTCAACGTTTGCAAAACAACAAGATTTTGATAATCACCCAAATCAGGCAAAAACGATTTTTGTCTTGCAAAGTTGATATAAGCTTCATCTATAACCACAATGCCATCAAAATTGTTGATAATCATTTCTATATCCTCTCTGTCAATAGAATTCCCAGTAGGATTATTCGGTGAACATATCCAAATAATTTTAGTATTGGGATTGATGGCTTCTTCAATAGAAGGCATATCCAATTGAAATGAACGCGTGAGCGGAACCCTGTTCAAATGAATATTGTTGATATTGGCAGAAACTTCGTACATACCATATGTAGGGGGACAAATTATGACTTCATCAATTCCTGGCTCACAAAAGATTCTGAATAAAAGATCAATAGGCTCATCGCTACCATTTCCTAAAAAAATTTGATCTATTCCAATTTTTTTTATGGTTGATATCTTCTCTTTAACCTTCAATTGAAGTGGATCAGGATACCTGTTATACCATTTGATCAATGGAGATCCCAATGAATTTTCATTCGCATCCAAAAAAACATGAGCATCGCCTTTAAATTCATCGCGGGCAGAAGAATATGCTTTCAACGACTTGATATTAGGCCTTACTAATTTATCTAAATTAAACATAATCAATTTTTTATACTACTCAAACGAACCTTTACAGCATTTGCATGTGCATCCAATCCTTCTGCAGATGCCATGGTTATGATTGTGTTACCCAAAACCTTAATACCTGAAGATGAAATGTGCTGAAAAGTTACTTTTTTGACAAAACTATCAAGACTGACTCCTGAATATGCATTTGCATAACCGTTGGTAGGAAGCGTATGATTGGTTCCGCTTGCATAATCGCCAGCGCTTTCAGGAGTATAATTACCAAGAAATACAGATCCTGCATTTTCAATGAGGTCTATATAACTATCATATGAAGAAGAAGCAATAATCAGATGCTCAGGTGCATATTGATTGATCAGGTTCATGGCATCTTGCTTAGTATGAAGTAAGATAGCACGACTGTTTTCCAATGCCTTGGTTGCAATACCTTTTCTGCTCAATTGTGACACTTGCTCTTCTAACGAAATGAGAATTTTTTCTATTACAGACATGTCTGTGGAAACCAATAACACTTGTGAATCAGCCCCATGTTCTGCTTGTGATAATAAGTCGGCCGCAACAAATTCTGGCACCGCTGATTCATCCGCATACACACAAACTTCACTTGGTCCTGCTGGCATATCAATAGCAACTCCTTCCATTTGAACCAATTGCTTTGCAGCTGTAACGTATTGATTTCCTGGACCAAATATCTTGTCAACTTTATAAATACTTGATGTTCCAAAAGCCATTGCCGCAATAGCCTGAGCACCCCCACATTTATAAATTTCAGTAATACCTACAAGGTTTGCCGTATATAGAATGGCAGGATGAATGGTTCCATCTTTTGAAGGTGGTGTACATAAAACAACTTCTTTACAACCTGCTATGGATGCTGGTATACCCAACATCAATATGGTAGAAAACAAAGGAGCAGTTCCACCTGGGATATACAACCCAACTCTACGGATGGGTATAGACTTTCTCCAGCAGGTTACACCGGCAGTGGTTTCTACCTTCCTGATCTCTTCTTTCTGACTTAGATGAAATGTCCTGATATTTTTTTCTGCTGCAGCAATGGCTTCTTTCAGTTCATCAGGCAAAACCTTGGAAGCTTGCTTGATTTCTTTATCTGTAACTTTCAAATTTTTTATGGAAATCTGATCAAATTTTTTTGCAAACCGCTTAAGTGCTTTATCACCCCCTTTTTTGACATCCCCAATAATCTGTCCAACCTGCTTTTGCAGAAGCTTATTGTCGATGGTAGGCCTTTTTAGTAATTCTGGCCAAATTGACTGATCCGGATATTGAGAAATCTGCATATGTACAATTATAAAATCATTTTTTGAATAGGGATAACCAAGATTCCTTCTGCTCCAGCCGCTCTGAGTTGCTCAATTCTTTCCCAAAACTCATTTTCATTCAAAACACAATGAACACTGCTCCAACCAGATTCTGCAAGGGGAAGAACACTCGGGCTTCTCATGCCAGGAAGCAAGGCGATAATATCATTTAATCTATCATTGGGTGCATTTAAAAGGATATACTTATTCTTTTTCGCCTTTTTCACAGCACTCATTCTGAATACCAGTTTGTCCAAAATTTCCAATTGCTCTTTATCCAACGATTTATTTGCAATTAAAACAGCTTGTGAATCCAGAATGGTTTCAGCCTCTTTAAGACCATTCATAAACAACGTTCCACCGCTACTTACCAAATCTACTATGACATCCGCTAAACCTATACCAGGAGCGATTTCTACAGAACCGCTGATCTCATGAATAGAAGCCTTGATTGAATGTTTATCTAAGAATTGTTGTACTAGATTTGGGTAGCTGGTTGCAATACGCAAACCTTGTAAGGAAGCAGTTCCGTTGTATTCCATATTTCTTGGAATTCCAATAGATAATCTGCACTTTCCGAAACCCAATTCTTCAACAGTACGTACGGCACTACCCTTTTCCACAAGAACATTTTGACCAACAATACCTATGTCGGCAACACCATCACAAACATATTCAGGAATATCATCATCTCTGAGAAAAAACACTTCCAGAGGAAAATTCTCGGACACTGTTTTTAAACGGTCCTTTACATTACGTAAATCAATACCACACTCCTTTAACAATTGAACTGAATCCTCGTACAACCTGCCGGATTTCTGAATGGCGATTCTTAAGACCTTATCATTGCTCATAAACAACATTTAAATAATAAAAAAGGCTTACCAATGGTAAGCCCGGAATATATTGACATAACATCACGGCCTACCCACTAGGGCATTACATGGTGATGAGTATGATTCATTAAATTCATGCTGCAAAAGTAAAGATGAAAAACATTATCGCCAAAAAACCTTTATTTTTTGTCAAATGGCAGTAATTTAGAAGAATTCATACATTATTTCTTACGTTGAATTAAAACTTGAATTATGAAGCGGATCCAGGGTGCAATTTTCTTAGCAATTTTTTCAATGTTGATTTTATCAGCAAAATTTAGTGTTGCTCAACCTGAAAGGTGGCAACAAAGGGTTAATTACAAAATGGATGTAACTGTTGATGCCCCCAACAATAAGTTTTCAGGAACACAAAAACTTGAATACTGGAACAACTCACCAGACACACTGAATGTAATTTATTATCATCTCTATTGGAATGCCTTTCAACCAGGAAGCATGATGGATGCCAGAAGCATCGAGCTTGGCAAAAAATTGATTAGAGGAAGAGCAGATTGGGATGCCAGGGTTCGCGATCGAATTTCTAAACTTTCCCCGTCTGAAATTGGATATCAATATGTTAAGGATTTGAAAGTTAATGGAAGAACTCAGAAAACATCCATGTACGAAACAATCCTAAAGGTTGAATTGGACAAACCCATTCTTCCTAAAACAAAAGCACTCATTGAACTGAGTTTTGAGGCTCAAGTACCTGTTCAAATCAGAAGAAGTGGTAGAGACAATGCAGAAGGTGTAAAATTCAGCATGGCTCAATGGTACCCTAAATTGTGTGAATATGATTATCAGGGATGGCACCCTACACCTTATATTGCCAGAGAATTCTATGGTGTATGGGGAGATTATGAGGTAAATATTACAATAGATAAGAGCTATGTCATTGGTGGAACGGGGTATGTTCAAAATCCTCATGAAGTAGGTCATGGCTATGAGAAATATTCAAAAGTTGCCTATCAACAACCAAAAGGCAATATGATTACCTGGAAGTTCAAAGCTCCCAATGTTCATGACTTTGTATGGGCTGCCGATCCTGATTATATTCATATATCTAAGCCTGTTAGAAAAGGATTGGTGCTGCACGCTTTTTATAAAATTGATACAGCTGCATTGGCTAAACAGGTTCGTGGAATGCCATCTCGTGGCGGTGCTGGCAGAGATGCTGCCAGTTTTGTCAATAACTACAAAGCAGAATGGGATACCGTGCTAGAGCTTGCCTCCAGAGCATTGCCTTTTATTGACAAAACATTTGGAGAATATCCATACCAACAATATTCTTTTATTCAAGGCGGCGATGGAGGGATGGAATACCCTATGGCAACATTACTTAAAGGAGCAGGAATTGGTGTTGTCATTCATGAATGGATGCATACATGGTATCAAATGATGATGGGTACAAATGAATCATTATACCCATGGATGGATGAAGGCTTCACAAGCTATGCAGAATCAAGAGTTAACAATTGGCTCAATGGAAACACAGATAGCTTCCCACATAAAGGTGCATTTGCATCTTATACCATGCTTGCGAAAAGTGATTTCAATGAACCCTTAACCACACATTCAGATCAATACAATACAAATACCGCCTACTCTATCAATGCATACTCCAAAGGAGAGGTATTTATGGAACAGCTTGGTTATATCGTAGGGGCAAGTGTACGTGATAGTATCCTTTTGGCTTACTATAACACATGGAGATTTAAACACCCGAATGCAGTTGATTTCATTCGTGTTGCAGAAAAGAAGAGCGGTATTCAATTAGATTGGTATAAGGACTTCTTTGTGAATACAAGCAAAACAATCGACTATGCCATTGATAGTCTTTGGGATGATGGAGGCAAAATGAAAATCCGTTTTAAAAATAAAGGAACCATGCCTATGCCCCTGGATGTTGCACTTTCTTTCAAAGACGGAAGTAAGGAAATGGTATATATTCCACAATACCTGATGTTTGGCGCCAAGCCAAATGAAACCCCTGAACTGAAAAGAACAGTTGGAGAGCCATGGAAATGGACGCATCCAACCTATACCATTGAATTAGATCGCAGGTTATTAGATCTAAAAAAGGTTGAAATTGATCCATTGCAAAGAACAGCAGACATGGAACGAAAAAACAATACACTTGAATTAAACTGGTAATAATAAAGCCCTCATAAGAGGGCTTTATTGTTTTCTTCATCCAACCAATCATTTATTGTCAAAAATGCACTCATTATATTTTCATACATGAGTATCAATTGATGCATTGGAAAATTTTTCTCATGGGTAAGCAATGATTGAATCATGTAATCAAATTCATCCATATCAAGCGTCTCCAACATTCCTTTTTCCCTGTGCAAGATTTTTTTAGCATTTACCCAATCAGAACACAGAAGTGATTTTTGCCAACCATCAATGGCAAAATTCACTTCTTCTTTTAAATATTGCCTCAAATCGATCATCCTGGGAATATCACCTGAAGCCATTTCATATAATTTATTTTCAATTTTTGAAACCAAAGTTTGTTGTTGCGTTTCTCCATTTTCAATGGATGTAAAAATTTTTCCAATCCGATGATTCAATGTCAATTCCTCAACTGGTTTTGAAATAACATCAACAAATCCCAAACTGGTTAGGTGTTCATGATCTGAGGCCATTACCGTTGCCGTCATTGCAACAACTGGCACAGTCAACTTCAATTCATGTTTTAGCGCAAACATTACTTGAGCTCCATCCAGCTCAGGCATTTGAATGTCCAGCAAAATCATATCATAGTCATCTTGTTGAACCTTTTCAATTGCTTCAAAACCATTAACACATTCATCTACATAAACACCATTCCTATCAAGCATTGATTTTAATAATAAAAGATTGATCTGATTATCATCGGCTATAAGAATTTTTTTTCCATTGATTTTTTGAGCTATTTCCTTTTCAAATGAATTTTCGGGATACTGATCATCCATTACAATATTCAATTTAAATTCAACCTGAATTTTTGTCCCATGTCCTCTTTTGCTTTCCACATCTATATCACCCCCAAGCAATTGTACAATATCTTTTGTAATGCATAATCCCAAACCATTTCCTTCAATACCATGATCCATGATTTCCGGATCTCTATATCCCCTATCAAAAATATGAGGCAATGCCTCACTAGAAATACCAATTCCAGTATCCGTACAGATGATTGTAAGCTTCTCTTTATCCATTGAAATAATTGATCTTTCTACATACACATCCACAGCACCTTCGTCTGTATATTTAATTGCATTGCTGATAATATTAATAAGCATTTGAGTCAACTTTAATTCATCTGATAAAACATGATGAACTTTATCACTTTGGATATGCAACCTGAATTGAAGTCCTTTCATTTCAGCCTGGTATCTGAATAACTCAAATACATTCTCAACCAATTCCACCGGATCAATTGAATTTACATTGATGATAGAATCATTGAAACTTTGATCTCCTTGAACGCCCAAATCTTTTATGTATTCAGCCATGGTTTTCGAAGTAGACTTCAAAGTATGAACCATATTCAATTGATGCTCATCCAAATCAGAATGTTCCAATTGATCCACCAAATAATGCAAAGCATTCATGGTAGTGTTCAAATCATGACAAAAATTTGAAAGAGAAACAGCCTTTGCAAGCATATATGATATTTTTAAACATGAAAATATCATCTTGAATAGTAACCATGCAATCAATTATCGTGATTAATATCAAACAGCTTGTTTTATTTTATTTTTTGATAGGTTTGATTTTTTTATTTGAAAATCATGAGATTGGCAATACTTAAAATTAAATGCCAAAAATATTTGCCTAATTATCCTTGACAAATGAAACAAGCCCAATTCCTTTAAGATTTATCATCTTGGTTTTCGTTGTATATTTGCGAATAATCAATATTGCATGTCAAATCCTATCATACAACCCAATTTCGAGGACACGCAAAAGGCTTTTGCCTATAAATCTGATAAGCAACTCCAAAAGGCAAAATTTTTGTTCCAAACCATGCAAATTGCACCTTTGGTTAAAATAGGAACCAAGATCACCCCATTTATCATCAAATATAATTTACCTGGTAAATCTCTTATTGAGAAAACCCTTTTTGAACAATTCGTTGGCGGTAAAAACCTTGAAGAAACCAATACAATTTGCGATAAACTTCAAGCATATCATGTACAAGCTATTTTGGATTATGGAATTGAAGGTGGTGAATATCCAGATGAAAAACACGAACAGGCAACTGATACTTTTATCCGCGTTATCCAACATGCCTCTTCAAGACAGAACACTCCTTTTATTAGTATAAAAGTTACCGGGCTAGTATCCCTCTCATTATTGGAAAGCCTTAATATATCTATTGGTCAAAGTTTCGATGGAAATATTTTTGATCACATGCAATCAAAACTAGATCAGTCTGATGCTTATACCAAAAGTCAATGGAATAAATTGCTTAAACGAATCAGTAAAATATGTGATGTAGCATCAGCATCTGGTATAGGGGTAATGATTGATGCAGAAGAAACCTGGCTCCAGGATGCTATTGATTTTCTGGTTCTTGACATGATGATGAAATACAATGTCAATAAACCAGTGGTATACAATACCATTCAGCTTTACAGAACCGACAGGTACCAATTTCTGGAACGCTCTCTCCAACATGCTATAAATCATGGTTATATTCTTGGGTTAAAACTTGTTCGAGGTGCTTACATGGAAAAAGAAAGACTCAGAGCTGCTGAAATGGGCTATACAAGTCCAATTCAATGCAATAAAACCGCTACGGATGCTGACTTTGATAAATCAGTTTCTTTTTGTCTCGAAAATCATCAGCACATCTCATCTATTATTGCGAGCCACAACGAAAAAAGTAATTTAGCCGCTTCTGGATATATACTTAGCAACAATATTGCACCAAAACATGACCATATACATTTCTCTCAGTTATATGGCATGAGCGATAACCTTACATTCAATTTAGCCGATAGTGGCTTCAATACATCGAAATACCTTCCTTTTGGCCCTGTGGATGAAGTAATACCTTATCTGATGCGCAGGGCTGAAGAGAATAGCTCCATTTCTGGTCAAACAGGTAGGGAGCTATCCCTGATCAAAAAAGAATGCCTTAGAAGAGGTATTTAATCCATTTAGAATTGTTGTAAGTATAAATACTGAATCCTTTTGCACATTTTTACGAAATGGTAGCAAAAAACACCCATTTCATAATTCAAAACCTAAAGTTTCATTGTACTTTTAAGGAAACCTTAAAATAGTATGTACGGCATTATAAATCAATCGATACAAGAACTTATTACCAAGGAATATGGAGAGGAAACTTGGTTGAAAATAGTTTCAAATTGCAAAATGGACATAGTTGAATTTGAAAACCATAAAGTGTATGACGATACGTATACTTACGTATTGGCTGCTTCAGCTGCAAAAGAGCTTCAGGTGTCCCTCGATGATGTTTTAATGAAATTCGGTGAATTCTGGATTATTGATATTTCAATGAAAAAATATCCCATGCTAATGACGGCTGGAGGAATGAATTTTACAGAATTTATGAAAAATCTTCCTCATTTTCACAATCGAATTTTTCTTTCCTATCCTCAATTGATTGCCCCTGAATTTAAAATCAACCAGGATGGAAAAGTATTTTGGGTTGAATATCATTCTAAAAGAGAGGGTCTTACTAAAATGATGGAAGGAATGCTTCATGGACTGGCTAAAATGTTCAACGAAGTAAACTATTCCATTACCCTCGAAAAAGACAGAAATTCAACTGAAAATCATTTTGATCTATTTAAGATTGTTTTGGCCTAATGAGTGATTCCTCAAATAATATTGCTTTTTCTGAAAATGAACTGGCCAAGCTATTCCCTTTCAATTTTACTTTAAATGTAAATTTGGAAGTAACTTCTATTGGTCCTTCTTTGAAAAAACTAATTCTTGCTGATTATATTCAAAAACCTTTTGCTGATGTTTTTAATCTCGTAAAGCCATCGCATACGAATCTATATACACAAGCTGATATCGAAAAAATTCTTGGCAATTTCATTATATTAAGCCCACTTGAAAATCCACATGCTTTTCTGAAAGGTCAAATTGAATTCAGAAACTCGACAAATCAATATACTTTCTTTGGATCCATTTGGGTGGATGAATTTGAAGTGATGAGAAAGATGGGGGTAACGTACTCTGATTTCCCTGCATACGATGCCATTTTTGACATCCAACAGATGCGGTCTATTCTCATCAACGAGCGGGAGGATATTGAAAAATTGAGAAAAGAGATCAATATCATAAATCACTCATCAGATCTTTTCATTACGTTACATCATAGCGGATTGATTAAAAAAGCTTCTCCAAGTAGCTTATCCATTTTGGGATTACATCCACATGAATTGATTGGCCATAATTTTCAAGATTATATCGTTGAAAGAAGTGAGCTGAATATCAAACAGGAAATTAAACAAATCATCAATGAAGGAATTTCCAGAGAATATGTAACTTTCTTAAAATCCAATGCAGGAAATGAAATAGGAATTGGAATGTCCTTAACTCCTGTATCACTGGAACATAAAATTGCACCCCAGATAGTGTGTGTAATAAGAGATATTAGTCAAAGAATCCATGATCTGGATGAAATACGAAACCTTGCATCTTTTCCAAATGAAAACCCCAACCCTATATTTAGGGTTGATGGTGCAGGAAATATTCTTTTTTTCAATAAATCTGCTGCAAAAATTGAAACAATCAATTTTGAAAACGAAAAATATGACATTCATGATTTTTGGATGCAATTCTTCAAACACGAGCGTACAAAACATTTGAAAGAATTGGATGCGGAAGTAGATAATTCCATCATCAACTTTAGAATCATTGAAAGAGAAGATTCTGAAGAGAAAAACATATATGGAAGTGATATTACCATAAGAATTGAATCAGAACAAAAAGCTCATGAAAACTTTACAAGATTAAATGCCTTTCTTGAGTCTACCAACGACGTCTATTACCTATTATATCAAAAGAAAACCAATAAAAATTTTTATACCTCCCGATGGCCTCTTTTTTTCGGATTCAATCCATCTGAATTCATTGCATGGACAGAAAAAAGAGAATGTGTTTTGGATGAACATAAAAACCGTTATGATGAAGCCATTCGAAACTTGCAGATAAATGGGTCCATGTCTGTAAAGTATCAACTTGTCAATAAAATATCAGGTCATGTCAGATGGGTATTGGAAGAATCAAAGATCAAATTTGATTCAATCATCAATGATGAAGTTATTTCAGGAAGGATAACAGACATAACTGCCAGCGAAAATTTTAGAAGTCAAATTAAGGAATCAGAAGAACGCTTTCAGCTTGTAACAGAATCAATGCCTGTAATGATATGGGTGTCGAATGAAGATGACAAAGTTATTTATACCAATAAAACTTCTCGTGATTTTTATGGTATAGACCTGACAACCATAAATAGTGCAGAAGAATTTTCTCAATATGTGCATCCCGATTATCATAAAACTGCCATTCATGAATGGGCTGAAAAAATAAAAGCCAAAGAATCAGCAGAAGTTCAATATTTAGCAAAAAATAAATACGGAGAATACAGATGGATTTATGAAATAGCCATTCCCCGGTTTATGGATAACAAGCAGTATTTGGGATATATCGGAACAGGCTTTGACATAACTTCTGAGAGAAGAATGTTTTATAAACTTGAAGAAGAAAAAAAGAAGTACGAGCTTCTATCCAATCAGTCAGCAGATATCATCTTCCTGGTTGATAATATGGGAATAGTTGAATACGTATCCCCTTCCATCAAAAGAATTCTTGGTTTTGATGAAAAAAGCATGATTGGAAATTCTTTGTTTAACATGCTGAAACCTCAAGGAGAATTGTCAATAAATGATTTCAAACAAGAAGAAAATAAACTCTCAAACAAGGTTCTTAGTTTCCATGTGAAAGATGCGCATGGCGAAACAAAATGGGTTGAAGCAGCGTACAATACTTTCAAGGAAGAGAATCTGGGAATTGAGAAAATAGTGATCCATCTAAGGGATATTAATGACCAATATATTGCCCAAAACATGCTTATTGAAAACGAAGCTAAATATCGCAACCTGTTTTCAAACATGAATTTGGGAATCATGGAAGTGGATACGAATGAAAAAATATTATACTTAAACTCTTCCTTCGAAAGAATCTCAGGTTATTCACAGGATGAATTATTGGGTAAAATCGCTCCTGAAATATTCATCACCGAAATTTCTGAAAAAGAAATAAGTCTTCAAGAAAGAAGAAACAGAGAACACGGAAAAGAAGGACTATACGAATTGAGAATCAAAAGAAAGGATGGAAAAAATGCCACATGGGTAATCAGTGGCGCACCCACCTATGATCTAAAAGGCAAAATTCGAGGATCTATTGGAATTCACTGGGATGTAACTGAAATTAGAGACTTGGAGAGCAAAATACTTTTTGAAAGTGTTCAAAAAGAAAAAGAGTTGATGGAGGCAAGATTGCAGGCTGAAGAAGAACAAAGAGATACCATCGGTCGTGATCTACATGATGGTGTTGGCCAAATGCTTGCTTACTTGAGTGTATACATGAATATCCTGAAAGAAAAAGAAAATATCAACCCCACAGATGTCGAAAAAGCTCAAACTACCATCAAGAAAACCATTGATGAAGTCAGAAGGCTGGCCAGAAACCTTGCACCTCCGGCAATCAAGGATCTTGGCCTTAGAGATGCCATTGTGGAATTGATTGGAAGCTATGCAATCATACCAAAACCAGCATTCAATCTGAAAATCTATAAAGGAAAAGACCCCTCCAAACTTCAATACGAACAAAAAATCATGCTTTTTAGGGTGTTGCAGGAATTAAGTAGCAATACTTTCAAATATGCAAAAGCAGAAAAAGTTGATATCAAAATTGACTATAACAAATCTGGATTGGAAATGACCTATATAGACAATGGGATTGGCTTTGATATGTCAACCATTAAAAAGGGCATTGGACTGAAAAGTATCCTTTCCAGGGTTGAATTTTATGGCGGAATTGTAAAAATCAACACAAAAGTAAATCAGGGAACAGAAGTAATCATTAAATTACCATTCGAATAATCATTCTATGAACAAAAAGATCCGAATTATTATCGCAGACGACCACTTGCTGATAGCAGAAACCTGGGCTACCCTCATCAACATGGATCCAGAATTTGAAGTCGTCAAAGTATACGACAATACCAAATCACTCATTGATGAAATCACTGAAATCAAGCCTGATATTGCCATTTTGGATATCAACATCAACCCATTTTCCGGGATTGAAGCTACCAAAATGATTAAAAAACTTGCCCCTGGTACCAAAATTATTGGCGTTTCAATGCATAATCAACCATCATTTGCCAAAAAAATGATTCGCAATGGTGCAACTGGTTATGTAACCAAAAATTCCACAAAAAATGAAATGTATGATGCCATCAGAGCAGTGATGAAAGGTGAAAAATACATTTGTGCAGAAATCCAGAAGAATATTACCAATCAGATGTTGGTGGATGAAGACGACAATAAGCTAAGCAAATTGACAGAACGTGAAATTGAAATCATTAAACTGATTAAAAATGGTTCTACCAATAAGGAAATTGCAGAACAGTTATTTTTGTCGCCAAGAACGGTTGAAACACACAGAGCTAGAATCCTGAAAAAACTGGATTTGAAAAACTCTCTCTCTTTGGTTAAATATATCAATGATTCATTTATGGACTTTTAATCCCATAAATGAATTTGATATTCATTATTTGATTGTTATTATAAGAGAAACTAGTCTCCCCAGATATTGTCTTTACCATCCAACCAGGATTTCACCAAATCAGTTGTAATTGACTTTGGTCGCTCCAATGGCAATCCCAATGCCCTGTCCCAACAAAGGCTGGCAAGCACACCCAACGCTCTGCTTACGCCAAATAATACGGTGTAAAATTCATATTCAACCATGCCATAATGTACGAGCAATGCACCACTGTGGGCATCAACATTTGGCCATGGGTTTTTGATCTTACCCATTCCGCTCAAGATTTCAGGAACAGTATCATAAATAGCCCAAACTGTTTGAACCAAAGCATCGTCTGGCATGTGTTTCTTGCCAAACTCCATTTGTGCAGTGAAACGAGGATCAGTTTTACGCAAAACAGCATGACCATATCCCGGAACAACCTTACCTTCCGACAATGTTTTTTTAACGTACTCGGCAATTTGTTCTTTGCTAGGAAGTTCAACACCCAGATTTTCCCTCATTTCAAAGATCCATTTGATCACCTCCTGGTTTGCAAGTCCATGCAATGGTCCGGCCAAACCGTTCATACCTGCAGCAAAACTCAAGAAAGGATCACTCAATGCGGAACCAACCAAATGTGTGGTATGCGCGGATACATTTCCACCTTCATGGTCAGCATGAATGGTCATGTATAAACGCATCAATTCTTTAAACCCTTCATTCTCATATCCCATCATATGGGCAAAGTTTCCAGCCCAATCCAACAAACCATTGGGTTCAATATGTACACCATCCTTATATTTCCTTCTATAGATATATGCTGCAATTCTTGGTAAACGTGCAATCAAATCCAAAGAATCATCAAAAGTAGCATCCCAATAATCCTTTTTGTTCATCCCATTGGCATATGCTTTAGCAAAATGACTACCATTTTGTAAAGCCATAATAGCTACAACAAATTGGGTCATTGGATGAGATGAAACTGGCAAGGCTTCTATGGTATCAAAAACATAGTTTGGAACATGTGATCTTCTTTGTAAAACGGCAGTTACCTGATCCGCTTCTTCCTGTGAGGGCAATTCTCCAATCAACATAAGATAGAACAATGCTTCAGGGAGCGGCTCGCTTCCACCAGCTACCTTTGGAAGCTTTTCACGAAGTTCAGGGATGGAATATCCACGAAATCTGATTCCTTCATTTGCATCAAGCAAGGATGTTTCCGTCACCAACCCTGTAATGCCACGCATACCCTGATAAATCTGGGCCAAAGTAACTTCACCAGCTACCTTTGAGCCATGATCCTTGATGATCTGCTTGATTTCAAGTGATTGTTGATCAGCTTTGACTTTAAACTTTTCCTTAATGAATTCCATTTGAAGAAATTAAATAGTGAAGACCGGAAAAACCGATATGCAAAGGTAAAACAAAGCGATATAGTTCAGTAAAGAATTGAACTAAAAATTAAACTATTTTGGAGCCTTTTTATAGAGATAATAAGTTAGCATGCTAAAAATAACATTGGGGATCCACGCTGCCACATATGGATTTAAATCCCCCTTGGTGGAAAATATGGTTGAAAATCGATCAGCCAATATGAAAACAGCACAAATAATTATGCCCAAAGCCAGATGAACACCACTGCCCCCTCTAATCTTTCTGCACGCAAGAATGGCCCCAATCATCGTTAATAAAACAACCGCAACTGGCGTGGCATCCCTGTGGGCACGCTCCATCTCTAGTTCTTTTACGGTCTCTGAACCCCTCATTCTTTCTTTTTCAATGCGTCTTTTCAATTCAGGCGTATTTAAACGTGCCTGCATATACTCATCCTTCTTCAAATCATTGGGCTCAAATGGTAATTTACGATACAATTCAATGATGAATTTTGTATCCTCGCCCATCGGATTGACTTTCCTTTCCAATACACTTGACAGTTTCCACTTCCTTTTGGAACTGTCCCATAAAATATTATCAGCCCTTAAATTATATACTACCTTGTTCCCTACCACTCTTTCCATGAAAAAAGTACCACCCGCTTTGGAGGAGGTATCGTAATACCTCATGCCAGCATAACTGAATGAATCAGTTCTCATATACAAACCCGCCCCTGAAGAAACAGGCATGATGACACGTGTATATTTTGCCTCAAAGGTTGTCCTTTTCTCATTCGCTTTTGGAATAACATATGAATTACCATACCAAAGAATCAATCCTAAAATAAGCCCACCCACCAAATAAGGTCTCAACACCCTGGACAAACTTACACCTGAAGAAAGTATGGCAATAAACTCCGACTTCGTTGCCATTTTTGAAGTGAAAAATATCACAGAAATGAACACAAACAGTGGAAATAACATGGCAACAATATGAGGTATAAACCCCATATAATATTGCACAAAGATCTGTTTGGCAGTCAACCCCGACTTCACAAAATCATCCGCTTTTTCACTCATGTCAATCACAGTACTAATCAGTGTCAACAATATGAGCGAAAAAAAGAATGTTGAAAGGAATTTCTTAAGGATGTACCAATCGATTTTCTTCATAATTACCTGGCAAAAGTATTATTTAAAATCAGATTTTATGATACTGAACTGTTAAAGGGGCTTTTTCAAGGCTGCGCCATAAACAGAAAGACATCTGTTGCGTGCAAATTCATGCTGAACCATGGGTTGAACATAGGTTAGGGAATCAAATTCTGGAACCCATTTGCGAATGTATTGGCCTTGCTTATCAAATTTCTCTGTCTGTAAATAAGGATTAAAAACTCTAAAATAGGGTGCCGCATCACAACCTGAACCTGCCGCCCATTGCCATCCTCCATTGTTGGATGCTAAATCAAAATCCAGTAATTTTACTGCAAACCATGCTTCACCCCATCTCCAATCAATTAAGAGATGTTTAGTCAGGAAACTTGCTGTAATCATTCTGACCCTATTGTGCATAAAACCTGTCTCTTTCAACTCTCTCATACCAGCATCTACAATTGGATATCCTGTCATTCCATCTTTCCACTTCTCAAAATCAGAAACATCATTGCGCCAAGCAATTTTGTCATAATCCCTTTTGAAAGACTCCCCTTTCCCAACATGTGGAAAATGCCATAATATCATCTGATAAAAATCCCGCCAAATCAATTCATTCAAATATGTTTCTGATTTAAATGATGCCTGGAAGGCCAACGCTCGAATACTGATGGTTCCAAACCTTAAATGCACACCCAATTTAGTTGTACCCGATATCCCAGGGAAATCCCTGTCTCGCTGATAATGTAAAATAACGTTTTCATCTGCTGATGTTGGAGGGAATGTAAAAATGGATTCTTTAAAACCCATCTCTTGTAACGAAATGAGTTCATAATGATGCCCTTTTAGACAAGAACCCAAATGTTCGGCAGACGAATATGAACGAATGGGAAAGGACATCAATCTGGCTTTCCATTTTCTACTATAAGGAGTGAAAATGGTATAAGGGGTATTATCATCCTTTACTACCTCCGCACATTCAAAAATCACATGATCTTTGAATGTCTCAAAATCAACCTTGTTTGTATGTAAAAAATCACCAACTGTCTTGTCTCTTAAAATAGCATAAGGCTCATAATCTCGATTGGTAAATACCTTGTTGATGGTAAATTCCTGAACCAAAGATTGGAAAGCCTCCAAAGGACTGCCATAAAAGGTTTTGAGAGAAGCATCAACTTTCCCAAGCTTTTTATGGAGTTGCTCTAAAGCCTGATGAATAAAAAGAACTCTTTTATCATCCTTGGCTGGTAAAACATCAAGAATATTTTTGTCAAAAATAAATATGGGTAACACAGGTAAACCTGCCGTCAAGGCTTGAAATAAGCCATGGTTGTCTTCAATACGAAGATCTCTTCTAAACCAGAAAATATTGATTTTTTGTTTGTCCAACATGGTTATCAAACAAACATACTGTAAATAAGTTTAAAATCAGCTGGCCATGGGCTTACCTTCAATGATACCTGATTTTACAGCATACATAACCAAACCTGCAAGTGATTTAGCACCTGTTTTCACCTTTAATTTATCTCTGATGGCTTCAACGGTACGTGGACTTAAATCAACTAGGTCTGCAATTTCCTTGGTACTTTTTTCCTCACAAATCATTCTAAGAATGCTGATTTCCTTATCGGTAAGTTTGGCATCTATAGGCAACGTAGCTTCAGCCTGGCGCTTTAATCGAAGCCCATCTATCAATGCCTTGTTGGTAAGTTGATTGAAAAAATACTCCTGTTCATGAACTGTTTTAACAGCCTGATATATAACCTCTGAGTCGGAATTCTTTGTTAGATAAGAATTTGCACCCAATTCCATTAACTTGGATATCATTGAATGATCATTATGCATGGTTAACATAATCACCTTTATTTCAGGGTATAGTTTCTTGATTTCTGGCAATGTATTGATTCCATCCATCACAGGCATCTGAATGTCCAATAAAATAACATCAGGCTGTATATGCTTCAAAACAGTCAGCAATTGCATACCATTATCTGCCTCAGCAATCATCTTGATATCCTTATGCATCGACAATGCCGTTTTTACACCTGCCCTGAACAATACATGGTCGTCTGCAATGATAACTTTAATTGGATCTGTCATAAATACGTTTTTTACAGTCTTTGGGAGATATTGGATAATCTACTTGCAATGTTAGGACATTTACGAATTTCAAGCTAGCGTAGAACTACTCTTTTATAAGGTTGCAGAAAACAACATGTATACATATATTATTTTAATATGTATATAATAATGAATTTCATTTGTTTATATAATTTTTATTGCCCTGGAGTGTTTTACCCTTAAAAAAGTGTTTTTTTCACATCTCTAACTTCAATTAGAATAATAGCTTTGAAATGAAAGTCAATTAAAAAATGATCATTCTACCACTCAATACAATTTTATTATTACTTGTAACTGCAATCTGCTTTTTTTATGGAATATACTATTATAAAAAAATTAGTGCTGCATTAGAGGTTCTTCTATTGACTGGGGCATCATTAATTGTAGGAATTAGCAATACTGTAATTTATAAAAATGCTCCTAATATTGAAAGCTTTAATATTATTTACAATCAGATCGTATCATGTTATTTATTAATTGAAATGCTATGTATTATTATATTTTTTAAAAGAACATTTGATAAAAAAATTATTAAAAATATTTCAGATGTTTTAATGCTATTTTTTTTAGTACTCTTTATAATAATGATGTTAAATAGAAAAAATATAGTTCGTGATTTTTATTTTGAGTTCAATCTAATTGAACTGTTACTTGTAAACTTTTATTATTTTTTATTTTTCCTACATCAAATAAATAACCCTGATTTGAAAACTCCTGATTGGAGAAATTATTTTAGTAATGGTTTACTGATTTTTATAAACATTTCAGCACCGGCATATTTTATAAATAGCATTATAATTAATCAATCATTGAAAGTAGAACAACTGTTAAACTTTACAAATGATTTAGCATATATCATTCTATTCTCATTTACTTTAAAATCATTTACATGTTTAAAGAAAGGAATATAATTGAAGTCACAATTATTGCTACTACTCTAATACTGCTATGTCTTTCACTTACCATTTTAATTATAACAGGGAAATACAAAAGAAATATAAAAAAATCTTTTACCGACCTCGAAAATTTAAAATTAAAGCATGATAAAGAATTACTAATTACAAAACTTGAAATCCAAGAAGAAACCTTCAAAAAAATTTCTACTGAAATCCACGACAATATATCATTGGGACTAACATTGGCAAAACTTCAAGTCAACAATGTTATATCAGCACTTCAAGAAAAAAACCTACAACTTGAATCAACAGTTGACTTAATAAGTAAGTCACTGGTTGATTTAAATGA
>CANFHO010000038.1 GCA_947447005.1 Chitinophagaceae bacterium
CAATGATTTAATGTGCGATTTTAATAGTAAAGCCTTGCTTCAAGATCGATGAGATGGCTTAACGTTTCAGGTTTTATTCTTTTTCGTCTTTCTTTGAGTGGAATAGAAAATATACTACTCCATCCCAACATGAATCCTGGAAAATCAAAATTTGATTTTTTCAGATATTCTAATGACCATAAAGTGAACGTACTTAAATAGCATGCAAAGGGTAAATATCGCCACGCAACTTTGCTTTTATTCAGCCATAACATTTTTAATTTGTTTCTTGTTGGCTGCCTTCCTAATGGCGACTCTTTATGAAGCATTACAATACTGTCAGAGTAAATGATTTTGTATCCACAATCCAATAATCTGTAGCTTAAATCATATTCTTCCATGCCGTAGAAAAAATCTTCTGGATAAAAATTTGCTTTTTCAATGGCTTCTCTGCTAATTGCATGGGCACCTCCAGCATAATAGTATGTTTCAAATGAATGGAAATCCTTTTTTTTGTCAAATTGTTTATGTGGGAAAGCATTTTTTTGCATTTGTCTGGTAGCATAATAAATCACCTTAAATGAAACAATAGCGAGTGAATTGCCTTGCTCCCTATATATATCATCAATATGCACCAAAGCATCTTTGCCTTCCAGTTCTGCATCATCATCAAGCATAATGATGATGGGGGCTTTTGACTGTTGTATTGCAAAATTTCTACCTTTGGCTACTCCCAGATTTTCGTTGGATAGAATGTATTTAAACGGGATATGTTTGTTATCATTTACAAATTGTTCTACCAAAGAATAATTGGATGAGGAGTTGTTGTTGACAATAATGATTTCCTCTAACAGGGTATCCAATGCATTGAGTTGGCAAATATTTTGCATCAATGCAAGCATATCCTCAGGTCGGTTATATGTAATTATGACAAATCCTATCCTTTTCATTATTATGCTTTGATGCTTTCAATCAGTTTTTTATATGCTTCAACGAAATTACCCAAATCAAATACCTTTTTGGCATATTCAATATTGTTCATCGAAAATTGTTTCAAGAGATTTCTTGAGCTATCTAATTTATTTATTATTAACATGCTTTCTTCAATTATGATTTGTTCATCTGTTGTGCTTGAAAATAAATAGCCGTTTAAATCATTTTTTATATGATGAGGAATGTCTCCAACAGGAGTTGAAATGATCACGCAACCTCTGGCCATGGCTTCCATGATTACCAGGGGAAAACCTTCCTCAGAAGAAGTAATCATCAAAATATCAGCATGGTCATATAATTCCTGCATTTTTTCTGAATCATGAATAGCACCATGAAATAGTACATTTTTCTTTAAATCGAGATCCATGTATGGTTCAATATCTCCTGCCATTTGAAAATGTATGGGAAGCTTAGTCGAATTGACATGCCTAGCAATTTTTGCAAAAAGGGCTGGTCTCTTTTCAGTAGTTGCTCTCCCCACGTATAAGATGGTGAGTTCGGTATTAAATAATTTATTTGGGATGAATGACTGGTCTAGATCAACACCATTGGTGATATAATTTATCCTCTCTTTAAAATAACTGGGAACCTGTAATCTATGATATTGAGCAATATGTTGTTCGATTGCCTTATGGCTGATCATCACAGTTTTTATATAATTACTTACAAAAGGTATTCTGATCCAAGAAAATGAATTGAAAGAATGTATCAATTCCAATTGTGGGTATCTTGAATCTATCCATCTGGATAGCTTGTATCCAAAATTGCTTTGGCCATTAAATACGATTGTTTTCCCTTTTTGATTATTGATCAATGAGGAAATAACACCTCTCCACATCAGATTATTCCAATACTTGAATTTATTATCTGTAAACCTGGAGATATCAATGACATGATGCCCAATTGAATAGAATTGTTCTTTGAAACAATTGTCTGTTGATTTTCTTGTGAAAATCACTAAGCATTTTCTATTCTTGAATGTTCTGGCAATTTCTACATGGACTTTTTCTGCTCCACCAGTATGATAGAAAGGAAAGAGAAAAATGATATCATATGATGATTGTACATATATAGCTTTACTGATAAGTCTTCCCAAGACTACAAAAGGGTAGATACATATATCCTCTATTTGTCTTTTGATAATATAGAGATGATATGTCACCTTTTCAATAAATTTTTAATGTATTTATATGTGCCAATGAGTAGATCGATAAAAGAAAACAAAAATGTTTTGGTGACAAATGAATTGATTCTTCCCTTCAGGATTTCATGGAAAATGAATTTTTGTTTAACGATGAAGAGTTTGCCATGGACATTTTTTTGCCTTTTCCTGGTAAAAGATTCTTTTCTAATCCTATGTTGAACCAATGCTTCTGGTATCTTGACAAAACGAATACCATCTGAAGACATTCTAAGCCATAAGTCATAATCTTCTGATTCATGTTGAACAGGGTCGTAAAAAAAGTCAGTGATGATATCTTTTGTTACCATGACAGATGGATGAACAATACAATTATTCATCGGAAGACGGGATCTGATTTGGTCTGTTTTCAGATATTTTTTATCATCTTTCCAGTTCCCAATTTTTTTTCCTTCTTCATCTATAAGTTGACAGGTAGAGCAAACAACAACTCTGTCTGCTTCCTTTTTTAAGGCAGATATTTGGAGTTCAAATCGATTGGGAAGCGATATGTCATCCCCATCCATTCTGGCGATATATTTGCCCGCCGAAAGCCGAATAGCTTTATTTAAGGTTATTGCGAGACCGAGATTTTTTTCATTTCTATATTTCCTGATTCTTTCATCTTTGAATTCACTGATGACTGTTCCTGAATGGTCTGTAGAAGCATCGTCAATGATGATAAGTTCAAAGTCTTCAAAGCTTTGGTCTAGAATGCTTTGTATGGCAGCACCTAAAAAATTAGCCGTATTGTAAACGGGCATGATCACACTGATAAGGGGAGTATTCTTTATCATCGTTACATGTTTGGTTTAACAATACTGAAATTAGGCTTGTTTGCTTTTTAACATATTTCTTCCTAAAAAAGCTAACCCCAGCAGCGTCAATGCAATCAATATCCATTGGCTGTATTTAGTGATATTGTAGCCAAGATAATATGATTCAGGAATAAATCTGAACTCAATATCATGTTTGCCCGCTTCAAGATAGAGACCACGCAAAGCATAGTTGGTTTTTATGATTGGTTGTTCTTTGCCATCTACAAATGCTTTCCATCCTCTGTCATAAAATATTTCACTAAATACTGCAAATTGTGGAGTAGACGCATTGGTCTTGTAGAGCAACGTATCATGACCAGGTTGAGTAAGTTCAATTTTTGCTGTAGAATCAACTGAAATTGTTTTTATCTTGTCTTTGTCAGCTTCATTTACAATAGCAGTCTTAACTGCTACAAAGGAATCGAGTGAATTCATTTCTGTTTTTGCATCTTTCACAAATTTGATTTCACTCACAAACCATGCTGCTCCCAAATGACCAGGATTGATGGATGCTACGGGGCGTCCTGTAGAATCAGCAACAATAACATATTTGGTATCAAGCATATTTAAAACTTCGTTATTCAAAGGTTGTTTTGCCAATTGATTTTCAATCAAATCCTGATAGATACTTAATTTGGCTGCATGGTAGCCTCCAATAGAACGATGATTGTATGAAGTGATTGCATCATTGAAAACATCTTGTGATAGATTAAGTACCCTGTAATGTTGGTCAGGATCTTGTTTAATTTGCTGGTCTAATTCACTCTGTGCGAATGAGCCATCAAATTCTTCCGGTTCAAGGAATTTTTCATTGTTCAAAAACCTGGCACTTACACCGATCATATCAAAACTACATAGCAATCCGAATGAAATTAAAACGATGCCTGCCTTTAGTGTTTTTTTATTGAAGAGAATCAACAGCATAAATGCAAAGGCAACAAGCAGAAATGATCTTGTTAAATCATCGGAGAAAAGTTTTTTCCTGTCTGAGGTTACACTATTCATGATGTCATTTCCAAGACTTGTATCTCCTTTGGCAATAACTGTAAGTTGTTCTTGTATGTTTTTATCATTTGCAGTTTTGTAATCAAAACTTACATACATGGCTGTAGCTATCAATAAAACTCCTGCAGTAATAATTCCAGCAACCTTAAGTTTTTTGAAAACTTCCTCTTTCGACAAATCACCAAACAGAACTTTATTTAATCCCATGATTGCCAGCAGAGGTATAGTTAACTGTGGTATAACCAAAATCATGGATGGGGCCCTGAATTTATTATACATGGGCAAATGATCAAAAAGAAAATAATTCAATGCAGGGAAGTTTTTACCCCACGACATCATGATGGCCAATAAAGTAATAGCGGCAATCCACCATTTGTGCTTACCCTTGATAACAATCAATCCCAAGATGAAAAGAAAACACAACACCGCACCTGCGTATACAGGTCCGGCTGTATTTGGCTGTGGTCCCCAATATGCCGGGAAAGATGAATACAGCTGATTTGCAAATTGTTGAGGAAGTCCCTTTTCGTTCAAGGTTTGTATCAATTTTGAATCCTCAGGTAACAATTGCGTAGCACCCCCATATATATTAGGAACCATCAATGTCATTGTCTCACCAATACCATAACTCCATAAAAAAGCATAATCCTTTGAGAGACCTCCTTTTGATTCATCTTTTTTATCTTCTGATTTTACATTCAATGAAGCCTGACCGCCTCGAATCGTAGCTTTTGAATAATCATAAGTTGTAAAAATCATGACCGCATTGGTGAACAATCCCACCAAGCCAGCACCAAATGCAATCAAAGCTGGTTTTAAAAATTCAGGTACTTTTCTTTCCTTAACAGCTGTTATCATCAAGGCTACTCCCAATGCCAAAGCGATGAGCACAAAATAATAGACAATTTGATAGTGGTTATGAGAAATCAAGACAGAGCTAAATATGCCTGTTAAAATCGCACCCAGAAGATATCTTTTATTGAATACCAAAACGATGGCACCTAATAAAGCAGGCATATATGCCATGGAAAGCATTTTGGTGTCATGCCCAACCGATATAATAATTGAAGAGTATGACGCGTATGCGTAGCCCAATGCGCCAATCATCGAGAGCCATGGATTGACCCTGAAAACAATGCCAAGGAAATAAAATCCAAAACAGGCCAGGATGAAGAATCTGAAAGGTTTCGGGATGAAGAGTGAAAAAACTTCATTGGCATAATAGGGCAAGTAGTTATTGTTGTTGGTAGCAATCTGATATCCAGGCATCCCGCTGAACATACTATTGGTCCACAAAGGAGCCTTACCATATTTTGCAGAATATTCATGTATATCCTGACTCATGCCTTTCCAGTGTATTACATCACTTTGTTGAATAACCTTTCCCTCCAGGGCTGGTTTACAGAAAAGTACGGCAACGATTACAAAAATGGCAATAGCAGCCAAATGCGGGTAAACTTGTTTGAGATTGATTTTCATCATTGTTCAGTCTTTGTAAGCCTTGATTTGATTTTCAGCATATCGCTATGAACAAAGATATTGATTTTGGAGCCTGAAACGACTCGATGAATTATTTCTTGAAAATTTTAATTAAATTGAATTAAATTTTTTTATTATGGGATTTATTAAAGAATTTAAGCAGTTTGCCTTAAAGGGAAATTTAGTTGATATCGCAGTGGCCTTTGTAATGGGAGGAGCCTTTGGGAAAGTGGTTTCTACTTTTACTGACAAAATGATTGCTCCAATCATCGGCGTTTTGACAGGCGGACAAAATTTCAACGACAAAAAGGTTGTTCTTAAACATGCTGTGGAGGAGGTTCGGGATCCAAGTGGCGCAGTAATCACTGCTGCAGGAAAGGAAGTTAACCTGGAATGGGGAGCATTTGTAACAGCCCTCATTGATTTTTTGATTGTTGCAATGGTAATGTTTGTTGTAATCAAAGCGATTAATGCATTGAAAAAGAAAGAAGAGGATACACCAACGTCAATCTCTTCAACGGATCAGCTCTTGATGGAAATTAGAGACAAATTAAGTGAAAAGTGAAAAAAGAAAAGTGAAAAGTGAAGGAATTTTATAATACTAAAGTTTCATTTTTCACTTTTCACTTTTCTCTTTTCTCTAATGATATCAGCAACAACCTTATCAATAGGTAGGGTAACTGCATGTCCTCCAAACTCTTCTAGGGGTATCATTCTAAAGGTCTCAATCTCTTTTTTCTCTTCGTATATTTTGAGTTGATCTTCATCAAAATCAAACTCTTTTTCCCGGATGGGTGCTTTGATTTCTTCCAATGGCTTGACCATGTAATAAATGGAAATGATCTGATATGCAGGGTTGAAGGCCGACATTTGAAAGTAGTCTGTAGTGTACAGATGATCTCCGACCTCAACTTTTAAATCCATTTCTTCCATGAATTCACGAACAAGGCAGTCTCTAGTTCCTTCACCGAATTCCAATCCGCCTCCAGGAAATTTAGTATAATAGTTGCCTCTTATATACTCATCACTCACCAGCACTTTATTATCTTCAGTAATCAGCAAGCCGTAAACGCGTAAGTTGAACATGGGATTATTTATAGGGTTATTTCTCCTTTGAATACAAAAGTTGCAGGACCTGTAAGCCAGATGTTTTCACATTGGTTTTCATTTATCCTGGTGAAAGTAATGGACAGTTGACCTCCTTGAACCTGAACAGGAATGGTATGTTGACCTAATGCATTGGTTGATGCAATGGCTGATGCAGTGGCACCTGTTCCACAACTGAGGGTTTCATCTTCTACGCCTCTTTCATATGTCCGAATGCGAATGCCGTCTGGGTCCTTTTGAACAAAATTTACATTGATTCCTTCTTGCCTGAACGTATCTTTGTAACGAATCTTTCTTCCTTCATTGAAAACATCCAGTTGTTCCAGTTCTTCTTTGAATTGAATAAAATGTGGGGAACCAGTGTTAAGCATGGCATTTCCTTCATTCCAGGAAATTTCATGAACATCGCTCATTTTCAAGCTGATGGTCCTGTTTTCGTTAAGTACTGCTTCATGTGGACCATCAACTGCTATAAAGCTATAATGATCGCGCAGAATTGCCTGGTCATGAGCAAATTGGACAAGGCATCGCCCACCATTTCCGCACATGCTTCCTTCTTTTCCATCTGCATTATAATACTTCATGCTGAAATCATATCCCTCTGCATTGCCCAACATCATCAGCCCATCAGAACCAATGCCAAATCTCCTATCACACAATAGATGAACCTGTTCTTCAGTCAAAGAGGAATATGCATCATCCCTGTTGTCAAGGATTACAAAATCATTTCCAGTTCCTTGGTATTTGTAAAAGTGAATTTTCATGCGTTTATTTTAATTGGCAATATGTCCGAGGGTTTGAACAATCAATTTTTCAATGGATGCATTGGCATCCTTTGAAAATTGTTTAGCGATTCGGTTGGCCACAATGACATTTACAGCCAGGCAATGATGCCCCAAAGCTGCTCCTAGGCCATAGATTGCGGAAGTCTCCATTTCGTAGTTGGTTATTCTGTGGTTGCCCAATCGAAAGCTGGTAAGCGACTCATTCAAATTAGGCATGGATAACCCCATTCTTAAAACACGGCCTTGCGGTCCATAAAAACCAGGACTTGTTACTGTAATTCCTGTAAAACATCCCTCGGCAAGTTTTGCCAGGAGAAAGGGACTTGCTGAAAACACATAAGGCTTTGACATGTTTCCGTGGAGGTGACAATGGTCGGCAAAGGCGCCAGCGATGGCCAATTCTTCCGGATTGTTTTGGAACCTGTAAAAATGCAAAAGATTATCGAGACCAATACCATGTGTTCCTGCAACAAAGCTATCTACTGGAATATCAGCCTGCAAGGAACCTGATGTTCCGATCCGAATAATATTCAATGATTTTTTTATGTCATTTGGTATCCTTTTTTCAAGATCAATATTCACCAATGCATCCAGTTCATTCATCACAATATCAATGTTGTCAGGACCAATACCGGTTGAAAGGACTGTCAATCTTTTGTTTCCTATAAAGCCGGTATGACTGATGAATTCACGATGGGCATTTTTAAATTCTATAACATCAAAATGCTTGCTTACTTTTTCAACCCTGGCCGGATCGCCAACAAAAATTACTGTATCAGCCAACTCTTCAGGTCTGATATCCAAATGGTATATGGCACCTCTTTCGTTAACGATCAGTTCTGAAGATTCTATTTTCATCATAATAGGGTGATTGTAAATGAATTCTGTTGATTAAAATGACTTAAGTGTTGAAATTCAGGTCAAATTTACTAATTTTGCGCAGTGTTTTTGAGCCTTCCTCAAGGAACATCAAAAAGGGTCCTGTGGCCGAGTGGCTAGGCAGAGCTCTGCAAAAGCTTCTACAGCGGTTCGAATCCGCTCGGGACCTCCAATCCGGCTTGAGTTTCAGGCCGGATTTTTATTTTTTATTTGATTATATTACATATCAATGATAAAGGGTATTCATGTAAGGAAAATGACGTGGGTTACCCAGCATAATCGTTGTTTCTAATTATAGATTTAATTGCATGGTTCATCACTTTCCTTTAGTAAGTATTTGTATCCCAGCGTATAATGACCCAATTCTATTTAAGCGCTGCTTGGATTCTATCCTTTCTCAAGATTATCCTCAAATTGAAATTGTAGTTTCTGATGATTCTACCAATGATCAGATAAAAGTTCTATTGGAAGAGGTTTCAATTGATCATCAGATCAAGTATGTTTTAAATGTACCTGCTTTGAAAAGTCCAGTAAACTGGAATAATGCCCTTGATCATGCTTCTGGCGATTTTGTTTTGCTAATGCATCATGATGATTTCTTTACACATAAAAATTCGATAACGTCATTTCTGGAATTATTTGACAATGATCATAAGATTGAAGTAATTTTTTCAACTCCTCAGACTGTTGATGAAACAGGAAACATGTGCCAACATAGGTATACATCATCATCTTTTAATAAAGTACTGCAAAATCCACATCGATTGTTTGTGTCAAATATCCTGGGTGCTCCCAGCAATATGATGCTAAGAAAAAACAACCTACGCTATCGAGCGGATTTGGTTTGGATGGTAGATATGGAATATTATTACAGAAATATTCTTTCCGGTGTTAAGATTGTTTACACATCTGAATCTCTCGTTACAACAGGGGTTCATCAAAATCAAACAACTGCTTTTTGCAACGCACATCCCGAAATTTCGTTGAGGGAGCATTTGTTGGTTGCTTGTACATTATCAAACAAGGTGTTTACTGATGTTGTGATATATGATCACTTTTGGCGTCAACTCAGAAATAATAGAATCCGTTCCATGAATGATCCTTTGTTTCATGGTTATAAGATGCCTGAATCGATGGCTCATATGCTGAAGTTTCTAACCATTTTGCCTATTAAACTAAGTTTCAATGGGGTTTTATCAAAGGTATTCATGTTCCTGAGTTATATCTTTTGGTTACTTCGTTTAAAATAGATGAGCCCCTTGGTTTATTCTATATCTTGCACTCCTAAACACTTGCTCATGCTAAAGTTATCAGCATATTCAAAATACCTGTCTTTAATCTGTTTCTTGGTCATTTTAGCATCATGTTTCATGTCATGGGCATATTATGCAGATATCAATGAAACGTTCAATGGATTCTATTCCTACAATAATGTATACGGAAAGCCAGCAAAACTATTACTAAGTTTTTCTGGCTTTGTAGCGATAGCCGCTTTTATAAAAAAGTTGATTTTTAAAAGATCCGCATTGCTAATAGGAGGATTGAATGTGGCATATGCAGTCAAAAATTTTCTGCTGTTTGGCTCTTGTTATAGAGGCTATTGTCCTGAAAAGCACGTAGGACTTTATCTCATGCTTGTTGCATCTATTGTAATGTTTGTCACTACTTTTTTTCAGGAAGGGAAAACTAGTCAAGAGTGACAAGTCACAAGTTATGAGTTACGAGTGAAAGGCTCATATCATCGTACTTGTAACTCGTAACTTGTTACCTATTACTTTCCTTCGCCCATGTATCTTTCAACGTAACTGTTCTGTTGAATACCAGTTTTTCAGGCGTTGAATATTTACTGTCTATGCAGAAATATCCTTTTCTGATAAATTGGAAATGATTTTCTGGTTGAGCTTCAAGCAATACTGGTTCTGTTTTAGCCTGAGTGATAATTTGAAGACTAGTTGGATTGATATATGTTTTGAAGTCTCCTTCTTCGTCTGAAGGATTTTCAACATTGAAAAGTCTGTCATATAATCGGACTTCTGCATCACATGCATGTTCGCATGAAACCCAGTGAATAGTACCTTTTACATGAATGCCAGAGCTATCTTGGCCGCTTTTACTTTCTGGAATATATTCACAATACACTTCAGTTACTTTTCCATTTTCATCTTTTTTAAATCCAGTGCAAGTAACAATATAGGCACTTTTTAATCGCACCTTTTGTTCAGGTGCAAGCCTAAACCATTTTTTATGAGGTGTTTCCTGAAAGTCTTCTGCTTCAATCCACAATTCTCTTCCGAAGGGAAGTTCTCTGTAACCTCCATTGTTTTCCTCTTCAGGATTATTTTCACTGCGAAGTATTTCAGTTTGATTTTCAGGATAGTTTGTGATAATCAGTCTAATGGGGTCCATCACAACCATCCTTCTGCTGGCAATTTTGTTAAGGTCCTCACGAATGAAAAATTCGAGCAGCCCAACATCTATGATGTTTTCCCTTCTTTGTACACCAATTCGGTCACAAAAATTTCTGATGGAAGCAGATGTATAACCTCTTCTTCGCAAGCCTGAAATAGTTGGCATCCTGGGGTCATCCCAACCATCCACCAATTTTTCTTGAACAAGTTGCAATAATTTGCGTTTGCTCATAACCGTGTATGTAAGGTTCAGACGGGCAAATTCAAATTGATGTGATGCAAAAATTCCTAGTTGTTCTATGTACCAATTGTATAAAGGTTTATGCACTTCAAATTCCAGTGTACAAATGGAATGTGTAATGTTTTCAATAGAATCTGATTGTCCATGTGCAAAATCATACATAGGATAAATACACCATTTATCTCCTGTGCGGTGATGTGATGTTTTTTTGATTCTATACATAATAGGATCCCGCATGTGCATGTTTGGAGATGCCATATCGATTTTAGCTCTCAATACTTTTTCACCATCATTGTATTTGCCATCTTTCATTGCTGTAAACAATGTCATGTTATCCTCAATACTCCTGTTACGGGCAGGACTTTCCTTTCCTGCTTCAGTGGGTGTTCCTTTGTTGGCTGCAATTTCTTCAGCCGACATATCATCTACATATGCCAACCCTTTTTGTATCAGGTTGATTGCAAATGCATAAATCTGATCAAAATAGTCTGAAGCAAAATGTTCTTCTTCCCAATCAAATCCCAGCCATCTAACATCTTGCTTGATGGATTCAACATATTCTGTTTCCTCAGTAACTGGATTGGTATCGTCGAATCGGAGGTTTGTTTTACCACCATATTTATCAGCTAACCCAAAATTCAAACAAATGCTCTTGGCATGTCCTATATGTAAATATCCATTGGGTTCTGGTGGAAACCTCGTGTGAATTGAAGTATGCTTACCAGTTGAAAGGTCGCCTTCAACAATTTCTTCTAAAAAATTCAGTGATCTTTCTTCGCTCATTTCTTTTTCTTATGGTGGCAAAGTTACGAAAAACGGGTAGAAGTTGTGAAGGTTGAGAGCGTTTAGAAATGATATATTGACTTTAAAAACGAAACCTTCTAAGCCTTCTCAACTCTTTCTCATCATTTTCTGTTTCCAAACATTTCCAGGGATTTTCCAATAATCTCAATTGAGGCTTTGATTTGCTCTTCTGTAATTACCAGTGGAGGGGCTAATCTGATTTTATCACCATGGGTTGGTTTTGATAACAATCCATTATCCTTAAAAACTTCACAGATTTTCCATGCAGCCTCGGGATTATCATGTTTGATTACAATGGCATTTAATAAGCCTTTTCCTCTAACAATGCTGATCAATGGTGAATGGAGGGATTTAAGTTGATCTCTAAAAATTGCTCCCATTTTTTCGGCATTCTCAGCCAATTTTTCATCAACCAATACTTCAAGTGAAACTTTAGCAACAATGCTGGCCAGTGGACTTCCTCCAAATGTGGAACCATGTTCTCCTGGTTTGATAGTAAGCATGATTTCATCATTGGCAAGAACAGCACTGATGGGAAGTGTTCCGCCACTGAGCGCTTTCCCCAGCAGAAGTATATCTGGTTTTATATTTTCATGATCTGAACATAGCATTCTCCCTGTTCTGCAAAGTCCTGTTTGAATTTCATCGGCAATGAGCAATACATTGGCTTCAGAACAAAGTACCTTGGCTTTATGAAGATATCCTTCATCTGGCATCAAGATACCTGCCTCACCTTGAATCGGTTCTACAAGAAATCCAGCAACATTTTTATCTTCCAACGACTTTTCCAAAGCAGGGATATCGTTGTATGGTATCACTTCAAAACCTGGCATATAAGGACCAAATCGTGAAAAAGAGGAAGGATCTGTGCTGAATGAAATAATGGTACTTGTTCTACCATGAAAATTACCATCACAGACAATGATTTTTGCCTTATTGGGCTCAACACCCTTTACTTGGTAAGCCCATCTTCTGGCAAGTTTGATGCCGGTTTCAACTGCCTCTGCTCCTGTATTCATGGGCAATACTTTGTCGTACCCCAACAAGTTGGTGACATGTTTTTCATATTCTCCCAATGTATCGTTGTAAAAAGCCCTGGATGTAAGGGTTAATTTTTGAGCTTGATCAATAAGTGCCTGAATGATCTTAGGATGACAATGTCCTTGGTTGACAGCTGAGTAGCCACTTAAAAAATCAATATATTTTTTATCCTCTACATCCCAAACTTCACAGCCCGCCGCTTTTGAAATAACCACAGGTAGGGGATGATAATTGTGTGCACCGTATTTGTCTTCTAGTCCAATATAATATGATGAGTCTTGCATGTCAATTGTTGAAAATCATTCAAAAGATTTGAATGAAAAAAGAAGGGAAAATGTTGTTCAAATTCATCCATCATGGATGATAAAAGGCATGTATGTTGCCTAGCTTGCTAGTGGTTCAGCAAGTCTAAATTTGCAGCAAGAAAGAATAAACCTATGGTAGCTTTTTGAGGCATGTTTCAAAATTAATGAAATTCATCAAAGTAATAGACTAATCTTGGTGAATTCAATACGGAAAGGTGCTTTAGAGGAAAAAAGAATCAAATGAACGCAATGGCTCAGTCAGTTGGATGGTAACATTTTTTTCAAATATGGCGTATACTGTTGAGCCTGTTCCTGTGAGTGATGCATAAATGGCGCCTGAATGATACAACTCGTCTTTAATTTCTGCAAGAACGGGATGTTTTTTGAATACTGGTCTTTCAAAATCGTTTATCAACTTTTCCTTCCAGGTTGCTATAGGAGCTTTTATGATTTCACTGCAAGTATCCATATGTTCCTTTATCTGTATATCTGAAAAAGCTTCAGCAGTACTCACATGAATACCTGGACAAATCAGTACGATTTTTTTATCAGATAAATCAAGTTCAATTGGGTGCATGATTTCTCCTCTGCCAGTAGCATGGCTTGTTTTATTGAAAATAAAAAAGGGGCAATCACTTCCAAGCTGAAGCGCATATCTAGCTAAGATTTCATCTTGGATTTGTAGATTGAATTTTTCATTCAACAATTTTAACATGTAAGCTCCATCAGAAGATCCGCCCCCCATTCCTGCACCCATCGGAATATTCTTGTGCAAATGAATTGCAATGGAAGGTAGTTGAGGGAAATCTTTTTTGAGTAATTGGTAGGCTTTGAAGCAGAGATTTGATTCGATGTTGCCAGCTACTTTTTTGCCTGAAAGGGTTATGGATATTGATTCGGTTGCATTGTTTCCCAAGGATATAACTTCAAGTATATCAAATAATGGAAGGGGGTAAAAAACAGTATCTAAGTCGTGAAATCCATCCACTCTTTTAGCTGTGACTCTGAGTCCCAAATTGATTTTAGCATTCGGAAAAATGACCATTTTGGGGAACTATTTTTTCCTGGAATTGATCTCGTCTCGAATATTGATCGCTCTTATATAATCTTCCTGTTCAAGAACATCGTTGAGCAACTCATGCAATTCTTCCAACCCCAATTTTTTCAAATCACTTTGATCTGTTGTTGCAGAAGATTTTGGTGCATTTGCTTTTTGAGGTTCTTGAGGTATAGCGGCTTTCTCCGGATTATCTAAACCTGCAATGTCAAAGATATTTTCGTAAATATAGATAGGACATCCAAATCTTACCGCCAATGCCAATGCATCTGACGTACGTGAATCTATTTCAACAGTATCAGATTCACTGCTGCAAAGAAGCTTTGAAAAGAATATACCTTCCTGCAAATCAGAAATCACTATTTCATGCAATTCAACATTGAACGCCAGCATAAAATTTTTCATCAAATCATGGGTCAGTGGTCTGGTTGGTTTCATCTTTTCCAATGCCACTGCAATGGCTTGTGCTTCAAAGCCACCAATTACTATAGGCAATCTCCTCAAACCATTCACTTCTCCCAATACAACAGCATATGAATTGGTTTGAGTGATGGAATGTGATAATGCTACGATCTCTAATTCTATCTTCTTCATTACTAGGCGAAGTTAAACGAAATTTTTCATTGGTTATGATGGCTAAATATGCTTAAAATCTCCTTTTTTTAAAGATTTTAACCACATATCATGTGATTTTCATCAGCCATGGGTGGTCTTGATTGCTTCTATCAGTTTGGGAACCACTTCAAAGGCATCACCAACAATGCCATAATCGGCCGACTTAAAAAAAGGTGCTTCAGGATCCTTGTTGATCACCACAATTGTTTTACTTCGGTTTACTCCTGCAAGATGTTGTATGGCCCCAGATATACCTATAGCAATATATAGGTTTGGTGAAATTGCCAATCCCGTTTGTCCAACATGTTCATGATGTGGGCGCCAATTTGCATCCGCAACAGGTCGACTGCATGCAGTTGCTGCTCCTAAGAGTTTGGCTAGTTCTTCAATCATACCCCAATTTTCCGGACCTTTCAATCCTCTGCCACCACTCACTACTCTTTCTGCCTCTGCCAAAGGGATATCTCCCGGCGATAATCTACGTTCCTTAATTTTTATTGTTGATGCAGATGTTGAGTAGACCAACTCAGCCACCTCTGGTTTTTCAGGCGACTCATTGATCAAGTATGCATTTGGGTTGACTGAAATAATTTTTATTTCAGTGTTTAGTTTAACAGCGGAAAAAGCTTTTCCTGAAAAAACGGATCGCATAACAACTCCATCTTTTGTTGGAAGGCCGGTAGCGCCGGTAACCAATCCTGCTTTCAATCGAACTGAAAGTCTGGGTGCAATTAGTTTAGCAGTAAGCGTATTTGAGAAAATAATCCAAGTTACATTTTCCTTTTTTACAACTTCACACAACAGGGAAGCAAGTGATTTGCTATCTGATTCATTGATACCAATATGTGAATAGGTCAATACTTTTGTTGCACCATATTTTCCAAGATCTGCAACAGGTAATCTGCCATCTGAAATAACAAATGCAACTGTTGCCATATTGTTTTCTTTGGCAATGACATGTCCATACGATAGTGCTTCTAAAGAAGATTTCTTGAATTTGCCATCGTGGTGCTCAATATAAATTAGAACCGACATAGAAATTTTTTTAGATTGTTTTCGCTTCTTCTTTTAATAATTGTATTAGTATTTCAGGCTGGTCGGCCGGAATCAATTTTACACCTGCTTTTGCTGGCGGGAGTTCAAATGCCATGGTTTCCGTTAATGGAGACACGGGAATAGGCTCAATAATTTTAAGGGGTTTAGTTCTGGCTGCCATGATACCTCGCATGTTTGGAATACGAGCTTCTGCCATTCCCTTTTGACACGTAATCACACATGGCGTTTCCAATATCACGATTTCTTCTCCGCCTTCAATTTCCCTTGTTGCTTCTATTGTTGTATCATTTAGCTGAAAACCTGTGCTCAAACTAATCAGGTTTAAATCAAGCATTTCAGACACCATTCCACCAATGGAAGACCCATTGTGATCGATGGTTTCTTTTCCCAATAAAATTAAATCGTAGTTTTCTGGCGCTGCAACTGCTGCAATTTGGGATGAAATGACATAGGCGTCTTCACTGTTACTATTTACTCTGATTCCTTCATCACCCCCCAATGCCAATGCCTTTCGAATGATGGGTTCATTGTCAATACAGCCAACATTGATCAAGTGTATGATGGTGGATGGATCTTTTTCCTTCAATTCAATGGCCTTAACAAGTGCATACCACTCATCATAGGGATTGATGATCCATTGTACACCCTCGGTAGCAAATTTCGTGTTGTTGTCTGTGAAAGCTATTTTTGCTGTTGTGTCTGGTGTTCTACTGATGCAGACTAGTATTTTCATGGCAGAAAGGTTATGGTTAGGGAAAAGGTTGTCATGACAACTATTTGATACAAATATAACCACAGATGATTGAAAATACAGTTAATAAACAACGAAATTATCCCCAATGGATCGTATCGCAATTTTGAAAGTATTTATTGATAAAAACCCCAATGATATGTTCAGTCGACATGCCCTGGCATTGGAATATATCAAAGCTGGGGAACATAAAATCTCAATAGATATATTTGAGCATTTGTTGGAAATAGATTCAAATTATATTGGAAGCTATTATCATTTGGGCAAAGCATATGAATGTGTGTCTGATCAAGTTAAAGCATTGCTTGTCTACCAAACTGGCATTGATGTTGCCATGAAATTAAATGATCAACATGCAAAAAGGGAGTTAATGGCGGCATATGCTCAACTTCAAGATGAAATGGAAGGTTAAAATGAATGATAACATGAACGACTTATTGAAGAGATTGGAACATCAAATTCAAAGCCATAAACTATGGCAGCAAAATGATGCACTGTATGTTGCGTGCAGTGGAGGAGTTGATTCTGTTGTTCTGGTACATTTACTGATATCGCTGGGATTCAAGCCTATTATATTGCATTGCAATTATCATTTGAGGGATGAAGAAAGCAATAGGGATGAAGCTTTTGTTCGATCAATGGGCGCTCAATTGAATCTTGAAGTGAATGTAAAGTCGTTTGATACTAAAAAATCCATGCAGGACATGGGTAAAGGTGTACAAGAAGTTACCAGAATGCTTCGATATGAGTGGTTTGAAGAAATGCTAAATGCCCACAATCTTCCAAATGCTTTTCTAATCACGGCTCATCATCGGGATGATCAGGTGGAAGGATTAATGATGAATTTTTTCAGAGGAACTGGGATTGCAGGTCTTAAAGGAATGATCATGAAGAGGGAAAAGATTATCAGGCCCTTGTTGGATTTTTCCAGAGAGGAAATTCTTCATTATGCAGAGCAACATCAGATTTCATGGGTGGATGACAGTTCAAATGCGGAAAGCAAATACACCAGAAATTTATTCAGGAATGAATTGATCCCTCATATCAGTAAAGTATATCCATCTTTTCAAGATAACTTAATTCAAAATGCAAGACGATTTTCAGAAATTGAATTGATCTATCGAAAAGAATTGGACCGATTGAAAAGTAAATTGCTTAAACCCAGTTTAGACGGGTGGAAGATTCCGGTTAATTTGATAAGGAATATCATTCCATTGGATACTGTCTTGTTTGAAATTTTTACATCCTTTGGATTTAGTGCGGGGCAGGCAGTTGAAATCAAGAAACTTTTTGATGCAGAAACCGGTCGCTTTTTTATAAGTTCAACCCATCGCGTATTAAAAAACAGGGATTGGTTATTAATTGAGCCAATAAGTTCAAGTAATCAACAATTGATTTTAATTCACGAAAAAGATACAGAAATAACTTTCGATACTCACACAATCACCCAAAGTAGAGGCTCTGAAAGAGATTTTAATCAAAATAAAATGCATGCCTTCATACATGCAAAAGAGTTGCAGTATCCATTGATACTAAGAAAATGGAAAACGGGTGATTATTTTTATCCGTTGGGAATGAAGAAAAAAAAGAAGCTTTCTAAATTCATGACCGATATAAAATTGTCAAGAATTGAAAAGGAGAATCAATGGGTGATTGAATCCAATAAAAAAATCATTTGGGTTGTAGGCCAACGAATGGATGATCGATTCAAGATAACTGACCAGTCGATGTCTGTAGTTGTTTTTAAATTGCTTTAATTGCTATTTGAAACTTTCAAGAAATAAACGGAACAAATCAACATGTGAAATAAACTTGGCCGCCAAATAGGTGAATGCAATTCCGTAAACACTTCCCCAAAAGTGGGCACTGTGACCAATATTGCCTTGTCCCTTTTTTGCCAAAGAAGCAGAAAGTATCAAAAAGCAGATACCAAAAATGTATCCGGGTATATTGAATGGGATGAAAAAGAAACGGATTGGCATACGAGGCTGAATGGTGATTGCTGCAAAAATCACTGCTGAAACTGCACCTGAGGCACCAAGCGATCGATAATGATGTTTGAATTGATATTTGAAATAGTCTGGAATCACCGCAAAGGCAATGGCTGTTAAATACAAGGTTGCATAAAGTCCTCTCGCCAATTCTCCAAAAAACACTTTGTATAAATAATCTTCCAATGCTGTACCGAAAGAATAAAAGGAAACCATATTAAAAATCAAATGCATTGCATCCGCATGGATGACACCGTTGCTTAGAAATCTATAGTATTCATGGTTTTTTTTGATTCCCCATGGCCAAAACAATAAGTCTTCCTTGAGTTTATTACTCGAAAAGGCAGGTATCGAAATGGCACAGGTAATGATGATAATCAGTAAAGTTATACTCATGAAATTATTTTCAACGGTGATGGTACTTTTCGTTTTTAATGATGGTATAAGCCCTGTATATTTGTTCTGAAAGGATTAACCTCACAAGCTGATGTGGGAAAACGAGTTTTGATAATGACCATGTAAAATCAGCCCTTTGCATCACTATGGCATCAATCCCAAAAGCACCTCCGATCAGGAAGATCAATTTTCGGCTTCCCATATTTCCCCTTTTGATGATAAATGTAGCAAGATCTTCTGAACTCATTTCCTTGCCTCTTTCATCTAATGCAATCAACACATCATCTTTTTCAAGCCACTCCATAATCATTTTCCCTTCCAATTTTTTCAGGTCTGCTTCACTGAGCATGCCCGCGTTTTTAGGTACAGGCAGTA
This sequence comes from Chitinophagaceae bacterium, assembly GCA_947447005.1. Lineage (GTDB taxonomy): Bacteria > Bacteroidota > Bacteroidia > Chitinophagales > Chitinophagaceae > Pollutibacter. The sequence continues at coordinate 19,266 of CANFHO010000038.1, forward strand.
TCATCCATTTCACAGGAGCATATTTATTGATGCGTTTGGTATAATCATCAATGGCATCCTTGATAGTTGGATCATGTGCTTTTCCTATGCTCCAGAATTCGATTTTCATATTGAATAACGAAGATAGCAATATAAGATGCATATATGAATGTGGAAAGTGGAGGGTGGAAAGTTTAAGATGATTTTGTAATTTCAACTCTCAACCAAATCATCTTTTCATGAAAAAGCTTGGAATTTTATTACTTCTTCTTCCTATTATTAGTTTTGCACAGCCAATTCCTTCTATTGAAGATAAAACAAAAGGCATGCTAAAGCAAGAAGGATTTTTTAATTTTTATCGTGATGATGCAAATGGTAAAATCTGGATGGAGCTATCAAAATGGGATCAGGAAATCCTTTATGCTATGTCGCTGCCAGCTGGTTTGGGATCCAATGACATTGGGTTAGATAGGGGATTGATGGGAGGCGGAAGGATTATTAAATTTTCACGAGTAGGAAAGAAAATACTTATGACCGAGCCAAATTACGGTTATAGGGCACTATCCAATGTGCCAAGAGAAAAAGCTGCAGTAGATCAATCTTTTGCTCAGTCAACCATTTGGGGTTTTGCTGTTGAAGCAGAAAGCAATGGGGCGGTTCTTGTAGATGCAACAGATTTTTTGACACGTGATGCAATGCAGGTTTCGAGTAGATTGAGAAAAATGCAACAAGGAATATATGCCATTGACAAAACCAGAACTGCACTTTATTACCCTACCTGTAAAAATTTTCCATTCAATACGGAACTTGAGGCAACCATTACCTGGGTAAATGCAGATGGAACAGCAGGGGTTTATGTACAGGCTGTAGCGCCATCTACAGAAGCCATTACACTTCGTATCCATCATTCATTCGTTCAATTGCCTGATGGAAATTACAAGCCAAGAAAGTTTGATCCACGTTCCAGTTTCAACAATACTTCATACTATGATTATAGTTCTCCTGTTTCTGAGCCAATCGAAAAGTATGTCGTGAACAGGCATCGTATCGCAAAAAAAGATCCTAATGCTGCAGTGAGTGAGCCTGTAAAACCTATTGTATATTATTTGGATAATGGAACCCCAGAACCAATCAGATCAGCTCTTTTGAAAGGGGCATCCTGGTGGAATCAAGCATTTGAGGCAGCGGGGTATAAGGATGGGTTCATCGTAAAAATTCTGCCCGACACATGTGATCCAATGGATATTCGCTATAATATGATCAATTGGGTGCATCGTTCTACCAGAGGTTGGAGTTATGGTGCAAGTGTTGTGGATCCCAGAACAGGAGAGATTATCAAAGGACAAGTTTCATTGGGATCTTTGAGGGTTCGTCAGGATTATCTGATCGCAACCGGATTGGAATCACCTTTTTCCAATGAGAATTTAAGTGAAGATCCAATGTTGAAAATGTCGCTTTCACGCCTTGAGCAACTTGCCGCACATGAAGTGGGGCATACATTGGGATTAATGCATAATTATGCCGCCAGTACCGTTAATCGATCTAGTGTTATGGATTATCCCCACCCAGTAGTGAATTTGGATAAAAATGGTCAGATAGACTTAAGCAATGCGTACGACAATAAAATTGGTGAATGGGATAAAGTTGCAATCAAATGGGGGTATGCTGATTTGAGTACAAATAAAAATGAAAAGGCAGAATTGGATCGAATTATGTCTGATGCGTATGCAAAAGGCTTGAGATATATTAGTGACAGGGATTCTCGTGCGCCTGGTGGCTTGCATCCTGAAGCTCATTTATGGGACAACGGTATGGAGCCAGTGGCAGAGTTGGAAAATATGATTAAAGTAAGACAAGTTGCTTTAAAAAATTTTGGAATTAATTCCATTCGCACAGGAACACCTATGGCAATGTTGGAGGACGTTTTAGTTCCAGTTTATTTTTATCATCGATATCAGATTGAGGCAGCAACTAAATTGGTAGGCGGTATGCATTATACATATGCATTGAAAGGGGATGGACAGCAGGTAACAGCTCCGTTAGAAAAAATAAAACAAGCTGCTGCCATGTCAGCCATCTTAAAATGCTTAGATCCTACATTCCTTTTGGTTTCTCCTCAAATTGCTGCACTCATTCCCCCAAGACCAGCTGGATATGATTTTACGCGCGAATTATTTAAGAAAAAAACAGGTTTGTCATTTGACCAGCTTGCTCCTGCAGAAGCTGCAGCTGATTTGCCTCTTTCTTTTTTGTTCAATGCAGAAAGGATGAATAGGCTGATGCAGCAAGAAGTTAGTGGAGGTTATGGTATCACAGATATGACGAAGGCCCTTATTGGTGCTACATTCAATTCGCCCAAAAGAAGTGGAATGGAATATGCCATACAGTTACAAAATGAGCAAATTCTTTTGACTTATCTATTGGCATCCAGTATCGATGAAAATCTTTCTTATCCTGCAAGGGCATGTGTTGGGAAAATATTGAAGGATGTTTTAAAGCAAGTTGATGTGGCATTAAAAACTTCAAAAGATCCCTTATATGTTGCCCACTTGCAAATGTTGATGAGTCGTTCAAAAGAACCAAATTCAGCTAAGCCAACTTTGCATGCCCCTGCACCTCCAGGTGCACCGATAGGATGTGAAGAAGAAAATTAAGTATTAACTTTTTTTCTTCTTCATGGAAGCCAATCCACTGATCAGATCTACTCCAACATGGAGGATCATACAGGGAATGAGACTTCCGGAAGCAACGTAAATGCCCGATAAGAGAAGGGAAAAGAGAAATATTTTCACTACAGCTGCCCCGCCCTGGTAATAATGTGCCATGCTGAAAAGCGCTGCAGGAGCTGATATACGTAAAAGAAATATCAGTCCATTGATATCTTTTTCTGGTAAGAAATATGTTACCATAAATCCTCTGTAGATGATTTCTTCAAAGATCCCTGCAGCCAAACAAAGAAGGATATAATAAGGCAATTCTCTTTTCGTTTCAGGTAGAAAAGAAGATGTTTCAAACCATTCTTTTTCTTCATGTTCCTTTCTGTTCATTCTCTTTTTGGTACCTATGATTAGATCGCTTAGGTATGCCAGAGTAAACAGCGTCATCAACAACAGTAGAATAGGTGTGTATGTAATTTGAAAAGATAATCCCAGCGATTTCAATGATCTTGCATGGAAACCCCATGCCACTAATATGCTGATTCCCGAAATGGAAAGCATGATTGCATTCCCCAGGTATAATTTGCGTCTGGTTTCTTCATTAAATATGATTTCACCATTTAATTTTTCACTTTGCAATCCTGATATGAAAGGCAAAATCATACCGAAAATCCAAATGAGGATATGGTCTGACAACACTGGAAAATCATGAATGTGCATTTCAGGAATTGGTTGAAATCTTTAAAAGTTTTTCATGAATAGCCAGTACTTGTGGGATGATGAGGTGCTGTTCATCATTCATTATCACTTCATCACATAACTTCATTTTGATTCGATCTTCAATTTGATTTTCGATTCTTTCGAGTATTGCTTCTCGTGAGCTTTGATCACGTTTGATGGTTCGATTCACCCTTATGGAAACAGGTGCAAATACGCCTATGATGCAGTCGAATTCGTTCTGGCTTCCACTCTCAAATATCAGTGCAGCTTCCTTAATGGCATAGGGAGTGGTTTGAGCATTCATCCAATTCACCCCATTTTGTATGGTGAATGGATGGACCAATGCATTAAGTTGCTTTAATTTCTCCTTATCATTAAATACGATATCAGCAATATATTTTCTGTTTAGTTTTCCATTGATATATGCCTCATCTGAAAAAACGTCTTTAATAGCATGAATAAGTGTCTCGTTTGTTTCCATCAATTTTTTGGCAGCCAAATCAGCCTGGTATACTGGAATGCCAAGGATCTCAAATATTTTGGCTACCACCGATTTTCCGGCACCTATACCACCTGTCAATCCAACTTTTAACATAAATCAAATGTAAAGAAAAAGCCCGGAGATTTCCGGGCTTTACATTGATTTGAGTACTTATTACTTTGTTGTGGGAACCGCTGGCTTATTGATTTGCTCACTCCATTCAAGGCTTATTGCTGATTTTTCAATTTTCATGAAAGAACCAGGACTAACTTCAATTTGAATGGTGTTGTCTTCATTTACTTTGTTTATAATTCCGTGAATACCTGCTATGGTAACGATCTTATCACCTTTCTGAAGATCTTCCTGGAATTTTTTTGCTTTTTTAGCTTTTTGAGCTTGTGGGCGAATCATGAAAAAATAGAAAACTACGATCATACCACCTAGGATCAACAATTGAGGAGTTGCTGATGGTTGAGCTTGAAGGATAAATGAATGCATGTTAATTGATTTGTATTTGATTATTGATTGTTTGGCATTACTTCTACATTGAATACAAGATTTTGGATTCGTCTTTCCGTATTCAATAAAACCTTTAATTCTTTATGGTTTGTACCAGTTCTGTTTTCAGAATTAAAAACAGCTTTGATGCTCGATGTTTCGCCGGGCATAATTGGTTTTGAAGGTTTTTCAGCGATAGTGCATCCGCATGAAGGAGCAACATCAGTTATGATTAATATTTTGTTTCCTGTATTCTTGAATGGAAATTCAACATTAATTTTTGTTCCTTCCAATACCTTTTCAAGATTCTTTAATGTATCCTGCCATTCTACTGTTGTTGCAGGAATACTCCTATCAATCTTAGACTCAAAAGGGATTCTCTTGATGATTTTTCTGGCTGGATTGCCCAAAAAAACAATCGAAAAGGCAGCCAAAATAAAAACTGAAACGATGATGATGGATGATTTCATATTGTGTGAATCAATGTAAAAATAGGAATTCGTTATTTCTTTTTGAAATCAACCTTATTTAATTTTCCATCGGCAACCATGTCCTTGTGGATGCTGTCGAGTATCCCATTAACAAAGTGTCCACTTTGACTTGTGCTGTAGCTTTTAGCTAAGTCAATATACTCATTGATGGTCACTTTGGCAGGGATGGTCTCAAAATACAATAATTCGCAAACACCAAGTCTGAGCATAATCATGTCGAGAACTGCTATGCGATCAGCATCCCAATTTTTCAATTTTGGTTTGATGATATCCATTGTATGTTCCTTTTTTGATATAGCTGTTTTTAGCAAATCAAATGCATAATCGCTTTTTTCCTTTCCAATCAAATTTTGAATTTCATATGAACCTGGTTTCCCAAAAAGGTTCATCATCATTTGATAAATCATTTCGCTGTCATCATCCCATTGCACAAAATGATCTTCGATATATTCTGTTACTTCATCACTGGACATAATCAGGTCCGTGAAAATGAAGCTCAGCATGTTTTTTTCGGTTTTTTTATCACGCCCCTCAATCAAAATGTAGCTCTTATATTCTTCAGATTCTTTTAATTGCAAATAGATCTTTTTTAACAAGTCTGTGTCAAGATATTGTGAAAGATTACGGTCCTTAACCCCACTCAGGAATCCAGGCATTTCAAGAATCTGCCAGAGTAAGCTATTGCCTGCAATTTTGGTATTTACCATCAGGTCTTCCTGAGATGGCAGATGTTTCGATGCACGGTTTTTGGCATCCGTTTCCGCATAACGGGCAATTTCGGTAAGCAACAAAAGGGTAAAGAGGAAGAGATCTATAGTCTGATTAAGATATTTTTTAAGGAGGCCTTGAATTTTATCATCAGACATGTTGCCTGATTCCGATTCGAGTGCATAAAGTGACTGTAACACCTTTACCCTGATATTTCTGC
>CANFHO010000039.1 GCA_947447005.1 Chitinophagaceae bacterium
GGGCTCCTCTTATTTGGTTCCACGGGCTTATGCCGTGATGCATCGCATGCATCACGCATATAGTGATACGGAAAAAGACCCCCATTCACCACATTTTTTCAAGGATGTGTGGCAGATGATGCTTCATACCAGAAATATTTACAATGCGTTTGTTACCGATACAATCAAGCCATTGGAAGAGTTTACAAAAGCTTATCTGCCTGTTTGGAATAAGATGGATAAGATTGGAGATCATTTAATCACCAGATTATCTTGGGTTGTAGTATATATTTTCATCTATTATTTTTTTGCGCCAGCCTGGTATTGGTATTTGCTATTACCGATACATTTTTTAATGGGGCCAGTACAAGGAGCCATTGTAAATTGGTGTGGTCATAAATATGGATATTCTAACTTTGACAATGGTGATCAGTCCAGGAATTCCGAGAGATGGGGAATATTTTTACTGGGTGAATTGTTTCAGAACAACCATCATTTTTATCCAACCAGGGCAAAGTTTGCTGTTAAAAAATTTGAATGGGACCCCACCTACTTTGTAATGAGTGTCATGAAAAAAATCGGGATTATCAAGTTACAAAATAAGGCAATGAATGAATAAATTCTGAAAAAAAACCTATATTTGCACCCCAATTGGCCCCGTAGCTCAATTGAATAGAGCATTTGACTACGGATCAAAAGGTTTCAGGTTTGAATCCTGACGGGGTCACGAAAACCACTGTAACAGCTGTTATGGTGGTTTTTTTATGCAGTAAACCAGCATCTTATACACCTATATGATATATGCTGCTTATTTGATTATTCATCAATTTTGATTAATTCTATGCTGAATAGATGATGCTACAAGAAACTATATCATATATGCTGATTTACATAGATGTAAATTTATTTATTCAACAAACTACCTACTTAAACCCCTTGATATTCGTTGGATATTGAATCCCTTTATGAGCATATTCCCATAATATCCTATTCATCATATCATCTTTTCCCCCATCTACTTCATTAAAAACCTCATCTCTTGACAGTTCCGCAAATTTTTTACTTCTTCCTTTGAGGGCATGAATAGGTTTATTCATTTGGTCTAATGGGATGATGTTAGGCAATGCTGTGAATGTCAATTCACGTTTGTTTTTTTGAAAACAATCTGTCATTAACCTTGATGTTGCATCAATTATATTCATTGGAGGAATACCCAAAATTTGCTCAATTGTTCTCAAGATAGAAACTTGATTATAATGTGACTGAATAACACCTTCTTTACTATACGGACTTATAACCATTGCAACAGTTCGATACGCAGAGATATGATCCCAACCTCCTTGGGAATCATCTTCTGTTACAAACACAACAGTTGAATCCCAGTATTTGCTATGTGAAATAGCTTCGATTATGCGTCCAAGCGCTAAATCATTATCAGCTACCATGGCATCTGGGGTTGGGAAATCTGGTGATGTTCCGGCAGTATGATCATTCGGTAAAGACAAAATAAGCAATTGTGGTAAATCATTTTTTTGAACATACTGATTCCAGTCATTTATAAAAATATCAGCGCGTTGTTGGTCTGAAAAAGTAATATTGTCGCAATCTGGATATGTATCGGAAATAATAGGTGAAATCCTTTCTATGGTGGTTGTGTTATGCCAATCTGGTGTAATTCCTTTTTTGTATTTTGTATATAAATCCATCCATTTCAACTTCTTATCATATTCGGATGTGCAAGCTTCTCCATAAATCTTGACTTTTTTACCATGGTCCATTGCATGATTCCAGATAAAACCGCTTTTATTATATACCAGGGCATCTTCCTGCCGATGAGGATAACTCCTAAACCATGCCCTAACATTTTTTTCAATATAATCTGATACCATGCCTGCATCTGTCCATTGATGTCCTTCTGCAGAAGATTTTCCTGATGCATTGAAATCATCCATCAAACCAAATCTATTGACCAAAGCATGCGCATTGGGCGTTACGGTTTTTCCAAAAACACATAAAGAACTATCTCCTCGTGCATTTTTAATATCACCAAAGACTTGATCGTACGTTTTGTTTTCCTTAATAATATATACTACATGCTTGAAAACCGAGGGTTCTCCCAACCTTTGTGGAACGGGGATTGGATCTTGATTTTCACGGGCAGGCAACTTGATTAAATCCATTCGATTCAATAAATTCAATTGAGAAACCTCTTGAGAAAATTTGTTTAAGGTTTTTTCATCCGGAACAGGTATTATACTTACAGATGCAACTTCATTGTGTATGGATCTCGCCTTTTTTTTCTGATCAATCACATTGGCACCGTCTGATTCAAGATTAGCAACTATGATTTTATTGCTTAATAGTGATAATCCTGCTGGAAAAGCTTCAGTGGGGATGAAACCAAGAATAGTGGTTTTGCCTTTGCCTTTCGAAGAAACATTTTTTCCCAATTTAACTACTGCAATTGCGTTGTCATGTCCGTTAGAAACATACAATACTGAATTGTCCTGATTCAAAACCAATCCATTGGGAGTGCTGCCCTGCCACAATTTATTTTCATGCAATATTCCAATATCAATAGAATCTATTATTCTTTCATTTTTAACGTTTATAACTGAGATGAAATCACTTGAACCATTGGATACAAATACATATTTTTCATCTGATGAAGCCCTAACCACATTAGGATGTAAGCCCACATTCATTTCATTCAATTTTTTTCCTTGCAGATTAAAAACTGAAACTGAACCACCAGCCGTTGCTCCTGTTTTAGGATCTGTATAAACCAACCCCCATGGCACTCCTGCTCTTTCTCTGCTTGAATCAATTGCCAATTCACCACCCCAATTGCTAACAAACAACTTATTGGCAGCTATAGCAATGCCATAAGGAGCAACTCCTGTATTTGATTTCCAAACAATCTTTCTTTCTATCCAATCAATCTTTAAAAGTTCATTGTTCCCATTTAATACCACGTAAAAAAATGTTCTATTATTTTCTACTGAAATGGCTATTTCATTTGGAATTGCATTTTTTGAAACTTGATTATTCTCGAAAGGAATATGTTCAATATTGCTGATTTTATTTCCATCCCATTGAGCAATCATCAGTGCTGAATTGCTTTTGTCTTTATCTGCTGCAGTCCACAGAATAAATTTCTTGTTGTTTTCCTGTAACACTTTGATTCCGGAGTAGGTGCTCATATACCTGCCATATTGGGAATTACCGATAAAGCTCCATTTGTCCACCACCTTATTTTGATCAATATCAACAACAAAAATGCCATGGCGATCCTCTACAACAACTAAATTGATATCATTCAGGTTTGCAATGTCCAGAGCATGGTTTTCCAATGAGGGATTTCCATAACGAACTACAGAGCCAGCAGAGTGAATGATTCGATTGTAAGGCAATAGTCTGAGTGATTTATTATAGGCTGTCAAGAAATCAGACAATTCATTTATCTTATCAGTATTGATAAAATCAACTTCAAGATTGATCATTTCCTCCCATGCCTGAGGAAAATCTGGGCTACCCCAAAGCCTGACAGGTTTGTTTAATGCATGTGCTTTCTGGACTGCCAGATGTATTTTATTTTTTATTTCATCTGTAAGAGGCCATATCTTTTTCCACATCGTGAATTTTCCAAAATCATCACTCAGCAAGGCAATTTTATTCAATTCTTCAACTGTATAATTCATATCAAAACGACCATCAAACAAAATAAAATCCGGATAATCTTTGTATTTATTTTCAGGAGGTCGATTACCAGATATAACTATTTTGAAATACTTGTTTTTTGATATGGCTGGATATCTTTTAAACATAGAAACAAGTGTATCCAAGGTAGAAATTGCTTCTGACTTGATATCTATCAGTAATTGTAGATTTCTGTTGACATGTTGATACTCAATCAAGGGTTGCAGATAAAGATTTTCCAATGTGTTGGTTTCTTTCAAATCTTTTATATCATGACCAACGAGTAGCTTCCCTCCTACCAAGTAAATGTCAGCTTCTATAGATCCAAAAGCCTCATTGTATGCTTGATGGAATGGCATCTGTTGCTCATAATCATTGTGAGAGTGTGCATTTGCACTTGTATACGTCAACGGCTGAGATATCCCGAATACTACAAACAATGACAATATGATTGTTATAAAAAATTTCATACTTATTATTTTAATTTACCACCAAGGGACTCCTAATGGAGTCCCTTGTATTTATAAAAATTGAAACAGAAATACATATCAATCGTCATCACCAGAATCGGTATTAACATGTAAGAAAGCAGCTCTGCGTGGGCCTGGAAAAGGAATATCTCCTTTTATGGCATGCCACAATATTTTATTGAATTCTATATCATTGTTGCTATCCTCTTTAGCGAAATTCATTTTTTCAGATGCTTTTTGCCATTTGTTGATTGCCGTACTTTTCTCAAACAAGCTTACACCAGGAATCAAGGCTTTATACACAAAAGGTTTACTTTCTTTGTCAAAGCATCTCCAGAGAGGAGTTGCAGCAGCATCATATTGCGTCATAGGGGCCATTCCTAAAATCAATTCAATTGTTCTTAGAATGGAAGAAGTTGAATAAGGTGTATGATCTACAAAACCTCTTTTAACAAAACCTCCGGCAACATAAACAGGACTGCGATGTGCATCAACATGATCAGCGCCATTTTGAGCATCATCTTCTAAAATAAATACAGCTGTTTCATTCCAAATAGGGCTATTTGCCAAATGTTCAATGAACATACCTACTGCTAGATCATTATCCGCGACATGTGCAAAAGGAGATGGTCTGCCTAACCTATTTCCTTCTGTGTGATCATTTCCTAAACGAACAGTATTGAAATGAGGCACTTTGTTAAGTTGGAGCAATGAATCAAAATCATTTTTCCAAAATCTGATGCGCGTAGTATCCTGAATTGCCAAGGTATATCCTGGATATTTACTACAATTGTGGTCATTTAAAATTGCAAGACTTGGCTTATCGTTGCTCATGAACTCACCATAGGTCCTATAAGAAACGCCATATCTGTTACAATTATTCCAAATGAAACCGTTTTTGTTATTGGCTATTTCACGTTCACCTTCGCCACCATAAGTACCGCCTCTGGATCCATAGCTCGTTGGCCATGTTTTCTCTAAATAGTCTGTTGCATATGCACCCATACTCCAATTATGACCATCTGCACTCACTTCTGCATCTACATAAAAATTATCCAGCAAAACAAATGATTCAGCCAAAGCATGTTGATTTGGCGTATATTTTCTACCAAAAAGGAGTAAGGAAGTATCTCCATTTCCGGTGTGAATATCAGCAAGAACCTGATCGTAGGTGCGATTCTCTTTAATGATATAATACACATATTTGATGGGCGATTGCTGACCTAATTTCATTGGCACTGGAAATCCGGGAGCAGTAGAATCCGCCATCAACATTTTAGACAAGGAATAGGGCGTGTTTTTATATACTGCTTTTGTATATACATCCAATAAAGCTTGTTTAGGTGCGTCAATGATACTCATCGAACCTTTAAATAAACCAGCGATATATTCCACCTGAGTTGCATCCTTGGATTCAAAACCATGGTGAATAACTTCTTCTTTTTTTCTGAGAGGAGAAGGACCAAAAGGATTGGCTTTAGAAGTCATGCCCTTCCCGTTGGCCACCCATAATTTTCCATTTATATACTTTACTGATGTTGGGTACCAGCCTACAGGAATAAACCCTTTTGAAATAGATTTTCCAGGAATAGAAACATCAAATACTGACAAACAATTGTTATCTGCATTGGCTATATACAAGCGTTTAGCAACAGGGTCTAAAGCCAGACTATTGGTGGTGGAGCCACTTGGAGAATTTGGGAATAAAGCAGCATCGAGCGTTTCAATAACTTGCCTGGTAGATATATCAACAACAGAAATACTGTTGTCATTTGCGTTACATACATATAAATATTTCCCATTCGATGTAAGAAGAATCTCGTTTGGATTGTCGCCAACCTGAATTGGATTCTTCCAACTATTCGCTATAAGATCATATGACAGAATTTTATCACAGCCCCAACATGAAATAAACAATTCTTTTCCATCCATACTTAACTTACAATCATATGCTTCAGCATCCAATCCTAACTGCTTGATAACTTTTTTTGTTTTTAGGTCAACAAAATAAAGCTGTTTATTTTCCCTGGTTACCACATACAAAACACCTCTTTTTTCGTCCAACGAAATTCCTGCGGGACCAACCCTTGTTGGCCAAGGTAAATCAAGCGAAACACTATCAACACGTTTTAATTTATTGTTGCTTATTTCATATTTTAAAATTCTGTTATCATGCCCACCAGAGACATAAATAAATTTTTCATCGTTGGTAAATGTAAGTCCATACCAAGATTTTTCAATATCGATTGAGTCAGTGACTTTTTCAGCTTTAACATCAATCAATTGAAGACTTTGGGTACTTTGCCCATTGTTCGTTACAACGATGTATTTTGATGATTTGCTCACAGCCATATTCAGTGGCAAGTCACCTAACCCAAAAGATTTTCCTGCTGGACTGATTTTCCATCCATTGGGCAAGGTTACCTGATTAGGCAAATTTTGAGATGTAACTGATAATGTGCTGAAAAGGATAAAAATCAGTTGACTTAATTTTTTGATCATATATCAATATTTGGAATGTATTTAAATCTCAAACAAATAATTAGGTTGATTTGATTGAATTTGGATGTAAATAAGATACAATCTAAAAAAATAATCAATACAGATGAATCTAACCGTAGATAAAAATATGAATACTGCTTTTTATTTCATTATTCAAGCCTATAATTAACCGAGCAAACATAATTAATTCATAAAAAAGTAGCAATACAGGTGATCTTTAAGAAACAATAATATAAGCCAGTCTTTAGAATCATTTCCTGTGTTTCCAAAAATCCAACTTTTGTAAGATGTATTATCCACATGTATAATGTAATATATCAATCAGACATACAAACATTTTAACCAGAATAGATTCAGATTCATTACATTTAATGAGTATTAAATCGATTGCCTATTTTATTTTCAACGCCATGATGAATTATATAAAAAACCTCCGTTTCACATCATTATTATTGCTTTTTACATGTAGCATTATTTACAATGTGTTTGCTCAAACAAAACAACAGGTTCCCCTGAATATCAAACAGTCGCACCCAAGACTGATGCTATTCAAAGGGGAAGAATCTGCGCTGATGCAAACCATCACCTCCGATTCAACCTGGAGTATGGCACAGCAGGCAATTGTTGCGGAAAGTGACAGAATCATCAGATTGGAACCCATTAAAAGAATACAAATCGGAAGAAGACTTCTGGATAAATCCAGGGAAGCGCTCAGACGTATTTTTTTCCTATCATATTCATTTCGGACCACCAACGACAACCGATATGCAGCAAGGGCGGAAAAAGAAATGTTGGAAATAGCGGGATTCACTGATTGGAATCCATCTCACTTTTTGGATGTTGCTGAAATGACAATGGCTGTATCCATTGGCTATGATTGGATTTTTGATTATTTATCTACATCATCCAGAGATTCTATAAAAAATGCCATCATTCACAAGGGTATTGAAACATCACTAAACAAACAGAACAATAGCTGGCTTAAGGTAGAGCATAACTGGAATCAAGTTTGTAATGCCGGAATGACTTTTGGTGCCATTGCCATCTATGAAGACAATCAGGAGTTAGCCAATATGGTCATCAATCGGGCGCTGGAATCAATCACAATCCCCATGAAAGAATACGGACCAGATGGTATTTATCCAGAAGGCTATGGTTATTGGGGATATGGCACAAGTTTCAATGTTCTTTTTTTAAGTGCGATTGAAAAACTTTTCGGAACTGATTTTGGACTCAACAAAGCTGCTGGTTTCCTACAGACCGGAGGGTTCATGGAAAATATGACTGGCACCACAGGGAAGCCATTTAATTATTCAGACGCAGGAGGCAATGGAGGATTTCATCCAGCCATGTTTTGGTTAGCAAATAAAGTAAAAGATCCAACATTATTGTGGGTGGAGAAATCTTACCTCAAATCAACAAATACCGAGAATCTGGTGAAGGATCGCCTCTTCCCTGCCATCATGCTATGGAAAGGAAACATTTCTACGAATGAGATTCAGGCGCCAAAATCAACTGCTTTTATTGGACAGGGCAAGAACCCGATGGGATTGATGCGTACATCCTGGACGGATCCAAACGCAATCTATGTGGCTATCAAAGGAGGATCAGCTTCTATCAATCATGCACATATGGATATAGGTTCATTTGTGATGGATGCGAATGGTGAAAGATGGGCTATGGACTTCGGAGCACAGGACTATGAATCGCTCGAATCTAAAGGGGTTAAACTTTGGGGTAGAACACAGGATTCTGAAAGATGGAATGTATTCAGATTAAACAACTATGCTCACAATACACTTACCATTGACAGCCAGTTGCAGGTAGTGGATGGTTTTGCCCCCATCATCAACCAACGTAAGGATGATAATTTTAAGAAAGTAACTTTTGACCTCAGTTCTGTGTATAAAGATCAAGTGCTCTCTAGCAAGAGAAGCATTGCCATTGTTGATAAATCTCGTGTTGTTGTAGATGATGAAATTGAAACCTTGAATCGTGAGACGGTTGTGAGGTGGTCCATGTTAACACCGGCAGACGTGGAGCTGGTTGGAAATAAAAAAGCCCTTTTGAAAAAGGGAGATAAGTCACTGAGTATGGTGGTTTCTGGTGCCAAAAACATCCGCATGAAGACATGGTCAACTGCACCTCCCAGAGATTACGATGCTCCTAATCCGGGTACCATCATCGTTGGGTTTGAAGCAACCTTACCAGCCAATACCAAAGTAAAACTGAATGTCATTCTTCAGCCTGAAGGAAAAAAATAAGTGGATTAAGTAAGTTTTATCTGTTTACCTTTTACTGCATGCCACACTTATTGCATGATAATTTTTTTATCCATGCTGATTTTTTGCTGTGCAGGTTGGGATGCATTTCCATTCAGCTCATTGCCTGCCAATTGGAGCTCTTTTGTAACATACGATTCAATTCCCCAACCGGCATTGTATTGAATCCGGTTGTTTTGAATTTTAATTTGTTTATTGCCTGTTATCAGGTATTCCAGCATGATACCACTTCGGTCATTCGCTTCGACAAGATTACCTGATGCTGAAATATTTCTACATTCAGAGATCAGCACACCATAATAGCCATTGCGGGCAATTTCATTGTTTGATATGGTAGCATCCTGACATTGATCCAATGCAATACCGCTCCCGAATGGAGAAGTAGTCAATCGTGAATCTTTAACTAGAATATTTTTGCAATGCGTCAACAATAAATTGTGTTGCAGCTTTTGTCCTGGAATAGCATTACCCCCATTTTCATCCAGGTCACAACCAATGATAGAAACATGATCAGCACCGCTCATAAAGACACCATTGAATGTGGCATTTCGAATGGTAAGATGAATAAGATTGATGTTTTTCATTTGCCCTTCCTTCATGGCATGAAACAATATACCGCCTCGGTTGTATCCCCCCCCCTAGATCTGTGTGAGTTAGGATCTGAAGGCACTTCCAATCTATCAGACACCTCTATCACCAAATCACGAATAGTTACATCATGCATATCATCTGTCCCATTGACCATTGCATCGCGTATTCCTGAAACTGGATCCAAGAATAATTTTGTGTTGATTCCTTCACCAATGATTGTAACATTGGAGGGAATTCTTAGGGTTTCTTTAAGTTTATGAACCCCTGTTTTTAGCACTACCCATTTCGTAGAGGCACCTGCTACATTCAATGCATCTTGAACAGATTCACCGGGTTTAACTATAATTGCATTTGCAGGCATTGTTACTGACGTTGAAGCATCTGCTCCACAAATGGCATTTATTCCAAATTGCTTTTTTGTATTTGCTTGTTGTAAGGATTTAGCTAATGTTTCTTTGGCACGAACAGATGTCAATACTGCCCTTGACTGAGGCCTGATTGAATCTGCTGCTTTTTGTGTCCAGGGAACATAGACACCGATTGAAGTGTAGTGCCTATATACATATTCATAGTCATCTCTAAGCGATTCTCGTTTTGAAGGAGAAACAACACAGTAGCAATGTGGTTCTTGGCCCAACATATAACTTGCTGTAAACTCATACCCCTTTGCAATACGGTTTTGCCCCAGGGTGAATAAATCAACACCCTGTGTAAAAGCAATTTGAGCTGCACCTGCAAACAGACCCAATCCCATTTGCACATGTCCCTGATCACGCGGACTTTCCTGACATTGTCCGTTTGGATAAATATATTTAAATACGCTGCCATTGGCTGTAGCATGCAAAAAATTATCCATTGCATTATTAAACAAATTGCGATCGTCCATAAAAATAGAAATCGCCAATATTGTTTGGATTATACCTCCATTCCAGTTTCCATTGGCTGTAGGAAAATAAAATCTCAATAATGGGTAATATACTGTCATAAGCATTTTGCGGAAAGACGCTTTATCAGCAATCTTCCAGCCAGATGGAGTATTATTCAATATCTCTGCTGCGTTGCACCAAACAGAACCTGTAAGGGCGGCAATGAGTTTGGCATCATTGAAATCAAAATCCCATAAGACGGTAGACCATGCATTTATGATTTCAATGGATTTGTCAGCATACTTTTTTTCTCCGGTAACATACCAAAGAAGTGCGTTATCATACGCCATGTTTGATCCTATGCGAAGATCTTCTCCTCCAATATTGGGTTTACCATATGGACCTCTTAGAACCCTGGTATGTGGAGTTGTGACAAATGCATTGTCAGTTTCTTTTTTAAGTCTTTCGAAAGCATCCTTGTATGGTTGTGTTCCAGTTAAAATCAAATTCTTCATTCGCTGAAGATCATTTGAATTCTGATTGATTCCAGGATGGAGGAATGACTGGGATTGAACAAAATTAAAAAAACCTGTAGTTGTTATTGTGAGGAAAATGATCCGTGCAATAACAACTACAGGTTTTAAAGTCATTTTAATTTTTTATAGCGTGTATCGTAACATGCTGATTACGGCAGAGCCGGCAGCATTGACTGAATTAATGAAGATATATGCTCTGTATTTTTTGTCGGCGGTTTCAACCCAAACGCCTGCTTCGGCTTTCAATCCAATGGCATAGTTAGGCATATCAGTCATGTCTACAGAAGCCAGGTCAATATCGTCAACATAAATACCGTATTGAAGATTGGCCAGATTACGATCCTGAAGGCCAAATACTTTCCTAAGTTTTGTACTCTTTGTCAATCCAGCTGGAAGCGTTACACCAGGTAGATATGTAGGATCTGCTGCTGGAGAAACCAATGCATGTGTGAATGTGGTAGGTGCAGCCCTGTATAAATAAACCAAGTCGATTTTATTGGGTGTAGCTGCAGCTGCTGTAGCATTGTATACTGCCATATCTTCTATGGAAATATATGCATTTGCACCGTTGGTTACTGCGAGATTTTTCATGATACTCATCTTAGAGATGGTATAAGGTCCCATTTTAAAAGATGCAGTTTTTCCGTCGCTGCTCGTTACGGTAAAAGTGAATGATACACTTTGCCCTTTTGAGCCATCCGGAATCACATAATAGTAACGAAGGGTAGCAGCATTTGTATCCAAAGAAAAATTCATTTTGGTTACCTTGTCAACTGTAGTTGAAGGTGTACCAACCACAATAGGAACATCCACACCACCAGAGTTGGTATAGAAAGATCTGTTCTCAAGATAGGTTCCTGCAGCACCTACAATGGATGCTTCCACTTGAGCAGACACCAACTTTCCTTGAGATTTTGGGACAGCCATTGCATAAGCAAATTCAATAGGCAATGTTGCAATATTAGGACCGATTGTTCTTTTGATACAATCATTTGTCAGTTGAGAAATTGGATCAGGTAATTTATATTCCTCTTTTTTACACGCTATCATTGTCGCCATCAAGATGACTACAAGTAAAGGGAATTGAATGTATTTTTTTTGCATCGCAAATATTTTTAGTGGGGATGATGTTAGAACTTAACGTAAAGTTTATAGTCTTTTCTGATTTTTCTGTTACCGGAAACAACCGTGTATACTTTTGGATTTGCCAAGTTTGACAAATCTGTTCTACCAGTGATTTTAGGTTCTAGTTTACAATCTGTAGCCAGGGAAAATTGTGGATACACATTTTTTAAATCAGTTCCAGCATTTACTGTTACGTTTATAGTCTGTGCAACGGTATCAATCACAGCAGTTCCAGATCTTACAGTGATAAAATCTGTTCCGAGTAATTCAAAATTGCTCACATAACATTCTTGCCTGAATGTAATCAATAGTCCGTCTTCATCAACAGGACTGTCCTTTTTGCATGAAATAATGATTGCTGAAATCATTAAAATGGAAAGGGTTATTTTTAAATATTTAGCCATTGCTCTTATTTATAATTTCTTAATAATTGAATATTGTTCGGTTTTATCTCCAAGGTATATTTTGCGTAAGCTTAGGATTGCGATCCCTCTCCGTTGGAGGTATTCTGAATATATAAGCTTGCTTATACGTGAGGTCAGCTGCATTTTGATAATACCTGGTTACGTTAGCCCCCCATGTATCATTTCTCCACACACCAACACCGCCTGGAGCTCCCCATACTCTTTCAATGGCTCTCCAGCGTCTGAGATCAAATCCACGCTGACCTTCAGCAACCAATTCAATGATTCTTTCCTGTTCAATCGCATCAAAAAATGCTGCATTGCTTGCATATTTAGCAGGTGCTAATGCTGGCAATGCACCTCTTGCCCTAACTTTATTTACGAGTGCTATGGCGTCAGCCTGAGGACCACTTATTTCATTTGTTGCTTCAGCATACATCAGATATACATCCGCCAAACGCATGATTGGATATGCATAGTCTCCTTCACTTCTTCCAAGACCTTCATAGTTTCTGACAAATTTTCTGAAAACATAACCATAAAGAGCGCCATCCGTATTATAACTGATATAGTTTACTCCACCGACAGTTACATTGGCTGCCCAAGTTTTGTAGATGTATGGCGAAAATCCTGTTGATTTCAGAGAAGTCAGCCCTATACACATTTCATAGTCCCACATGATCGTAGATTTCATCCTGTAATCTCTGTTTGCATAAGTATTTGGATTCACAGATGAATTCAATGTTGTTCTGGCCGCTGCATTGGTGGTTGGATTCAGTGGAACCATTTTAGTGGCAAAATCTCCTGTTGTGGTTAGTTGATATCTGTCGGCTAATTCATAATAAGGGATAAGCCAGCATTGTGAGCCTTCCACAGTACGACCAGAGAAATCCCTCATTAGTTCTTCACCTTGAGATGGATTGGTAGGGGTTCCAGAGTGTGTGAACACCATGATGTTTTCTGATGCACCGTTTGCTTTTGGAGTAAAAAGCTCAAAATAGTTTGGCAGGATATCTGCTTTACCAATTGCATCAATTTGTCCAGGATCTCCATTTTTGTAGAGTGTCAATCCAAAATCATTGATGACAGATTTGAAATCAGCAGCAGCAGCGGTATATGCAGCTTGTGCTTCCGCAGCATCCTGTGTAAAACCTTCAAGCTCCGGCCAGCCATTTTTCTTCCAGCTAGCCCAATATAAATTTAATTTACCCCTAAAAGCCAGCGCTGCAGGTTTTGCGGCTCTTCCCAGAGCGGAGGGTTTTGTTGGCAATTTGGCAATAGCATATGTAAAGTCTGCCATAATGGAGTCTTTCACTGCACCTATTGGACTTCTTGTGATGGAAGCCAACTCGCTATTATCGTAAATAATTCTTCCAATGTATGGAACATCACCCCACATGGAAATCAACCTGAAATAGGTTAACCCTCTCAGCAAACGAGCCTCAGCAATAATGCTTTCTAATGTGGCTAATCGTGTACCAGTTGCCCCTGGAATCATTTTAGTATTGATGTTTTCAATCACATAATTGGTTCTGTTCACAGTGCCATATAGGTAACTGAAATATTTATCAAAACTGGATCCGTAACCGGATGGAGAATAGGTAGCACCTTGATATGCATCACCTCTTAAAATGCTACCACTGGTTGCACTTGTTCCCCTCACCCTTGTATATTCACCATGGCCATCGAAATAATAATCACGATCAAACACAGCTCTTGCAGCTGCATAAGCCGACATCAAAGCGATGGTGGCATCTGCATCTGTCTTCCAGAAATTCACAGATGCGAGGTCGCCTGTAGGAGTTTGATTAAGTAGGTCCTTCTTACACGAAGTAGGAAAAATAAGGATTCCCATTAAGAGGAATGCCAGGACTATTTTTGAAGTATTGAATAAAATTTTCATCATCACAAGATTTAGAAGCTTAAGTTAATGGCCAAAGAATAAGACTTATTGATAGGATATACGTTGTTGTCATCCCCTTGCTTTTCAGGATCCAAACCACGATAAGATGTAAGGGTTCCGATATTCTCAGCTGATCCAACTATTCTGAAATTTGATACACCCATTTTCCTGAGCAATTTAGAATTCACGGTATAACCAAGTTGAATATTTTTAACACGCAGATAGGACATATCATCCAACCAGAAGCTTGTAGCGTTTCTGTTGTTTCCACTACCACCCAATCTTGGCCAAAGTCCACTTCTGTTATCCCAAGACCATGGATTGGTCCAATGTTCCCATGAAGCTGCATAACGGGAGGCAGAGAAGTTGGTATTGTTGAAAATGGTCTGCCAATAATCTTTTCGACCGGTTGCCCCTTGTAAAAAGACTGTCAAATCAAAGCCTTTGTAAGCAACATAGGTGTTGAAAGCAAAAGTAGTTGTTGGTCTTTCGTTTTGTAAATTGGGATATGCTTTTCTGTCGTCTGCAGTAATTCTTCCATCACCATTTAGATCTTTCATCAACAAATCGCCAGGTGCAGCACCCTGAGGGGTGGAATTGTAAATATCTGCCCAGGATTGTGCAATTCCTTTATCAACATATGTGTAAATGAACTGATATGGCATTCCTAAGAATACATTACCTCTCAACAACAATTGATTCCATTTTTCAAGATTGGTGTGATTGACAGCGCCATTTAGATTGAATCCGTATTGGAATTTTCCGATTCTGTCTTTCCATGCCAAATCAATTTCAACACCATTGTTCCTCAGGTTTCCGATATTGGTTCTGGGTGGAGGAGAATATGCATACGTTAGGAAAGTTGAAAATTCAGATGGCCTGTTCATACCAGTTGTAAGACGATTGTAATAATCAACAGCAGCTGTCAGGCGATTTCGCATGAAAGATAGATCCAAGCCGATGTTAAACACGGTACTTGTTTCCCAGGTAAGCAACCTGTTGATCATTTTGCTGTTTGCAAAACCACGTTGAACTGCAGCTCCTGTAACGTAGTTCAAGTTGGTAAGTGTTTCTTGTTGCTCGTATCTGCCAACACCACTATTATTACCTAAACTTCCGTAAGACACACGAAGCTTACCATTGGTAAGGAATTTATCAGTGAACTTTTGTATAAACTTCTCTTCGGTGAACTTCCATCCTACAGCAACTGATGGGAAAAATCCAAAGCGACTACTATCCAGGAATTTTGATGAGCCATCAATCCTGAAATTGGCTTCAAATAGGTATTTATTAAATGCAGTGTAATTGAATCTTCCAATATATGATTGCAAACCCTCTGTACTGGATGAGCCACTTGTTGTTTGAATATCAGTAAGGGCTGCATTGATTTCTGAAAGGCTGGGATGCAATCTGTCGTTTCTACCACTACCCTGGGAACGTGCATACCAGTATTCTTCATTATACAAGAACATGGCAGAGATGTCATGATTCTTGCCAATTTTTGTTGCGTAGTTCAAACGTGCATTCAACAAGGTTTTGAAACCGGTGCTTGTTGAATTGGATATACCTGCATTTGATCCTACGTAAGTTCTGCTACCAAATGATTCTGTTTGGAAATTATACGCCTGAGCAGGAGTTGGTGCACTCCAGGAGAATTGATTATAGTAGTTCAAAGCATAATCAACCCTGGCAGTGAGCCCTTTGATTGGAGACCAATCATAATATGTTTGAAGATTCGCTTCTTGCCTATTGTTTTGAGATGGGCTAAGCATGTATGGAGCATATGGGCTGTATGCCTGTGGATCTTCTCCATATGCCATTACACCACCATAATATCCAGTTTTTGGATCGTAGGGAACAAGACCTGCGATAGCATATTGTAAGTCACTTCCTGCAGTATTGGCTGGGTCTGGATCCGTGAAACCTTCAGCCAATGCATATTTCCAATTGGACCAGTTTCCGTTGAATCGGAAACCAGCATTCATATTGTTTTTGATTTTAGCGTCGAAATTAAACCTTGCATTGTATTGCTTATAATCGTTGTTGATTTGCAATCCTTTTTCATCCTTGACACCTACAGAAATGAAAAAGTTGGTAGCATCACTTCCGCCCGTGGCAGAAAGATTGTAATTATTATACATACCAGGTCTGAGAATCACATCCCATACATCTGTATTTGGAAATTTCAGTGGGTCAATCATACTTTTAGCCATCCATTCGTCCACTGTACCCAATTTAAAAAGCTGATTACTTTGCAAGGTCGAAACTGCTGTTCTGCGTTGCTGAACAGTCAATGCCTTCGCATAATCATTCATAAAATCAATCCCCTTTGTAGGAGCGATTACTGAGTTATTGCTGGTAAAGTTTAATGATGTTTTCTTGGCCCCCTTACCACTGCGTGTGGTAATAAGGATTACACCATTTGCAGCTCTTGAACCATATACTGAAGCTGAAGTTGCGTCCTTGAGTACAGAAATAGTCTCAACATCGTTGATGTTAAGCCTATTGATATCAACATCCGGCATACCATCCACCACAATCAAAGGACTTGCATTGTTTACAGTTCCCAATCCTCTGATCAAGAGGCTAGCATCATTATTACCAGCCATACCAGATGATTGAACAGCTTGTAAACCAGGCACAAGACCAGTTAGCGCAGAAGAAACATTCGGTAAAGCACGGCTCACCACTTTTTCATCAAAGCTTACTTGAGACACGGCGCCTACCAGGTTTACTTTTTTCTGGCGACCATAACCAACCACAACGACATCATTGAGCGAAGATGTATTCGGTTTCATTGCAATCAGATAGTCGCTACGGTCATCCACCTTTACTCTGAAGGTTTCATACGTGGCAGAGGTAAAGACCAATTCTTTACCAGCTGATGCTGTAATTTTAAATTTTCCCAATTCATCTGTAGTGGTACCTGTTTTTGATCCGGATACCATTACAGAAATTTTTGACAAGGGAGTACCGGATTCATCTTTCACTGTGCCAGTGACCGTTTTCTGCTGAGCAGAAACGAGAAAAGGTGATAGAAAAAAAATGGCTGTGGCAACATATTTCACCACAGGCTTAAAATAATTAGAAATCCTATGCATGGCAATCAACATTTAGGCTTGAATTTACGAAAAAATATCTTTAATTAACAAATCTTTACAATTCATTCCTTAAATAGTAAATAAAAAAATGTATTGCCTATCGCAAATATCCTTGGTAAACCATTCCATTTTGATCAGACTTCAATCATCTATACGAGATATATTGATATCAATGGCACCTCATATGTAGTTCAGAAATTTTTAACTACCACAAAAGGATCATCTGCACACAGTTTTTCAGATTGATATTTCGCGGTAGCTTCTTCGCATTGCTTGCGCAAATTGGCAAGAATTTTAGCGTATTTTTTATCTGATGCAAGATTGTTTTTTTCCAGTGGATCATTTTTCAAATCATATAACTCTTCAGGAGCTTGTATGAGTCTGTAATGAAAATATTTCCATCTTTCAGTGCGTATACCTTCGCTTGATGGGATATCAGGCAAGTCCCATAGATGTTCCACCAAGATAAATTTCCTGTTCAAATGGGCTTTATTGTTAACAAGCAAAGGCTTCAGACTATTTCCCTGATAAGTGGCGGGAGCATCAATGCCTGCCATGTCCAGGATTGTCTTAGTTACATCAATGTTCAGAACCATATCTTCGACCGTAGATGATTTTTTTATTCGAGGATCATAAATAATCATAGGTATTCTGATGGATACATCGTACATCAGCCACTTATCCGCCAGTTGACGGTCGCCCAAAAAATAACCATTGTCGCCCATCACAATGATAATGGTATTGTCATCAATCCCTTTCATTTTGAGTTGCTTTCGAATCAGACCAATTTCATCATCAATTTCAGTAATCATACGATAATACCCCTTGACCATCTGTTGATATTTTTCAGGTGTATCAAATCTCCATTTCCATCGAACTCTGTTAAAACCTCCCTTCACCTCATTGGGGAGTCTATTGAAATATTCGTCTTCGCCTAGCAATGGTTCGGGGATATGTATGTTTTTATACAGGTCAGCGGATTTGTCCTGCCAATAATATTGCTCTACAGAATTATCATGCCCATGTGGAGCGCTGAACGATAATGAAAGACAAAATGGTTTGTCGGCCGGTGCATTCTTGATGAATTCTTGAGCCTGATACCCTGTAAATCTGGTAAGGTGAACAGTATCATCCCCTATTTTTTTATAAAAATATCCTCGTCGATCTGGGCTGCCACCCCTATCATAAAAGTCGCTTTTATCAAAATATTGATTTGCAGAGTCAATGATGACTCCCAGCTTTCCAAAGAAACCAACATGATACCCATTCTCTTTTAATAATTTAGGATAAATGATATCCGCATAAGGTTTTTTTAATCTTGGCTTTTGAAATGTATACCCATGTGTACGTTCGTATAAACCAGTCAAAATAGAGGCCCTGCTGGCAGCACATATCGGGGTGGTTGAAAAAGCATTTTTAAAATATGTACCTGAACCCGCTAAAGCATTCATTTCTGGTGTCTGCACAATCGGGTTGCCTGCAAATCCTAGTGCATTCCAACGTTGATCATCAGTAAGAATAAAAATAATATTAGGCTTCTTGTTCTGTGCGAATGATATGAATGGGAAAACAAAAATGTATATAGTAAAGTAAATGCGCACGCGAAGCTGAAGCAATAAGTGTATCATACTAAAATGTATTGATCTGGAATTCCAAAACGATAGCTACTTACTAAAGTAAGGAAGTTTACGAATCATTCGCTCACTAAATCTTTATGTCAGTATGATTTCTGATTGATGTTTTTCGAAAACCACATTTTTACGATGTTCAGTGAAGACAACATTTTAAACCTAAACTAATAGCATTCTACAAATCAAACTCAATCAAATCCATTCATTGAACATTTACTCAATTACTCTTTTAAAATATCCTGCATTATTTTGCCAATATATTTTGCGATGTGCGTCATACAGTTCTCCATATAGACCATCTGCTACAATGTCTAAATCACCGTCTTTATCCTTATCAAACAAATGTATCCACTTGATCCATGTGTCTTTTCCAACTCCTTCAAACAGATCAAAAAATTGGTTGGTAACTTCTATAAATGTTGCACCTCGGTTTAAATACAATCTCAGTGCATATCCCTGATACATGTTTTTGTTATTCAAAGTCAGGATATCCATTTTTCCATCACCATCAAAATCCATAAAAGCCATATCCATTAATTCAAGTCCTGTCAAAACAGGTATGTTAATCATAGATGATTTATTAAACACAGTATTGTTGTTTAATATCAAACGTAGTTTTTCATATGCCCCCAGAAACAAATCCAACGAACCGTCATTGTTGATATCAAATAATTCAACTGTGTAATAATTATCATCTCTTGAAGAAGTAAATCCCTTAAATATTTGATTGGATAATTTGAAACAATTGTTACCCATATTCAAATAAGCAACAGGATGAATTGGAACAGATTTACTTCCTCCTGAATAAGCAATAATATCAACCCATCCATCACCATTCACATCGCCGGTTGTACCACCCTGAAAATATCCCATATCATCACTCAAATATTTGTATGTATTGGTTGCTGGATAAAAAATAGCAATTGAATCTCCTGGAAATGGCATTCCATCAAACCCCGTTGAAAAAATGACTATTTCATTTTTTTTATCATTATTAACATCTGCCAAAACTGTTTTTCGCACTTCAGTAAGTCCTAATTGAATGTTGTAGTGATTCGTATCAGATAAACAGTCAGTAAAGAAATGTATTCCTTTAGCATTGGTTGGCCAGGGGTTTTTCCAATAGAATGCCCATAAATCTTTTTTTCCATCGCCTGTTAAATCAGTATATATATATGACCCCAAACCAAACCAATAATAATTTTTATTGGCGTTCCATACCCCGTTTGAATTTCCTGCATATGGAATAAATTTATTTTCTGGCGTTAATTCAAAACCAGCAACAGGAGATTGTCGTTCATCAAACAGTTCATCAAATGAGCGATTTGTTTTGTACCAGGAAGATGTTTTATTTATGGCAGAAAAAGTATCCAATGAATTTGCAGCAAAAACAATCACACTATCTGCTTTGGGATTTCTTGTATACTTTATGGTGCTTCCTGAATCATTTTTTTTGCAAGAGGATAATAAAAAAAATAAGCTTATTAAAAGTGGGAGAATTGAATATTGAAAGATGTAATAAAAATTCAATTTCTTAAATATTGTATCCATATGCCTAACGTTAAAGTTTATTAATCTAAAAAACGAACATATGTGAATACCGTGTGAAAGATTATGACTTAGATACATTTGACAACAAATAGAGTCCCAATATTTTCAATTAATATCTATCTGCAAAAAATCCTTTCAAAACTGTTTGCATTTATCAAACTACATTTTTACGTATTGATAATTAATTGCTAATTTCAATGACAACATTAAGAACTAATCATGACCAGAATTCCATTTGAGGAAATGAAAGCCACCATCAAAAAGGCATTCATGACGGCAGGAATGCCAGAAGACAAAGCAGATACCTGCGCCAGAATACACGCAGAGTCAAGCAGGGATGGCGTTTACTCACATGGACTGAATAGGGTTGAACGCTTTGTTGATTATATCCATAAAGGTTGGGTTGATGTACATGCTACACCAGTGCTTGAAAAACAATTGGGCTCCATGGAAGTATACAATGGAAATATGGGTCCCGGTATATTGAATGCCATCTATGCAATGAACAGGGCGACTGAACTTGCTGAACAAAATGGTTTGGGATTGGTAAGCCTGAATAATACTACGCACTGGATGAGAGGTGGCACATATGGATGGCAAGCTGCAGAAAAAGGATTTATAGGAATACTTTGGACCAACACAGAATCGTGCATGCCAACCTGGGGAGCAAAATCATCAGGAATTGGAAACAATCCATTCATCATGTCTATTCCGAGGAAAGAAGGTCATGTGGTGCTCGACATGGCCATGTCGCAATACTCATACGGTAAATTACAAGTAACCAGATTGAAAGGAGCTAAACTACCCTACCCTGGTGGATTTGACCAAGAAGGTATGCTTACAGACGATCCTGGAATGATAGAAGAAACCAGGCGTATCCTTCCCATGGGATATTGGAAAGGTTCAGGATTTGCTATTTTATTGGATTTGATTTCAAGTTTATTATCCGGGGGAAAAACCACAGCTGCAATCGACAAATATGACAAAGGAAGTTGTGGAAGTTGTTGTCAGGTTTTTATAGCCATCAATCCATTGATGATCAATACACAGGAATTTATTGACAATGCTTTGGGTGACACAATTGAACAGTTGAGGGTTTCGGTTCCAGCAAAAGAAAATGGCAAGATTTTTTATCCAGGTGAGCAATCATTGCGAACCAGGGAAGAAAATAGTGAACTCGGTATTCCTGTAGATGATAGTGTTTGGGCTAAGGTGAAAGAACTTGCTCAAATTTCAATTTAATACATTGAACACACAATCATCCATGAAAGCAATTTGTGTTGTTCAACCCAATACTATCGAAATTCAGGAAAGACCGATTCCAGTTATTACAGAACCTGATCAGGTTTTAATCAAGGTAAAGGCGGCAGGCATTTGTGGCTCAGACATGCATATCTATCATGGCACCTCACCTGTTGCAACGTATCCACGTGTCATAGGACATGAAATTGCAGGAGAAATCATTGAAAAGGGAAATCAGGTAACAGCTTTTAACACTGGAGATCATTTTGTGCTGGATCCGGTTATTCATTGTGGTACATGTTATCAGTGCAAGATTGGTCGCAGAAATGTTTGTTCTAAATTACTTGTTAGAGGTGTTCATGTAGATGGAGGTTATCAGGAGTATCTGGTTTTGCCAGAAAAGAGTATACACATCATACCCAAAAAGCTTAGCTGGAATGAAGCGGTCATGATAGAACCTTTTACAATTGCAGAACAGGTGTGCTCTAGGGCCGAGATTGTTTCTTCTGATGTTATGTTTATCATGGGCGCCGGCCCGGTTGGTCTCAGTATTTTAAAATTGGCGAAACTATATGGGGTTACATGTTATATTTCTGATATTCAAGAACATCGACTTGCTTTGGCAAAATCTTATGGAGCAGATGAAGTTCTTCATGCCAGTAAAGAAAATGTAAGCGAAAGAATAAAAGCATTGACAAATGGAAATGGTGCAACGATTGTTGTAGATGCCGTTTGTAGTGTGAGTTCATTTGAAATGACACTGGACTATGTTTGTGCTGCAGGAAAAATCATTTCGCTCGGCTTTAATACCAATCCTTCTGCCATTGCCCAGTTGAAGATAACTGCCAGGGAAATCGATATCCGGGGATCAAGATTACACAACAACAAATTCCCAAAAGTAATCAACCACTTCATTTCCGAAAAACTACAAGTTAAAGACATGGTCTCACATGTTTTCACATTTGAAGAAATTCATCATGCAATTGAACTGATTGAAGATCCTAAAATCATGAATGGGAAAGTAGTTTTGACATTTTAATTTGTTCAAATCGTGGCGCCAAGAGATGCATAATCAGCCATGCTAAGATATATGCAGAAGCACAAATAGCAAATACAATACCATATCCAATTCTGATATCCCCCAAGGCTTTATAATGATCAAAAAGCAAACCTGCAAACTTTGCCAGTAACATTGCTCCTGCCGCACCTGCCAATCCTCCAATACCAGTTACAGACGCAACTACTTGTTTTGGGAACATATCTGAAGAATTGGTATAAATATTAGCTGACCAAGCCTGATGTGCAGACCCTGCAATACCAATGATCAATATAGCAAACCACATATTTATTCTACCAACATATTGAATAGACAATACCAACATAGGAAAAAGAGAATAGATGAACATGGCTTTTTTTCTAGCCTTTCCCGGATTGGATCCTTTTTCAATAAAATATTTAGGAAGCCATCCTCCAAAGATGCTTCCAAATGTTGTCATCGTATAAACAAGTGCAATAGGAATGCTAACCTGCATTCCCTTCAATCCATATTCCTCTTTGAGAAAAGCAGGAAGCCAAAAAAGAAAAAACCACCAAACTGGATCTGTCAAAAACTTACCTAAAAAAATTGCCCAGGTTTCTCTGAATTGCAGCAATTTAAACCAGGATATTTTTCCATTTATTTCACCATCCAGTGAAATTGATTTTTCCTCATCCATTTTGATATGCTCAAATTCAGTGATATGAATGGTTCCATTTGCCAATTTATTTTCAGGGCTGTCATATTTCAAATGCCAAAAAATCAGCCATATCAAACCAATGGCCCCTGTAATAATAAATGCCCATTGCCATCCCAGATTTTCCGCAATCCATGGCACTAAAATCGGTGCAAGGATTGCTCCGATGCTGGTGCCTGAGATGATGATTCCAGTTGCAAAAGAACGCTCTTTTAATGGAAACCATTCAGCAGTTGTTTTCATGGCTGCAGGATAATTCCCCGCTTCTGGAAATCCCAAGGCAGCACGTGCAACTCCAAAACCAACTGCACTCTTCGCAAAAGCATGTCCCATCGCAGCAATACTCCATAATAACAAGGAAATGGCATAGCCGATTTTTGTTCCAAAAACATCTATGATTCTTCCCACCAAAACCATTCCTATAGCAAATGAAACTTGAAAAGCAATGACAATATTTGCATATGTGGATTCAGAATGGCCAGGATCTGAACCAAATAAACCGCTGGCCTCCAAATATGGCTTCAACAGACTGATCACCTGGCGATCAAGATAATTGATTGTTGTGGCAAAAAACACAAGTGAACAAATCGTCCACCTATAATTGGTAATGGTTTGTTTTGAAAGAGACATCGGTTGACAAGGTTGTATGAAAGAATCGTTGGCTGACTGAAGTTAAACATTTCAACCATGATATTCTAGTCAAAATCATTCCTTAGTATAATTCACATCATTCAAACAGATTGCACTCCAAAACTATATTGCACAAAACTCACCCATGAAAAACAAATCAGTACCATTCAAAGTTGGCTATATCATATCATTGACACTGTTTACCTTATTCATTCAAATGAATATATACGCCCAGGACAAAGACTCTGTAATCAGTTTGCCGGAGATTAGAGTTACAACAACATCTTCTGTTACTCAAAAAGTATCGTCTGCATTTGAAAAAGCTTTTCCAGGGGCACAAACATTAAAGTGGTATAAATTAGACAAGGATTATTTAGCCAAATTCATTTTAAAGGAGATGGAGCACAGCACATTGTATAAACAAAATGGATATATGGTGTATGACATAAGCTATGGATATCAACGACACTTACCAAAGGATATTGAACAAATGATTATCAGAAACTATAACAATTACAAAATATTCAGGGCCATTAATGTCCGGTTTCAGGGAAGGAATGTATGGGTTGTAAAATTGGAGAGCATCAATAAATACCTAACTGTAAGAGTTGAGGAC
>CANFHO010000040.1 GCA_947447005.1 Chitinophagaceae bacterium
AAAGATGTCGATGGAAATAATCATTTCCTGCATTGATTGCCGCAATTTCGACAGCATCGATACCCATATCTGAGCCACGGGTCCCAGCGCCAATATCCGACCTATTTTTCAGCAATTTGATCTTCATGGAACAAATGTAGGTTTGCCAGGATAAGGAAAAAATAATTTCAGGTCAAATAAATGTAAATATTACAAAGTATTTCATTTATACGAAAACAACACAGGTAGTATAAGTACGATAAACATTGTCCATACACCATATACTGGTAGATATCCTGCAATCGCATTTTCAATTTTGCTCAGTTCATCCATTTGCTTGATTGATTTGAACAACCTGAATGTAACCAGCAGCAAATGAATGAAGATGAGAATATTTCCACCCAGTACAGCAACCCTGTTGGGTGTCCAGCCAAATTCAACCAATCGGAATGAAATCGCAGACAGTGCGATGATGTTAATCAGGGCCGTCACAATAGCCAGTGCACATAAGATGATCATATTGATTTTTTGTGTACCGGATTTTGTTGCTTCACTCAGTGAAAATAAAATGATGGCCATGACACCTATGAGCAAGAGGTTAAACATCATAAGTGCTTCCCGATCGTTGTACGGATTTTTTCCAATGATCACCATCGAAACCAGAAAACTGGTTGCCATGACCAAAACGATGGGAGTAAAGATTTTGGCAATCAAGGGAGATATTTTGTTGATGATCTGAGGATGCGTATATGCAATGTATGTTCCCAAAATCGGAATACCGGCACCACCCCACAGTGCAATATTATCAACATAAAAATCTACAATCTTTCGATTGATCATGGAGAATAAACCAATGGTGATTCCACTGAATAGAATACCTGCCAACATCAGTACAGCTCCTATTACAACCAGATCGCCATTGAACCGCAGGTATTGCATACGCAGTTGATTGTTTTTCACATCATTGCCTACAAATGAAAATCCAATAACCATCCAAAGTAATAAAGGGAGATGAATGCACACAAGATTGATGGTATCGCTTGTTAAAGTTTTGGGCAAGAGATTTATATAAAGTGCAGCTAGGATAAAAATAAAAATGGGCACTATACTTTTTCGGAGAGAAAATGAATTCTTCCACATGAAAAATATCGCAATAACAGGCATGATAGTCAATGCCATATTACGAGTGAAGAATATGGGCAAATCCCATTTCATGAGTTGCGGCAACTTCAAAATCGCGGCAGCGATAAAACTGCTGACCAATATGAAAAGCAGATCCTTTTTATCAATCCATTGTATACTTTCCTGTTGATAATTCAAACGTTCAAACCATACCTGTGCAGCTCTTTCATCAGCAATTTGAGGATACAATGCATTGAATGTTTTATGAAATTCCGTTTGGTTTTTCCTATACAATGCCTCCAGTTCTTTAGGATGATTGATTTTATCTAAAATTTCATTTTGAAGATTTTCAGAAGAGGTATTGCTCATATGTTATGGATCAATGATTATTGAGATTGGATGTTTTTATGAATGTATCAGCCCGAATTAAATCAAATCTTGTGTAAACAAAAGTAGATGTAAATTGTGGTTTGTTATGAGATATCCGGTTGATTTGGTGGAAGTTGAGCAGGGATTTAACATATATATCCCAAAAGCCGAAATAGTAAGGCCAACCTATGAAGCTTTGCTTCGGGATGGAGATAATGTTACATTTCCCTTTTGGGCCAAGATATGGGCTTCGGCAAAGGCCATGACGATATTTCTACAACAGGAGCCCCAATGGATCCTAGGAAAAACAGTAATTGAAATTGGTGCTGGTATCGGACTCCCATCATTATGCATTGCTAAGCAGACCAAACATCTCATCATTTCAGATTACAATGCAGATGCTGTTGCTTTGTTGGAAATGAATATCCGCCATTTGCACCTAAACCAGGTGAAGGCAATGCAATTGGATTGGAATGAGTTTCCTGACAATATTAAATCGGATACCCTTCTGTTAAGTGATATCAATTATGAACCCGATCAATTTGAAGCATTGCTCAAACTCATCAAGCGATTTTTATCAGCAGGATCCACGATCATCATTGCTACGCCTCAACGAATCATGGCTGTTCCCTTTGCGGAGATGCTATCAGAAAGCATTGAACAGTCGCATGAATACACAATAAAAGAAAACAATATAAGTGTTGAAATCAGTGTATTTGTTTTGCATAAATCTCATTAATCAAATAAGGCTTGGATGGTTGCCATCGGCAAAAACATTCGACCACTGTCTGGCAAAGATCTGTTTCTACAAATCAATCATCTCTTCAGTATTCGCCTAAATAAATGCTGTAATTTTCGCTTATGGATGATTCAGATCATGTGTCTATGCTTATAGTAGATATAATTTCATCTCGGCAGATAATTCTGTTCATAAAATATAAAACGGAAGAAATCATCTCTAAAATGAAAAGAATATGAAAAACCTAAAAATGATGCTTTCAGTAGTCTTCATCATTATTTCTTCTGCTGCATTTGCGCAACATATACCTGATAAATTAAATCATGCAAACGACAGTATTTTAGTGAAAAAAGGCGAATACTATTGTATGATGCATCCGGAAGTTCAAAGTAAAAAGCCTTCAAAATGTACAAAATGCGGACGGGTGTTGAATTTATCAACCAAAGAACAAATGAAATATTCTTTGATGAAATTATATACCTGTCCAATGCACCCTAAAGAGATTAGCAATAAACCAGGAAGATGTACAAAATGTGGAACGAACTTAGTAGTTAAGAAAAATGGGGTGTTACAATAACATGGATGCTTATTTGCCATTCCAACCATCCATAACCCCTTTCTTAAAATCTCCTGAGGATGATCCTATCATATATCCAAAGAGGCCTGCAACAATTGCAAGATGAACAATCAATAAAGCTTTTTGCCACATGGGTCTTTCCTTCCAGGATTGTTGTTGATCAAAAGGATCAAAGGCCAATGCCAAACCCAAATACATAGCAGCATCTCCAGCAGCATGCTTTGAGATCAATTGATACAGCCCAAAAAGAACAAACAGAATATAAACGTACTTGTTGAATGAAGTCTTCATTTGAATGCTTTATAAAACAAAATAAAAATATTATGATTCGTCAATAAATGGTTGTTATATAAATGGTTATATGAATGTACGAGTGGATGATATTTTCCAAGTCATCAAAACAATTCAATAATCATATCAAAAACATGATCGATTTACACAGAGCCCTTCACTTCAGTAAACTTATCCATATCCAGATGAATGATACCCCAAGTATATCCATCCAAATCCTCGATGCTTCTCAATAACATAAATCCTTCGTCGAGCATCGGTACTGGTTCTATTCCACCTGCTTTTATTCCATGTTCAATCAATTCATTTACTTTTTCACGACTCTCTACAGGCAATGTAAAAGAAGCAGATTGATATTTTTTTAAATCTACTATCGGTTTTTTGAGATAGGCACCAAAGAAATCCTTCGATTGCAACATCACATAAATCTGATCGCACCATATCATACACTTCTGATCTTCATCAGTAAACAATGGATTCATGGTAAATCCCAATTGCAAATAGAAGTTCATTGATTTCTCCAAATCAGTTACTGGGAGATTGATAAATATTTGTTTCATGCAGTTTATTGATTCATTTGTGAAGTTAAACAAAAACACTAACTGCACTCAATCATTCAAACGCTTGAAAAGAACATACACATGAATACCCAAACTGATTGATGATAGAAAAATGCAACACTGCGTTCTTTTAATTTAAACGTGACACAGCATTTTTAATTTCTTCTACAGCACTTCTGATGTCCTGTGAAGTGGTGAATCGTCCCAAACTAAAGCGAATGGATGAATGTGCTTTAGCATCAGAAAGTCCCATGGCTTTTAAAACATGTGATGGTTCAACCGCTGCAGATGAACATGCAGAGCCTGAAGAGACGGATATATACTTTGAAAGCATTTTGATCAGTTTATCTCCACCTTCCATACCAAAACAAATATTGACAACATGTGAAAGCGAATTGTCATTTTCTCCATTTAACTCAACACCTTCAATGGCCCCGATTTCCTTCCATAACATATCACGAAGTTCACTCAAACGATTTGCTTCAGATTCCATCAGCAACTGACACAATTCTGCAGCCTTTCCCATTCCAACAATTCCAGGTACGTTTAATGTACCACTGCGCAATTTCCGTTCATGACCACCTCCGAAAAACAATGGAGTTATTTCCAAGAGAGGATTTTTTTTTCTGATAAACAAGGCTCCTACTCCTTTTGGGCCATACATTTTATGTGCTGAAAAAGCCATCATATCAATACCATCAGAAGTTGCATTTACTGGTATCTTACCTACTGCCTGGGTGGCATCACAAAAAAACGGAATGGAATATTTTTGGGCAAGGCGTCCAATTTCAGAAACAGGATGTATAACACCTGTTTCATTATTTGCATACATGGCAGCAATGAGTATCGTATCCTTTCTAATGATGTCTTCCAAATGTTCAAGCAGCATCATTCCATATTGATCAACCGAAACATAGGTTATTTCATAGCCCTCTGTCTGCAAATATTCACATACATCCAAAACGGCTTTATGTTCAGTAGAAACTGTGATGATATGCTTTCCTCTTGAGGCATGCTTTTGGGCCAAGCCACGAATGGCTAAATTGATAGACTCTGTGGCTCCCGATGTAAAGATGATTTCCTTTGGATCAGCACCAATCAGGGATGCTACTTGTTCACGCGCTTGAGAAACAGCATCCTCTGCATACCACCCATGTGCATGTCCCTTGCTCGAAGCATTTCCAAAATGTTGGGAAAAATAAGGCAACATGGCATCAACCACTTGCTGATCACAAGGAGTGGTGGCATTATAATCTAAATATATTGGGTATATACTCATGCTTTTTTAATCATGTCTAACGCCTTCCCTCACCCTGAAGATATGAAGGATATAAGGGAACAATGCATCCATACTTTCTTCAGCACCTCGTGGAGAACCAGGCAACGTAATGAGCAAGGTCTCACCCACAAATCCTGCAATTCCTCTGCTTAACATCGCATAAGGGGTTCGTTGCTGGCCATAATCTCTTGCCACTTCCATGATTCCGGGCACCTCGCGTTCAATCAATGGCTTCAGGGCATCTGGCGTTACATCCCTTGGAGAAAGTCCGGTTCCTCCA
The DNA here is from genome assembly GCA_947447005.1 of Chitinophagaceae bacterium. Classification (GTDB taxonomy): domain Bacteria; phylum Bacteroidota; class Bacteroidia; order Chitinophagales; family Chitinophagaceae; genus Pollutibacter. Next base: position 5,197 of record CANFHO010000040.1, read on the forward strand.
GTGAACAAAATCAATTGATAACCATCCGCTATTAACTGCCTGGCAGTTTCCTGAATCACATCAAACTCGTCCGCAATGGCCTGTCGATGAGATACACTCAGTTTATGCTTGTTTAATTTTTCTTCAATCACATTCCCACTCTTGTCAACATTCAACCCCTTGCTTACACTGTCGCTACAAGTAATGACCGCCACCTTTACAGTGTCTGGATATGCATATTTGATATCACTTTTGCCGCCTTTCTTTTTCTCAAGTTTGATGGATGAAATTTCAATTGAATCATCAATGGGCTTGAGCATATCATACATCGTGAGTGCAGTAACAGAAACACCATGCATGGCTTCCACCTCCACACCGGTTTTATAAATCGTATGAACTTCAACCCTGATGATGATATTCAAGCCATCAATTTCATGTGTAATGGAAGTATATTCCACTGGAAGTGGGTGGCAATCAGGAATTACTTCATATGTCTTCTTGCAAGCAAGTAAACCTGCTGCGCGACTGAATTCAAATACATCCCCTTTAGGAACTTTCCTGTTGACAATGGCATCAATGGTTTCCTGTTTAGAGACTTTGAGAATTCCCATTGCGATTGCCTGACGCAGTGTTGACGATTTATGTGTGATATTAACCATACGATAGTTTATTTATTTATTTTCCATTGATACCCCTCTCCCTCAAAAATTTCTTTTCCCCAAACAGGCAGTTCAGCTTTGATACGTTCCACGCATTCGGTACAGGCATCAATGGCAACCTTTCGGTGCTTTGAAGAGGTGAAAACGAAAAGACAAATTTCTCCGGCTTTGATAACACCCAAACTATGATGAACATGCATGCAGGTCAACGCATATTTAGCAAAAATATCTTCTCGAATTTTAGACATGGTTTCCAATGCCAAATCAACATGACTGGTATATTCGATTGCGTCCACCTGTTTATCATCAATCATATCAGCCCTTACCTGGCCAAGAAAAATACTATGCCCGCCAATCGAAGTTTTGGTGGCATGTTTGGCAATGCTGTCTGCTATGAATGTAGCTTCAACAGGCCCTTCCGTGAAAATATTTTTTACCTTTTTTGTTTCCATTTTTTTAAATTAATTTTTTTTCTGCCAACATGTGTACACCACCTTTGAGACTGAACACCCTTGAGCCAGGACTGGATTTCATCAGCATGTCAGCAGCCATCAGACTGCGCATACCTGCCTGACAAACAAATACCACGTTTCTACCATTGAGGCAACTGATATTGGTTTCAAGGCTTGATAAAGGTAACTCCATCCATTCCAATGAAAGCGAGGAACAGAAGGAATTCAAGCGAGGCAGTTCATGAGGTTCACGTATATCAACGAATAAATGGTCCAAAAAGTTTTCTTTCCACTGTAGAACATCAATTTCTTTGATTCCAATGCGCGGGATGCTGCACAAAAACTCATAATCCGTTGAAAGAAATTCTTCTTCAGACGAGGGAATATTTTGATGGCTGATTGGATTTGAAACCAATTGCATGATGAACACATCTTGTGACAATGCATTGTAATTCCAAAGCCTGTTTGACAATGTTTTTCCAAGTCCTGTAATCAATTTGATGACTTCGGTTGCTTGCATGGCACCAATTGTGCCAGGCAATACACCCAATACACCACCTTCGGAACAATTGAGTAACTCACCATTGGCAGGTGGTACAGGGAATAAATCACGATAATTCACTGACCTGCTTCCATCTTCTTGAAGTTGATTAAAAACAGCTACCTGTCCGTCAAATTGAGATACCGCACCAAAAACAAGTGGTTTTCCCAACAATACACAGGCATCATTGATCAGGTATCTTGATGCAAAATTATCTGTTGCATCTATGATTACATCATAGTTTGGAAAATGCTGCATGCAATGTTCCTGTGTCCATCGTTCATTCCATGTGCGTACGTTGACATCACTGTTGAGTGAAAACATCTTTCTTTTTACAACATCTACCTTGTACGCATGAATGTCATCTGAACCAAAAAGTATTTGCCTATGCAGATTGGAAAGACTAACCGTATCATTATCGGCAAGTCCGATATGGCCAATGCCTGCAGCAACCAGATATTGCATAATCGGACAACCCAAGCCACCAGCTCCAATAACCAAAACCTTTGCCTGTCTTAGCTTTTGTTGCCCTTCCATGCCAAATCCTTTCAGGATAAGTTGGCGTTGATATCGATTTAGATCATTCGTTTGTTCCATTTTAACCCCCTGAAAATGGTGGCATGAAAGCAACCTTACTGCCGGGTGTAATAATCGTGTTTTCTGTAACCATGGTATTATTGACTGCCACCATGTATTTTGATGATGCCAAAGAAGGATAACGCATCTTCATCATATCAATCAACATATCCGTATTGGCAACTTCCTCTACCATTACTGAGGAAACACCTGTGCTATCTGTTAGCTGTCCAAAAAACATCACTTCAATCATACGTATTATTTTAAGTCAGCAACAGTTTTACAGATGCCATCAACAAGACTGTTGCCAACAAATATTTCAATATATTCTGGTTGAACTTTTTCGCTCCAAACCATGCACCAACCAATCCCCCTGCAAAAGCTACTCCAACCAAGATAAACATCTCCGTTTGAAAATTGATTCCTTTGGTCAGTTGACCAGCTAAACCAGCTATTGAATTTACGAAAATGAACAATGCACTGATGGCCGCGGTCTGCTTCTGATCAGTCCATGCGAGCAATAGCAATACTGGTGAGAGAATAATACCACCCCCAATGCCAATCAATCCTGATAAAAAACCAATACAAGCTCCTATCAACAAGGATAAAAAGAAGGTAGATTTTTTTAAATCCGCATTGTCCTTATTTGGAAATGCAACCAATCGGATTACAGGAATCAGCAACAAGAATCCCAATATTTTTTTATAGATGAGGGCATCAATTGAAATCATACCACCAATAAAAGAAAAGGGAATGGAAGCCAATGCAAATGGAAGAAAAACCTTCCATTTAAAATGACCTTCCTTATAGAAAAGTACAAAAGCAGATAAAGAAACAAACAAGTTGAGCAACAAGGCCGTTGGCTTCATTATTTCAGGCATCATGCCAAAAAGTGCCATCAATGCCAGGTATCCACTGGCACCACCATGACCCACAGCTGCATAGAGAAATGCAACAATGAATAACAGCAATAAAAAAAATATGGTTATCGTCATGCTTTTATTTATTGAGGTAAAATATGAATGTCAATCAATTGACCTTTACTAAAAGTGGTTTCCTCTTCAGGGAAAACTGCCAGACAATTAGACGCAGCAAAAGATGAAAGTTTGTATGATTCCTGACCTGTTTTTAATGAAACATTTTCTCCATTGTAGTATGCCTTTAAAAAATGTGTTAATCCTGCAGTCTTTTGATGATCATGTTCCAACGGCACCTGTTTACATTCAATCGATTTTTGGGAATGCATCATCAAGCCAATCGCTGGGATTACATATTCGTAAAAACAAGTCAGCACGGAAGCTGGATTTCCGGGCAATCCAAAAACCGCCTTTTCTCCTTTTGTTCCGAAAAGGATTGGCTTCCCAGGCTTTTGTTTGATTTTATGAAATATCTTTTTCACTCCACATGATTCAAATGCATCCATTGTAAAATCATAATCTCCTACACTTACTCCTCCAGTCATCAGAATCAAATCTGACGTTGTCAAAGCTTTTTCAAGCATAGACTGCAATTGAAAAAGATTGTCGCCAGCGCTTAGAATTTCCACATGACTGATATGAAATTGAGAAAGACAAGCTTTCAACGTCAATGAATTTGAGTCGTAAACCTGCCCATATTCCAATGCTTTCCCAGGCATTTGAAGTTCATTGCCGGTTACAAGAATGGCAACCCTTGGTTTGGGATATGCTTTTACTGATGATACCCCCATTCCGGCCAAAAACCCAATGGAAGCGGGGTTCAATAAATGTCCTTTAGGCAATGCCTTTGCTCCCTTCTGTATTTCTGAACCGACCTGACGCACATTATCCCCTTTTTTTAATTGCAGATCAGCTAAATGCACATGGCCGAGTTGAACGTCTGATTTTTCTTGCACCAATACAGTATCAGCCCCTGGAGGAACAGCTGCACCAGTAAATATTCTTACAGCAAAGCCTTGCTTCAATTGAAACTGGTGATTGCTACCTGCAGCCATTTCACCTTCTAAGACATAACTGGATTTTCCTGTTTCAAATGCAAAGGCGTATCCATCCATGCTGGATTGCGGATATGCAGGGATATCATAGTTTGAGAAAACATCCTCAGCCAATACCAGTCCCTGAGCTTCTGAGAGTTGCACCACAAAAGGTTCAAGTGGACTGATGCTTTGTGCAATCAACTCATTTGCTCTTTTAACATGAATCATTTTCTCCATCATCTTGTCATTTCATTCCAAATGTAAGACTCAAATAATAAAATCCACCCACAGATGGCCCTCCCAAAAATGACTGATAGGGCTTATGAAGGATATTGCTTCCACCCAACTTTATTTTAATGGGTTGCGCATTGAAATGATACCCTATAAATGCATCTATGGTTTGATACGCAGGGACCTCTCCACTTACCAGAAAAGATACCCATGAATAATGATCCTGCCAACGCCAGGTGATTCCTGTTTTCCAATGTTTCCACATATCATTTGAAGCGCATGTAATGGTTGATGACCATGATGGCGTATTGAAACCATCTTCCAATCCATCCTGTTGTTGCTTTTTGGTAAGCTTTGTGAATACAACATTGGAGGAAACCAAGATAGAACGTGGATGTGTATAAGTTATGCCAACACTGTAACCATAATTCTGAACAATGGTTGTAGAATTCGTCCACATTCGATATGGCTTTTGTTTGGATTTATCGTACAAATAATAAGGGATGGAATCGATGTTCGAAGTATTGGGCACATTCATGTTTACTTGTGCAATAAAATGATGATAGCTATTGAAATACACATCTGCATCAATGAGCATTTTGCCACCCCAAAGCAATTGCCTGAATCCCGCTTCAATGCTTTTTACTTTTTCTGGTTTCAAATAAGAATATGCATTTTTTTTCAATAGAGCAGCATTTTTAACAACCGCATTGTTGAAACCAATGCCTGAAGTATTTACATCCTTCAACACGGCAGATTGAAATGCAGTAATAGAAGTTTGCAACCACCCGTTTTCAAAAATGCCATTTGACATAACAGGCAATCCACCAACCCTTTTTACACCTCCGCTATTGACATTTGAAAATGCTTCAAAAATAATGGGAAATCTATATCCCAGCTGTGCGTTTAACCTGAAAGTCGTATTGGAACTAGGCCTCCATGTAGTAGTCAATCTGGGACTGAAAGTTGTCTTGAAAAAATCATTTTTATCCCCCCGAAGGGCAAACCCAATGCGCATTTTTTTATGGAGAAAATCTCTGTTCATGGAAATATAAGCCCCTGTTTTTTTGTATAAAATGGGCTTTCCATCCTGGCCCTTGAAAGGATTGATGAAATAATTTCCGTCCGAATAAGTGATGTTTTGACGTATGTCAAAACCAGCAATCAAATCAATGCCAGACCAATGTTTAAAAGATTTTAAAAAGTAATCTGATGCATTCCATTGCAGATCAGCCTGAATGAATGCAGCTCTTACTTTCAGCGCTGCTCCCATGTCCCAATTATTGATTTGCTGCAACCTCAACAACTCTTCTTGAAATGAAGCAGATCCAGATGCATATCTACCATTATCCGCAGCGATCCTTGCCATCTGATGCAACTGTGCAATCGGAATAAATCCATTGTTCAGGGAATTGAATGCAGTTGTATAATCACTGAACCATGTGGCATCGGTTTTATATGACCTATCAAGGTTTTCTGCCATGGACCTTAGGTTATAAGAATTGCCTGTATTTTCACTATTGTAATACAGATTTCCTTTGACGCCTTTTACATTAAATTGAATGGCATGTTGCTGCAAAAAATAATCTTGTAAACGAAACCTATTTGAACGTTGATAGATATTATCCATGATGGTTCCACGAAAAGTATAGGAAATTTCTGAACCATTGTTGTTTCGCCATTTGATAATTGCATCTCCTTTGATGTTTCTGATTGAATAATCTGCCACTTCACTTTCAAAATATCCGGTTCTGCCAACCACGTAAGACTTCCCTCCCAATGTCAGGGTTTTTCTATTGGAAGATTCATCACCATAACGATTGACAAGGTCAGCTGCAGGGTTGGTAGCACCAAGAAGCCCGGTGCTTGCATTTGCCAATGAATTCAAATCTTGTTGATTATCAGCCACCCAGTCATTCCCATGCATATAGGTGATGTTGGCTTTATAAGCCCAATGAGTGCCAATGGTATTTGCATAACGGATGGATGTTTCTGAATACAATCGCTTTTGAAATGATCCATCCGTATTGGTCATTCCAGTTTTTTGCATCACAGAAAGACCTTTGTCTGTGAATGGGTCTCTGGTAGTGAAATCTGCCAGCCCGTTGATGGCATTCATCCCATAAAGCGTCGCAGCTACTCCTGGCATCAATTCAACTTTATCTATGTCCAAATCACTTGGGCCAAGCGCATTCCCAATGGGGCTGCCGATATGTGGTGATTGTATATCCAGCCCATCCACAGTCTGTACAAACCGAACATTTGTTGTATTGTTGAAACCTCTGCTATTGAGGATTCTGAACCCCATACTGGGGGTAATCATCTGTATGCCTTTGACATTGGCAAGCGCATCAAAGAAAGAGGAGGCCGCACTGTTTTCGAAAAATCTTTTGCCAACCAATTGTGTTGATACAGGAGCCGCCATCAATGATTCCGGCTTTCTGGATGCAAGCACTACAATGTCCTTAAGTGTTACGATGGTATCTGGAGAAGATGATTGAGCAACCAAAACACTGGGTATGAAATAAAATATGATTATGAACTTCAATAGACGCATTCCCCTAAGTATTTATCAAACATCTTTATAATCATCTTTACAAAAAGTATGCTAGCCTCCTATGGTTATCATACTTCTGTTTTCCAATTTTGAGGTTTCAATTTTACCCATGTCGGTGGTAAATTGACCTCCCAGGGATTTTTTCTTATCCAGGATACTTTGATGAATGAATGGCAGAATATCTTCGCCGTTGCGGAATGGTGTCAATAAATCGGTTTCTGTTTGTGAAAAAAGACAGTTCTTCATTTTACCATCTGCAGTTAGCCGCATGCGATTGCAATCTCCACAAAATGGTGCACTCATCGTACTAATTACAGCAAATGTTCCTTGATGACCTGGAACTATATATTTCTTGGCAGTTTCATGTACTTCGCGTTCCAATGGAAGGATATCAAATGTAGAACTTGCCACTTCCAATATCTGCTGCCATGTCATGACGCGTTCGCTGTTCCATCGGTTTCCGCTGAAAGGCATGAATTCAATAAATCGTACATGCAATGGCGCATCTTTCGTCCATTTGATAAAGTCATTGATTTCACCATCATTTAGTCCTTTCATGGCAACGACATTCACTTTTACATGAATGCCTTCTTGAATCATGAGGTCAATATTGCTGCGTACTCTGTCGTATTGATCTCTTTTGGTCATCATGATAAATCTTTCCTTATCCAACGTATCCAGACTTATGTTCAGGGAATTGATGCCGGCTTCTTTGATGACATCTACAAATTCATGAAGCCTTGTTCCATTGGTAGTTAAGGTAATCTTTACGCCCAATCTGGCTAATCTGAGGATGATGTCTGCAGCATCTTTTCTCACCAATGGTTCTCCGCCTGTGAGCCTGATTTTATTTACCCCATTGGCCACAAATATTTTTGCGATGGATTCTATTTCATCTGCTTGCATGAGCTTGCTGGCTGGAGTAAATTCATATTCCTCTTCTGGCATGCAATAGAAACAACGCAAGTTGCAATTGTCTGTCAGGGATATCCTCAAATAGTCGTGTACCCTGTTGAATCCATCTATAATCATACAGCGTTTTTATCGTTGTTTAACAATCGTTCATAATCTTCTTGCGTATCAATATCCACAACACCCATTTCAAATTCAACTTCCACTACATGTTCCCTTTTTCGTTCCAACATTTTTCGGGCTCCCGTATCTCCTGAAAGCGACATCAGTTCTGAGAAAAGGCTCTTGTGAAAAAGAGCTGGGGTTCCCAACTTACCTCCATAAGAAGCTGCAGCGGCTGGTAGTCCTGAATTACGCTGCGCTTCAACCAATGCCCTAATCACATCATGATTAAGAAATGGCTGATCACAAACCAACATGACAATACCATCTACTTGTGGGAAAAGTTCTGTCAAAGTAAACAATCCCGTTCTTATTGAAGACGCCATTCCCTCTTGCCAATCGCTGTTTTTAACAACATGAATGCTTGGTATGTTCAATGTTTCACCAATCTTTTCAGCATTGGCACCCAAAACAACAATAACCGGTTGCATGTCTGATTCACACGCGGTTTTTGCCACACTGGTTAGAAATGTATTTCCACCAAACGAAAGCAATTGCTTGGGTTTACCCAGTCTTTTGCTTTCCCCTGCCGCCAGGATAATGATTCCACACTGTTCTATGGTGTATTTCATAATGGATTAAAAATATTCTTTTTTTCAATCCTTATATCTTCGCGTGCATGAATCACATCAAGCTTGCTCTTTAACATACCGCCAGCTTTGCCTTCCATCACCGACTGAATTTCAGCAATGATGCTCAACGCAATTTCTTCAGGTGTTTCTGCGCCTATTTCCAATCCTGTTGGTCCAAATACTTTTGAAAGCATGGCATCATCCAACTGCATGCCTCCCTGCCTCAATTCATCCAGCATGCGATCGAGTTTCTTTTTTGGACCAAGCATACCAATGTATGGAATTTGGGTTGGTAACAATGCTTTTAGCATAGACAAGTCGTAATTGTAATTGTGTGTCATCATCACAAAAACTGTTCGACTATCCATGGGAAGCTGATCCAAAACGGCTTCTGGTTTTGAAACCAAAATCTGACAAGCTGCAATAAAACGTTCGGGGCGGGCATGGGTATTTCTGCCATCAACAACCCGTACATCCCAACCCAATGTATCAGCGATCTGCATCATGGGTACTGCATCATTTCCCGCGCCTACCACAACCAATGAAATGGCTGGTTGCAAGAACTCAATAAATGCAGTCATTGAAATGCCATCTGCCTGATATTCCCTGAAAAGAGATTTCTTGTTTTTCATCACCAATAAAACATCTTCCATCACCACCTTTTCCATTCCTGGAATTGGAATGTTGCCAGAAATATTTCCGTTGGATTCCATCAGCAAACAGGTTCCAGGTTGATCGGCATTTTTATTAGACAGATTGAATAAAGTAACCATCACCGCTTCCTGACGAATGGCCAATGCCTTTCTGATAAGCTGAATAGGATTGTCTTTCTTGTTAGGATCAATGGGCTCAAACAAAACCTGAATCACGCCGGCACAACCCAATTGAATGCCGATGGTCATGTCGTCTTCATCACTGGTATCATAAGTAACCAACCTTGACATCTGCTGAGAGAGTGCATACATCGCCTTTCTAAGTGCATCTCCTTCCAAACAACCACCACTGATGGCCCCAGTAAGTTCTCCTTCGTCATTTACCAACATGCGAGCACCAGGCCTCCTGTAAGAGGAACCTTCCAAGTGCACCACTGCAGCCAATGCAACGCTGTTGCCTGCTTGCAAAGCAGCATCATAAGCCTTCACTATTTCCTTGAGTTCTTTCATGGTATCATTTACAAAAAAATACTCGTTACATTCCTTCAGGGGGGAGTCCTAACTCCCTTGCTTTGATATATTTTTCAGGATCTTTTTCAAATTTTATTTTACACCCATCACAACAAAAGTACACCTGCTCTCCTTGGTGTTCTATAATATGTTTTGGATTGTTGATATCAACAGGCACTCCGCACACTGGATTGATGTAAAAGGATGGAACAATTTCAGTTTGTTCTGATTTTGAATCCATTTTAAACATTTCTGTCAATCCATTTTTAACCTGAATGATTTCTGCTAAAATACTGATAGCAACTTCATCGGGTTGCTTTGCTGTAATATCGATGCCTGCTGGAGAATGCAGTTTTTCGATTGCTGACTGCTCAATACCGGCCTCTTGTAAATATGTTGAAACAGTTGCCACTTTTTTTCTGCTAGAAACAAACCCAACATATGCGGATTCTTTTTTAAATGCTTCTAAAAGAGATTGCTCATCATGTTCACCTTGTGAAGCCACTACGATGAACGACATGGCAGTTGTTTTAACTTTGGACAAATCAATTTGTGTGATCAATTCATCTACTTTCCCAAATGTCTGAAGGTTTGCGCCTTCAGCAACTCCTGTTACTTTAAAATTAATGGCTTTACCCAAACGAACCAGGGCCTTGGCTATTTCAGATTTCCCCATCACCACCAAATGCGGTTGAGGCAGTACAGGCTCTAAATAGATTTCAACCTGACCTTCGCTTTGGCAGGTCATTGTATAGTTCATAACACCCTCCTGGTTTTTTGTATCGCTCAGTTGTTTTCCAATCCTTACCAAACGTGGTTTTCCGCTGGTGATGGCATCTGAAGATTCCTTTAATACAATGCCTTGAACACAACCTCCACCAATCCAACCAATCATTTTCCCATTGCGTTTAACAATGGCTTTATCACCAACTTTGCTGCTGCTTGGGGCTTGTCTGCCAACCACTTGTGCCATTACAAAGGGTTCTGATCCTTTTATCAATTCTAGGATTGTTTCTAAATGTTTGTCAAGCATGCATCAATAATTTTTCAAGTTCCAATAAACTTTCCAAGTTGTGGGCTGATCTAAAGTCATCAACAGAAGGCAATGCAGCCTTCATGCCTTTAGCCAAAGGCTGATATCCCTTCATACCTTTTAAAGGGTTCAGCCAAATGGTTCGTTTTGACCGAGCATGAATTTTTTGCAATTCTGCACCGAGCAAATCGGCATCGCCAGTATCCAAGCCGTCACTGAGAATGAGTACTGTTGGCGAGCCATTGAGCATGCGTTTTCCAAAAATGTCATTGAATTGCTTCATGCACTCACCGATGCGGGTTCCACCACTCCAATGATCCGTATTTTCGCTGATGTTTTTCAACACCCTTTCCAATTGCTGAGGTTTCATTGCTTTGGTGATACGTTTCAGCGAAGTACTAAAAACAAAGGCTTCCAACTGACGAAAATGATCACGCAAGGCGCATATAAAACGAAGCAAAAAAAAGGAATATTTATCCATTGAACCGCTGATGTCTAACAAGACAATCAAGCGTTGTTTTTTAGGTGTTTTCATTTGATGAAAAAGCTGAATGGGCTCACCACCCGACGCGATGCTTCTTCTGATTGTTTTGCGTAGATAAAGCGTTCCATGTTTTCTGTTCTGCTTCATCCTTCTGCGCATCCTCACTGCCATCTGCTTACAAAGTTTTCTAGCAATCTCTTCCAATTGTTCTGCCTCCAATATGGTTAGCAGTGAAAGATCTGTTTTCTTTAACCGTTCAGCTTCATTGGCACCACTCACATTCTTTGCGTCCTCTTCAGGCTCTGCCTGTGCATTACCCATTCCCAACATCACGAGAGAGGCATTTGCTTTTTTATTAACGCTCCCCTGTATGTTTACTTTCCCTTTACGCTTTTGAAGATCAATTGGATTGGTATCCCAATACAAAGAAAACAATTGATCAAAAACCATCATCTCTTCAGGTGAAGTACAAAAGAGAGATTTCAATGCATGGCGAAAAACGTCTTTGTTATTCAGGATGCCCAAACAACTTGCCTGCAAAGCATCCTGGGTTTCTTGTATCCCCACATTCAGACCATGTTCCCTTGCAAATTGTGCAAAAGATACAATGCCTTCTGAAAGGCTATTTGTCTGAAATGCCTGGATTTTTTTCATTTAGATTGTTTCTCCTACAGATAACCTTACCTGTTCAATATCTTCTGTTGTCTTGAGAATGGCTCCCAATGTTTGTTCCATTGCCCTACTGTTCACTTCCCGATAACCCAATGCCATCATGCTTTCTGCCCAATCAATGGTTTCACTGATTCCAGGAGTTTTGATGAGTTTTAATTGTCGGAATGATTGCACATATTCAACAACCTGCTTCAACAGATTTTCTTCAATTCCAGGTAGCCTTTTCTTGACAATTGACATTTCTTTTTCAAGTCCTGGATATCCAATCCAATGATACAAACACCTTCGCTTCAAAGCATCGCTTAGTTCACGTGTTCGGTTAGACGTCAGGATGATGTATGGTTTATGCTTAGCCTTGATGGTACCCAACTCGGGGATCGTAATCTGAAAAGCTGAAAGCAATTCCAATAAGAATGCTTCAAATTCTTCATCGCTGCGATCCAATTCATCTACCAACAACACTGGAGATTTATCTGCTTGAGAAATGGCTTGCAACAATGGACGCTTCAATAAATATTCTTCACTAAAAATCTTTTGTTCTTTTTCTTGGGAAGACATTGTTGAACCCTCCTGCATGCGAATTCCCAATAATTGTTTCTGGTAATTCCACTCATAAACAGCCGCATTGACATCAAGTCCTTCGTAGCATTGCAAACGAATCAACGGAACATCAAGCCATTGTGAGAGCACCAAAGCCGCTTCCGTTTTACCTACTCCTGGAGGACCTTCCAACAGCAAAGGCTTGTTCAGTTTCAAAAGAAGGAACAGAGAGGTCAGCATTTCAGCATCAGCCACGTATTGGTGACTGTCGAGAAACTGACCTAACTGTTCCGGATATTTCAATTCGTCGATAGGCATTACTTATTTCCTCCAAACATTCCTTTAATCATGCTACCCATCATTGCGCCAGCACTCAATGCGCCTTTAACTTCCATACCATCTAATTGGTTTTTGAAGTTGGATACAAATTGGTCAAATACATGTGTAGTGGCATCTGTCACCAACCTGCTGCCAAACTGCGCCAACATTCCTTGTACGGTAACATCCATGGTAACACTAACTTCAGTGCCACCATCTTTCTCACTCATGGATGCATCCAAAATCATATCAGCCCCACCTTTTCCTTTTACATCAGTACCGGCACCTTTCATTTTCATGGTATGGGTATCTGCATTTCTTTCGAGGAAACTGATTACCCCGCCATATTTGGCTTTAACGGGACCAAATTTTAGCTCCACATCACCTTTAAAGTTATCTGCATCCAACATTTCAGTCAAAGCTGCTCCTGGAACACAAACAACAATTTTTTCAGGGTTGGTGATATTTTCCCAAACATCCGCAAGAGGATGAAGAACATGGAACGTTTTTGAAATTGTAGCGTTCATTTGATTATAATTTTTTAAATAGATGAAAAACGTGAAAAGCAATACTAGCTTAGTTTACAAATCGTTTAAACACGGCCGATTGCTTTTCACGTTTAAAAAACATTGGTTATTAGAACACCCCTTTTTCCTTCAATGCCTTGAATATTTTGAAAGGCGTGATTGGAATATCAAGGTGGGTAATGCCAAATGGAGACAATGCATCAACAATTGCGTTAGCAATGGCCGGAGGAGCTCCAACGGTTGGAGATTCACCTACACCTTTTGCACCAATTGGATGGTGTGGAGAAGGTGTAACGGTATGACCAGTTTCCCAATTTGGCGATTCTACTGCTGTAGGTACGAGGTAATCCATGAAGGTTCCGTTAAGGATGTTACCGGCCTCATCATAAATAAGTTCCTCATACATGGCAGGAGCAATACCTTGTGTCAAACCACCATGCACCTGACCTTGTACAATCATCGGATTGATGATGTTTCCGCAGTCGTCGATAGCCACAAACCTTCTTACCTTGATTTCACAAGTTTCCCTGTCGATATCAACAACGCAGATGTAAGCACCTGAAGGGAAAGTAAGATTTGGCGGATCGTAATAATGGGTTGCTTCAAAGCCTGCTTCCATTCCTTGAGGATGGTTGGTATACGCTGCAAACACAAGCTCTTGGATGGTCTTAGACTTTTCTGGAGCACCTTTTACAAAGAACTTACCTGGTTCCCATTCTAAGTCATCTTCACTCACTTCCAAAAGATAGGCTGCAATTTTCCTTGCTTTGTCGCGCAATTTCCTTGCTGCGATGGCTGCTGCAGCACCGGCTGTTGGCGTACTACGACTTGCATACGTTCCTAGTCCGTATGGTGCAGTGTCTGTATCTCCTTCTTCGATGGCAATGTTCTCAGCTGGGATACCTAATTCCTCAGCGATGATTTGTGCGTATGTTGTTTCATGTCCCTGACCTTGGCTCTTGGTTCCGAAACGAGCGATGGCTTTACCTGTTGGATGAACACGGATTTCAGCACTGTCGAACATCTTGATTCCGAGGATATCAAAGTCTTTTGATGGACCAGCACCTACAATTTCAGTGAAAGTAGAGATACCAATACCCATGAGTTCACCTTTGGCACGCTTTTCAGCTTGCTCACGACGAAGGTCATTATAGTTTAGGGCATCCATGGCTTTTTGTAAACCAGCATGATAATCACCAGAATCATAGATCCATCCAGTGGGTGATTTCCATGGGAAGTCTTCCTTCTTGATGAAGTTTTGCATGCGAAGGTCTGCTGGATCTTTTCCTACTTCAAATGCAAAGCGGTCTGTGATCCTTTCAATAGCATGTACAGCTTCTGTTACGCGGAAAGAGCAACGATAGGCAACACCCCCTGGAGGTTTGTTGGTGTAAACGGCGTCGCACTCCATATAAGTAGTTCCATAATCATAGCTACCAGTAGCGATGGAGAACATACCTGTAGGGAATTTTGAAGGATTTGCAGAAGCATCAGTATAACCATGATCTGCAAGAATTTTAAACCTTGTACCAAGGATTTTTCCGTCTTTAGTACCTGCCATCTCTGCAGTGATATGATAATCACGTGCAAAGCTGTCGGCCTGTAGGTTTTCACTGCGGTCTTCAATCCACTTCACTGGTTTACCAACCAAGAAAGAAACAGCGATGGCAATTACATATCCAGGGTATACTGGAACTTTACCACCAAAACCACCTCCAATATCTGGAGCGATAACACGCACTTTTTCTTCAGTTAGACCGACATGACCTGCAACCAATGCAATCACTGTTCTGATGGCATGAGGCGCTTGAGTGGTCATGTACATGGTAAGGTGGTTGTTGACCTTGTCATAATCAGCCACACATCCACATGTTTCAATAGACGCAACGTGAATTCTTGGGATATGCATTTGCTCTTTTACAACCACATCTGCAGTTTCAAAAAGAGTATCTGTTTTTTCTTTATCACCTGCTTTCCAATTCCAGATATGGTTGTCTGTTTTACCTTCTTTGTCAGAACGCAATACAGGAGCAGAAGGATCTAAAGATTTGAAAGGATCGATAACAGGTTTCATGGGTTCATATTCCACGATAACAGCTTCACGACCATCACGAGCAGCATATTTTGTGGTAGCAATAACTGCTGCCACTTCTTGGCTCTGATACATGACCGTATCTGTTGGCAATACCATTTGGGTATCACTCATCAGTGTAGGCATCCAATGAAGGTTGTATTTTTCAAGATCGCGGCCACTAACAACGGCAACAACCCCAGGCACTTTCATGGCCTCTTCTATGTTGATATTTTTGATTTTTGCATACGCATACGGACTCCTTACGATATCCATATACAGCATCCCAGGCAGTTTAACGTCGTCGACGTAATTGCCTTTACCTTGGATGAAACGGGCGTCCTCCTTACGTTTGAGGGAGTGTCCCATTCCTCCGATAGCTTTCGAAGTTTTACATTGAATCATAATGCTGATTTTAATTCTTTAATAATGAGATCAAACGAATTCGGGTTCAGTTGAAGGTGTTTCTTCACCACGCATTTTGGCACCTGCCCACTGAACAGCTTTCACAATGTTATTGTAACCTGTGCAACGACATAAGTTTCCTGAAATGCCCCAACGAATTTCTTCTTCAGTTGGATTGTTGTTATGCTCTAAAAGTTCCACGCAACGCATGATCATACCTGGGGTACAAAATCCGCAATGCAATCCATGGTTTTCTTTAAAGCCTTCTTGCAATGGATGCAAGGGTCCACCTTCTGGAGCCAATCCCTCAATGGTAGTGATACTTTTACCATTAGCCTGAACAGCAAGCACTGTGCAGCTTTTGATACTTTTGCCATCAAGGAGAATGGTGCAGGCACCGCAGCTGCTGGTGTCGCATCCAATGTGAGTGCCCGTCATGTTGAGCACCTCGCGTATCATGTGTACAAGCAACAACCTAGGCTCTACCTCGGCGGTGTGAGCTGTGCCGTTGACAGTTACAGTAATTGTCTTGGTCATGTTCTTTAATTTTTTTGGTTCTAATTTGGTTACCCATTGATGCGTTCTACAGCCTTAGCAATCATGCGTTTCACAAGTACACTTGTTAAGTGACGCTTGTATTCTTCTGATCCCCTAAGGTCTGAATTTGGACTACAATCTTCTGAAGCAAATTGGGCTGCTAAAGCAATGGTTTCATCGCTTAATGGCTTGCCAATCAATGCTTCTTCACTGCGTGATGCACGCAATGGAACTGGATTTAAATTGGTAAGTCCAATACCTGCTGAAGTAACTATTCCATCTTCACCAACGGTGATTTGAACAGCTACACCTGCAGTCGCATAGTCTCCTACCTTGCGTTCTAATTTGTGGTAAGCGTTCCCTGTTCCAGAAGCTGGTACAGGAATCCTGATTTCTGTCAAGATTTCACCTTGCTGGATGGCTGTCATGTAAAATCCGTAGAAAAATTCATCTATCGGAACTTCACGTTCGCCTTCAGCATTGGTAATTACTACTGAAGCACCAAGGGCGATCATTACTGCTGGATGATCATTGGCGGCATCTCCATGCGCAAGGTTACCACCCAAGGTACCCATGTTACGTACTTGAGGATCAGCAATCAATTTTGTAACATCCTTAAAAATGGGAAAATGTTTGGCCAAAAGATCGGAATGTTCCAACTGGGACTCCCTGACTAATGCTCCAATTCTAACAACACCTGCTTCCTCTTTGATGTCGGAAAGCCCTGGAATGTTGTTGATGTCGATAAGATAACCTGGACTGGCAAAACGCAGCTTCATCATGGGGATAAGACTGTGTCCGCCTGATAGCACTTTGGCTTCGTCGCCATGCTCATTTAATAGAGCAATGGCTTCAGCCAGTGTGCCTGGAGATTCGTACTGGAATGACTGAGCAATCATATTGCATGTTTTATGAGTGATGAATCAACTCCCAGTTCCAGCAATATTGGAATCAAAGAGCTGTTAATAAAAAAAATTTTATCCCACGAAATCTTTTCTACTCAGCTGGAAAACATCTTTAAGGCTTTTCCAAAACCACATTAAACTCCCATTCAGCCAAACTCCTACGAACACAAAAATCATCCCTGCATAATAAAGCGATTGTCCTCCAAATTGTATAACACTATATAATATCATTGAAATGCCTGTTAAGGCAAAAGCAAAAGCATACCAAGTCTTTCTTCCTTTTTTATTGAAGAATATTGAACACAACGTAATTAAACCCAACAATGAAGTGATGATGATGGTTAAAGTCGAATTATGGGTTTTGGAAAGTTCTACAAGGGAACCTTCTCCGCACAACATGGCGGTAGATGTATAGGCCATGATACAAAAAGGACATTTGGGAAGGATGACAAGCATCATTCCTGAAATAAATCCTACATTGACCTTACGGTCATTAGGTGGCGTATTGCAAGTTTTGCATTCCACATTCATTTTAGCAAGTTGATTCGTTGTAAACAAATCTAGATAAAAAAAGTTCTGTTAATGAGAAAAAAAATAATAATATATTTCTTTTAAAGAATATTACTAAACCATGACAATTTTTCATTTTACTGCCAAAAAACACATAATCTATATAATAACCAAGCATTTTTGAAAGCTTGCCAAGGTTCGCCTGCGCTATAATTTCATGCTGTAATAAAATGTTGAAATATAAACCCACTTAAAGATGAGATTGGTTGAACAAAAAATATATCATCTTTCAATCAGTAGTGGCTTACTTTTTCATCTTCATTTCAACCTCAACAGCAGCTGTTCGTCAGTTTTGATTGCATTCACCGGCAGCGGATGCTTTTTATCAAAAGCAGCAAGTGTCTGCTTATCCAAAACCCTTGACGCAGTTTCATCCACCATACCATTTTTATCCAACACCGCTTGCAAATTCAACTTCAAGTATTTTGCCATAAATGGATACATCGCATTTCTTTTTCCCGGTCCATAATCGTGTTGTTCCTGTGCGAGGTGAACATTCTCCACATGTTGTTGTTGACCATACAATGCATATACCTGCTGCATAAAAGGATATTCCACAACAAGCGTATTTTTGGTCCAGTCGGCACCATCTGAAATGAGCATCATGGGTCTGGGCGCTGCTAAAGCAGCAATTTCTGCGTTGCATGTTTGGAATTTTCCATTTTTGTGAATGGGCATCCCACTTTCACAAGAACAGCCTCCAAAGAAGTGGGCAGAAACCATGACCGTAGGTACTGAAACCTTGATTCGATTGTCGAGTGCCGTTAACAGAAAAGTCTGGGTTCCACCGCCTGATTCTCCCGTTATACCAATACGTTTTGCATCTATACCAGGAAGAGATAAAAGAAAATCCAAGGCACGTATACTATTGATGGTTTGCAGTTTTAATGCGCCAGGATTTTTATGTGCATATTCCTTGCTATCTCCATATCCAATCATATCCCAGGCAAAAACAACAGCACCCATGCGAGCAAGTGTAGCACAACGTTTTTGCATCTGCTCACGAAAACGTCCTTCAAGTGTTCCATCATGGCCATGCGGACAAAGTATTCCTGCATAGGATTTTTGTATGTTGGCTGGGCGATATAAATTACCACTAACGTAATATCCTTCCATGCTTTCAAAATATACATTTTCAACCGTGTATCCGTCCATGATTTTTCTGGAATGAATCACAGGTGTAGAAATGGGTTTCGGTGGAAGATTTTCAATACGCATCCCTCGTCTGATTTGATTCAAAACACTATCTCTACGAAGTATCCATTGTTTCAGTTCAGATGGCTTAAGCGTTGCAAGCAATGTAGCTCCTTGCTCTTCAGTGAAATAGGCTCCTTGGCAAAGTTCATTTGCATTGGCAACAGTACTTTGTGCAACGTTTGAAACAGAAAAAAATGTCAGGTTAAACAATATCAGCAAAGACCGAACGGAAAGTTGAACAGCATTTTGCATACCCATTGATTTTCATTAAATTTAAGTCATAAAAGAATCACATGCCAGTTTATTCACTCAACATCAATGGCAAAGTCCAAAAAGTGGATGTGGCTTCAGATACGCCACTGCTTTGGGTCTTGCGCGACAATCTTAGGTTATTAGGTAC